>JBJOGJ010000357.1:0-3004 GCA_046048295.1 Pseudomonadota bacterium | reverse complement strand
GGTCGTCCAATTCTCTCGAGGCACTCTACGCAATACTGACTGCGTCCTCGGCGCCGCACGCAGCCTGAGCAGTAACCGAGCGCACTCAGCCGAGTACGAAGAGCGCGCCAAGGCCAAGCCCGCCGATCAGTATCCGCCACCACGCGAACAGAGCGAAGCCGTGCTTGGAGACGTAGCCCAGCAGGTAGCGCACGACCATTACGCCGGCAATAAAGGCGACGACGAAGCCCAGAACGATATTCTGGACGTCGTTCGTGTCGAGAATGCCCATGTTCTTGTAAAGGTCATACGCGAAGGCGCCGGCCATTGTGGGCATTGCAAGGAAGAACGAGAACTCTGCCGCCGATCGTTTGTCCGTTCCCATAAGAAGGGCGCCGACGATGGTTGCGCCGGACCGTGAAACGCCGGGAATCATCGCGAGGCACTGGCAGATGCCTATCTTGAAGGCCAATGACGGGGGATAGTCCATGACGTCGTGATATTTCGGCCGAAGGTCCAGCCGGTCGACATAGAGCAGGATGATGCCGCCTATGATCAGCGTAGAACAAATGAGGACGGGACTTTCAAACAGGACCTGCTTGATGAACGAGTGCGCCAGCACGCCTATGACCGCTGCGGGCAGGAACGCGATTATAACGCCCAGCACGAAGCGACGCGTTCTCGCGTCCGAGGGCATGTCGACGAGCAGCTGGAGGAGCTTTCCGAAGTAGACACTCAGAATGGCCAGGATCGCACCCAATTGGATGAGAACCTCGAATGTTTTCCCCGGGGATTTGACCCCGAGGAAATGGCCGACCAATAAGAGATGGCCAGTCGACGAGACCGGGATGAACTCGGTGAGCCCCTCTATGAAGCCGAGCAATATGACTTGCCATGTCTGCATGCAAAGTGACCCTGCCTCATGATCAGAACACGAATTTATCGTGGAATCGCGCCCAGGTGGGTGTATCAGAATTCGGCCGCCAGGGAATTGACTAAAGCGCCGCGCCAGTTGCATGCGGCCGGGTTTGTGGAAAGCCCGAGGGGTGGGGAATCTTTGGAGCGAAATTTGGCATGAACAAGCTGACGCATTTCCGACTTTGTCCCTTGTCGCGCTCGATCCGGCTCCTGTTGGGCGAGCGCGACATCCCCTACGAGATCCACGAGCAGCGCGCTTGGGAGGGGCGGCCCGAATTCCTCAGCCTCAATCCGGCAGGTGAACTCCCGGTTCTGATGACCGCAACAGGGGAGGTGGTGTGCGGCGCCTACGCGATATCCGAATACGTTGCAGACAGGCAGGCTGCCGAGGTCGGGGAGTGCTCCGGTATCGAGCCGTTTCCCGGAGATGCAGCCGAACGAGCAGAAGCGCGGCGGCTAGCGGAATGGTTCAACCGGAAATTCTACTGGGAGGTTTCGCAGGAACTGTTGATCGACAAGGTCTATCCGCTGGTGTCGCAGACCGTACAGCCGCCAGATCCCGAAGCCGGGAGGATGCGAGCCGTTCGCGCCAATCTTCGCTACCATTTGAGCTACGTGAGCTATCTTGCCGACAACCGGCCTTGGCTTGCCGGTGATCGCTCTAGTTACGCAGATCTCGCGGCTGCGGCGCACCTCTCGACAGTCGACTACCTGGGCGAGATAGAGTGGGATGCCTATCCGCAGGCAAAGGACTGGTATATGCGCATGAAGTCGCGGCCGACATTCCGGCCGCTGCTTGCCGAGCGCATCGTCGGCCCGGAACCGCCGGAGCACTATTCTGAACTCGATTTCTGATGTTCACCAAGTACTGCCCAAGCTGCAGCGGATTGGCGGCAGATAACCGAAGCATGGACGAACGAACCGAAACCTGGATCAAATCACTGGCGCGAGCCGAGGGATTTGCAGGCTGTGGGGTGACACGGCCGGATCGCCTCGGTGACGCGGGAGCCAGACTGATGGAGTTCCTCGCTGCTGGGCGGCATGGCGATATGGCGTGGATGGCGAACAATGCCGAGAAGCGTGCCGACCCATTGAAGCTTTGGCCGGACACGAAGTCGATCATCGTCGTCTCGCTGAACTACGGGCCTTCGCGCGATCCGCTCGCCGATCATGGGAAAAGCCAGCTCGGTATCGTGTCCTGCTATGCCCAGGGCAAGGACTATCATGAGATCGTGAAGCCGAAACTCGTGCGCATCGCGCGCGCCCTGGACGAGCGGACGGCCACGACATCGCGCGTTTTCGTAGACACTGCGCCTCTCATGGAGAAGCCGCTGGCTCAAGCTGCGGGACTTGGCTGGCAGGGCAAGCACACCAACCTGGTCGCGCGGAACGAGGGGTCGTGGACCTTCATCGGTGCGATACTGACGTCGGCTGAACTCGAGCCCGATGTGCCGGAAGGCGATCATTGCGGCTCCTGCAAACGATGCGTCGATGCCTGTCCCACCGATGCATTCCCGGCACCCTATCAGCTCGATGCCCAACGATGCATCGCCTACCTTACCATCGAGCACAAGGGACACATTCCAAGGGACCTGAGGAAGCCAATTGCAAACCGGATCTTCGGTTGCGACGACTGCCTCGCCGTATGTCCCTGGAATAAGTTTGCGCGGATGGCAGAGGAGGTGCGCCTGCACCCTCGAATGGAAACGCGAAATCCAACGCTCAGTGATCTGCTCATGCTTGACCACGATGGCTTTCGCGAGCGCTTCAAGGGTACGCCGGTGAAGCGCACCGGGCGCGACAGGTTCATGCGCAATGTCCTCATCGGTGCGGGCAACAGCGGAGACGTCTCGCTGGTGCCTGTGGTCGTCGTGCATCTCGCCGATCCGTCTACGCTCGTGCGGGCAGCAGCGGTTTGGTGTCTGAGTAATCTGTTGCCCACCGATGAGTTTCTGAAGTTGCGCGCGAAGCATGTTTTCATGGAGGGCGACTTGGCAGTACTAGAGGAATGGGACGCGGGCGATCGCCATTAACTTCTCATTCAGGCGTGGTTCACACGTTTTGGTCTCTGTTGTCACGGAATTGGCCAATATTTGGCTGATATTGT
>JBJOGJ010000356.1:0-3009 GCA_046048295.1 Pseudomonadota bacterium | reverse complement strand
GAGGATCCACCAAGTTCGAGGCAGGTGACGCCAAGTCGTGATCCGCGTCTCGAGCGTGGCAGACCGTCAGCGGTTGGCGATGCCGGCAGGCGGGCAGTTCCCCCCGCTGCAGCGCCGGTTCGGCGCGGTGCGCGAGAACGCGTGATCTTTAGTGGGGGCAACCGAAATTTTGTCCGTCATAACGAGTCGCAGCGCTTCTTCAACGCCGGGGCCAGGCGGCAGGCGCGGCCCGATGGAGGCAGCATTGCCAGCGTGAGGCGCCGGAACGGGACTGTGTACTCAGAGTTCGATCGGAACGGCAGGCTAATCCGGCGCTACCGGGTACAGCCGGACGGGCGGCGCTTCGTCCTTATCGACAACCGGCGGTTCTACAGGCGCGGCGTTGGCATCGCGCTGGGGCTTGGGGCGGCGGCTGTCGTTCTTGCGCCGCTCGCATATGCGAACTACCAAAACTACATCGTCGAGTACGAGGACGCCGACTATCGGCAACTGGTCTATGCCCTCGACGAGGATCCAGTGGCTACAATTCCGAGACGGTACAGTCTTGAAGAGATTCTATCGAGCGTCTCGCTACGGGAGCGGATGCGGCGGATCGATATTGCCACGCTTCGATTTGTCGAAGGTACAGCCCGGATTGGTTCGCGGGAACACCGGAAGTTGCGGCAATTGGCGCGGGTGATGTCAGAAATCATCCGGGAAAATCCCGATGAGGTGTTTCTCATCGAGGGGCATGCATTCGATGATGGCTCGGGGGAGGATCCGCTCGAACTATCCGATCAGCGGGCCGAGGAGGTTGCGAAGATCCTGTCGGAGGAATTCGGCATCCCGCCGGAGAACCTCGTTACGCAGGGCTATGGAGATGAATTTGTCGGGCGCGGCACAAGAGGGAGATACCCGACCCGGATTTCAGTCCGGCGCATTACGCCTCTGCTGGAGCAAGGCTCGCTTCAAGGACCCGATGACGGCGGCCAGGAGCAGCCGCCCTATTGATGCCGTGTCGACCAAAGCAGTGTGCCAGAAGCCGTTGGAGATTTACCGTCGATTAAGGCTAATTGGCTAGGTTGCGGTGGTTGCAAATTGATCTGGGTCGCTGGTGTCGCGTTCGACAGGCCCGATACGATCGGCAGGCGGTGATGCGAAAGCAGCGGTGGCATGGAGCGTTGGTGTTGATTGCTTCCATGGCCGGGGCTGTCTATTTCGCGCATCACGCAGTGAGTGGCACGCACGGCTTCGAGTCCGGCAGTCGCCTAACGGCTAAATCAGTTCAGATCAGCCGGGAGGTTGCTGCGCTCGTTGCCGTGCGTGATCGCCTCAGGGTCGAGGTGTCACTCCTGGCCACCGAGCCTCCGGACAAGGACATGGTCGAGGAGTTGGCGCGGGATACACTGGGCCTGCTCTATCCCAATGAGCAAGTGGTTCGTTGAGCGGATTACTCTGTTGCAGTGCGATAGCGTGCGCACTCCAGTTTTCGGCAACTTAAGCAATATCGTTAATATAGCTTCGCAGCCTTCTGGTAAGTGCGAACCCAGTGTTATAGAACGTGGCATAATTCAATCTGGCGCAGTGGCGCGGCGGGATCTCGAGGTGGCGATGGTCGGTGGGAACGGAAGTGCTCCAGCGTGGGGCAAGGAGCACGAGGTCAAGGCTTACCGCGACATGCTGCTGATCCGGCGCTTCGAAGAGAAGGCCGGACAGCTCTACGGAATGGGACTGATCGGCGGTTTCTGCCATCTTTATATCGGGCAGGAAGCGGTCGTTGTCGGGCTGCAGATGGCAGCCAAGACGGGCGATCAGGTCATTACGACCTACCGCGACCATGGCCACATGCTTGCCACCGGGATGGACCCGAACGGGGTGATGGCTGAACTTACCGGGCGGAGGAGTGGCTATTCGCGCGGCAAGGGCGGCTCGATGCACATGTTCTCCAAGGAAAAGCATTTCTATGGCGGGCATGGCATCGTGGGGGCTTCGGTGCCGCTTGGGGCCGGCTTGGCTTTCGCCAACAAGTATCGTGGCAACGACAACGTCTGCTGGTGCTATTTCGGCGACGGGGCGGCGAACCAAGGGCAGGTCTACGAGAGCTTCAACATGGCGAAGCTCTGGAAGTTGCCGATCGTGTTCGTCATCGAGAACAACAAGTATGCGATGGGCACCTCGATCGAACGATCTGCTGCAACGACTGACTTTTCGCAGCGGGGGAGGTCATTCGATATCCATGGCGAGCAGGTGGACGGCATGGATGTGAAGGCGGTCTACGACGTGGGAAAGCGGGTCGGCGATCAGGTCAGAAGTGGTGATGGACCGTACATCCTGGAGATGCTGACCTACCGCTATCGTGGGCACTCGATGTCGGATCCGGCCAAATATCGCACTCGCGAAGAAGTGGACAGCGTGCGCCAGCACTCCGACCCGATCGAGCGTGTGCGGGCGCGGATCCTTGATAACAAGCTGGCTTCGGAGGACGAGATCAAAGCGATCGACGCCGAGATCCGGAATGTCGTGAACCTGTCTGCGGATTTTGCGCAGAATGATCCCGAACCGGATCCATCCGAGCTTTGGACCGATGTGGTGATTTGATGTTTTATGCCGTGCTCTCAGGTCACGGTTGGGCGCAATGCGCGACCCGGAGCAATGACTGGGCGCTGGCTGGAGGATAGAGAAGGGACAATGCCGACGGAAATTCTGATGCCTGCCCTGTCGCCGACCATGGAGGAAGGCACACTGGCACGGTGGCTGGTCAAAGAGGGAGACCAGGTCAAGTCGGGTATGGTCATCGCCGAGATCGAGACCGACAAGGCCACGATGGAAGTGGAGGCGGTCGATGAAGGGCTGCTCGGGAGGATCCTTGTCGCCGAGGGCACGCAGGGTGTGAAAGTCAACACACCAATTGCGACCATCCTGGCGGATGGCGAAGACGCATCTGCGATGCAGGCGCCGCGAAACAACGGCAGTGCCTCACCTGTGGCTGCGGTGTCGGAGAGTGGGAAGGCTGCAACAGCTGGTCCGCCG
>JBJOGJ010000355.1:0-3024 GCA_046048295.1 Pseudomonadota bacterium | reverse complement strand
GACACCGCCGCATGCATAGGGTTTGATTTTGTTGCCCGGATCGGCGAGATAATATCGCGAACCGAAATCATCGAAGCAGGCTGGGTCGATGTCGTGGCCGCGGGCAAACGATTGGAAGAACCCGTTGCGCCCCTCGAGTGCAACCGCGCTCGCCGTGAAACCGCGCGCGGCCAGATCCACCGCGACCAGCCCGTTGCGCGCGGCGTTACCAGTGTGCAATGGCTTCGTCATCGTCCCGAAATTGACACCCAGACCGCCTGCCATCGAGGCGCTGATGCCTATCGCATCAGGAATCCTGTCGCGCGCCAAGCCGGACAAGCGCGCAAACGCTGCAGCCGCTGCGAGCGTCCCAAAAACGCCAGCACCATGCCAACCCGCGTTGGTCGAAAGCCCGGGGCAGGCCAAAACCAACCTGGCACAGACCTCGGCACCGACGACATAGGCAGATATCAACGATTTCGGACCTGGCCCCAGAACCTGTGCTAGCGGAAGGAGGCCCGGAATTAGAGGCGCCGTCGATTGGCCGCTCATGAAGGAAAGGTCATAGTCGAGCGCTTGCGTCGAAGCGCCGTTGACAAACGCCGCATCGCGAACAGCCGTCTTGATGGAATGCCCGACTACAGCCGCCCCAGCGCCGGTCTTCCCTTCCAGAACCATCTCCGCGGCAATCCGCGATGCCGGTTCACGGCTGCCGGCCAGCATGACACCGATCGTATCGACGAACGCCTCCTCGGCTAAACCCACCAACGCTTCTGGCGCCGTGCCGAGATCGAAACCGACGATGAAGTCGGCAATCCTGTCGCTGATCACCATGCCGCCCAGACCTTTCGCAGCCCCATCATGGAAAGGGCTGCGCTCAAGCACACACGTGCTCCTCCACTACTCGAACTTCGTGAGGTGCAGCGCATGCTCGATTACTTTACGATCAAAGTTGCCGGTCCGCTCAACGAGCTTGACCATCTCCTCGCCCGTCACCGGTTCGACGTCGATCCTCAGCTTTTTGGCTTCGGCAACGAAAGTCGGATCCTGCATCGTCTTGTCGAACGCGCGCCGGAGAGCCGTCAGCCGATCCTGGGGCACCCCGGGAGGAGCAATCAGCGGCCACGCGGCTGCTTGCGGCGAGAACATCAACTCCAGCGCTTTCCTGTCGAGGTCGGACTTGGCAAAATCCATGATGTTCGGCACATCAGGAAGGTCGCTCGCTTTCTTGAGCGCCATCTGGATCAGGATCGTGATCTTCTTCTGCTCGAGCCACTGCCGGGAACGACTCTTGACGCTCCCCCACGACCAGCCGAACCTCCCATCGACCTCCCCGGCCTCCATTGCCTGCGTGATGTTGTTGCCGCCCGGATAGCCCTGCACAAGTTTGATCTTGGCACCCGTCAGCTTCTTCAGGATCATTGGGAAGCGGCCTGTATCGTCGGTGGTGCCGGTGGCGCCGAGAACCAGCGTGCGGTCCATCGTGTCCTGGATCGTCTTGAACGGCTTGGTGTGCCAAACGACACCCACCGAAACCTCAGTGCTGCTCGACCCGATGGGGTTGAACTTTTTCGGGTCGTACTTGGCTTTGTCAGGGTAGAAGATCGGGTCGATGGAATAACCACGGCTGATCATTCCCATCGCGGTGCCATCCTTCGGGGCAACGTTATAGAGATAGAGTATGGCCTTGATGCTGCCTGAACCCGGCATGTTCTGCGGGATCATCGTCGGATTGCCCGGAATGTGCTTCGGCATATAACGGGTCAGCAGCCTCGACGTCGTGTCATAGGTGCCACCCGCCGAATACCCGATGATCACGTTGATGTTCTTGCCCTTGAAGAACTCTTCCGCCGCCTGCGCGCCCCCCGCGAGTGCCGCGGAGGCCATGAGAAGCGCGAACGTCGCCGTCTTGAGCATTTCGTTTCTCCATCAGGTGTTTCCTCACGTCCAATCGTGCACGGCGTCCCATTCTTGCGATGGATCAGCACGCGTACGACCGGCGGCGCGCACCAAGCCCGCCTGCCCGACCATCATCTCTTTACTTGCGCCCTTAGGCAAGAACGAACATTACCCTCCAGATGAATGCGATAGTGTAGCAACCTCAGATTCGTTAATGCATTTCGAATCGCGAAGGAGCTTTGACAGCAACTCGCTCGCTACATAAAATCCGCCCGCAACTAGAGGGGAGAGAATACCATGGCGAAGGACGCAAAGGTTTCGGAAGAGCTGGCGAGCAAGTTCGCCTCGGAAAAGGACACCCCCTACCTGCGCTGGGTCAAGAGCCAGGGCCTCGACATCATCTCGGCGCACTTTGTACCGAACCTCCGGACCCAGGAGTTGAAGCCCTGGGCAAGGCGCGAAGGCTACGGCATCTACATCAACCATGACGCCTCCCGCACCACCAATGACTGCTACGTCTGCGAGATCCCGGCTGGCGGTAAGCTTGCACCGCATCGCCAACTCTTCGAGGAGATGATCTTTGTTCTAGATGGCCGCGGCTCGACGAGCGTGTGGAACAACGCCGGCCAGAAGGTTACGTTCGAATGGCAGGCAGGTGCCATCTTCGGCATTCCCCTGAACGCCTGGCACCAGCACTTCAATTCCTCGGGCCAGCAGCCGGCACGCTTCGTCGCCGTGACCAATGCGCCACCAGTCATCAACCTCTTTGAAGATCTCGACTTTGTGTTCAACTTCAACCGCGACTTCCCGAATCGCTTCTCGGGGGAGCCGGACTATTTCGCCGGCGGCGGCAAGATGAACGGCCTCCGCCTCGAGACCAACTACATTTCCGATGCGGTAAACGTTGGCGTCGGCGACTCATCCGAGCGCGGCGCCGGCAGCCGTATGGTTCGCTTCAACGTCGCGAAGGCCTCCATTGGCGGCCACATTTCCCAGTTCAAGACCGGCACCTACAAGAAGGCGCACGCCCACGGCCCGGGCGCCCATGTCATCATCTTGAACGGTGAAGGCTATTCGCTGATGTGGCCCGACGGCGAGGCACCGCGGCGCTACGAATGGCAGCCCGGTACCATGATCGTGCCTCCG
>JBJOGJ010000354.1:0-3043 GCA_046048295.1 Pseudomonadota bacterium | reverse complement strand
CGTATCCAAGGTCAATACGACGCTGCAGATTGCGTTGGCGGCCACTGTAATGGCGGATGCTGCCTATGCACTTCAATTGGAGATCCCAAGGCTGGGGTTGATCTGGACCACTGCTGCCTTCACTCTGTTGTCGCTCGCGGCATATATCCGGGAGTGGCTGGCCCACATGGCGGCAGGACCGCCGGCAGCCGGTCAGGCATAGGGGGGCGGCGCCGTTGCGGCTGCCGTCGTCGGGGCAAGGCGCGGGAGTTGGCGATGAAGGTGCAGGTTCAAGTCGTCTTTTGGCTCGCTGCCGCCATTCTGGCATCGCTACTCATCCTTCTGCTCAAGGACATTCTGCTCCCATTCGTAGCCGGCATGGTCATCGCATACGCCTTGAACCCGCTTGTCGGGCACCTTTCACGGCTTGGAATTCCGAGAATCCTTGCCTCACTTATCATCGTCGCAATGGTGTTGCTTGTCCTGATCGCGGCGCTTGTCATCGTCGTCCCGCTTCTGCTGGCACAGGCCCAGCAGTTCGCAGCTGCGTTGCCAGGCGAACTCGACAAGCTGCAGGCGATGTCCGAGGCCTGGGCACGTGAGCGCCTCGGCGACAGGTTCGATGGTTTGCGCCAGGCGATTGAAGACGGTCTCAAGGACATGACCGGAACGTTTGCAGGCTTTGCCACGAGCTTTGCACAGTCGCTCTGGACTCGTGGCATGGCGATCGTCAACTTCCTGGCTCTGCTCCTGGTGACGCCAGTGGTCGTGTTCTATTTGCTTTCCGATTGGCCTGCCATCGTCGGGCAACTGGACCGCTGGATGCCGCGTGACCATGCACCGACTATTCGGCGCGTCGCCGGTGAGATCGATGCGGCGATTGCCGCATTCATTCGTGGGCAGGGGCTCGTGTGCCTCATTCTGGCAATGGTCTACGCGGTCGGACTTAGTCTTGCGGGGCTCAAGTATGGCGTGCTGATTGGCGTTCTGACGGGTCTGCTCAGCTTCGTACCATTCGTAGGCTGGGCGCTGGGCCTGATCACGGCGTCCACGTTCGCAGTGCTGGAATATTGGCCATCGGCGATGCCCCTGGTGAAAGTCTTGGCCGTTTTCGCACTTGGCCAGGCACTGGACGCAGGCTTCCTTGCGCCGCGCATCGTCGGTTCCAAGATCGGCCTGCATCCGGTCTGGCTCATTTTCGCCCTGTTCGTCTTCAGTTACTTGTTCGGCTTCGTTGGCACGCTAGTGGCAGTACCTCTGGCGGCTGCGACGGCCGTGCTGGTGCGCTTTGCTCTCGAAGTCTACATTAAGAGCACCATCTACACTGGTAGCCAGCCTGACCCGTCGGTGGCCGACAGCGTGGTGAACGAGGCAGGACGAGATAACGGCTGAGCAGTGACGAGTAACGACAACCCCATGTCTGGTATTCCAAATCAGCTCGTTTTCGATCTGCCCCACCGCTCTGCCCAGGGCGCAGACGATTTCGTCGTAACCGGTTCCAATGCGGCAGCAGTAGCCGTCGTCGATGCGTGGCCGCTCTGGCAGCAGGCCGCTATTGTGCTCGTCGGTCCGGCGCAATCCGGAAAGAGCCATCTCGTCGAAGTTTGGCGAGATCGCTCGGGCGCTCCACGGGTGACAGCTGACCGCCTGACAGAGCAGTTCGTTGCCGAAGCGTCGGCTGCCCGGGCGGGTGCTGTCGAGGCGATCGACGCTGGAATTGCCGACGAACAGTGCCTCTTTCATCTTCTGAATCTCGCTCGCGAAACCGGCATCAAGCTCATCCTGACGTCGCGCGTCTCACCGGGAGAGATCGAGGATGTGAAGCTGCCGGACCTGCGCTCCCGTCTGCGGGCCCTGCCTGTCGTCAGCATTGAGGCCCCGGATGAACCGCTGTTGAAAGTTTTGCTCGTGAAGCTGTTCGCGGACCGCCAACTCGCCGTTGATCCGCCTGCGATCAACTTCCTCGCTCGTCACCTCGATCGCACATGGGCGGCGGCTGTGGTCGCTGTTCAGCGCATCGACGAACTGGCCCTCGCCACTCATCGCCGTGTCACGCGAGCCCTGGCTTCCGAGGCGTTACAATCCCTTAACCATGAAAAGCTAAGGTGAATTCGTAGAAAGAAGCGTTCGATTCGGCTGCAATGCAGTGCTTCTGTCACATGCGTGTCGTATAATTTGCACAACTCAACATTCCCGGAGATCCTGATGTCTACCGTCCGTTCCACCAGCAGGCAAATGAACGGCAAGCCTGCGGGTGCCAAGAACGCCAAGCGGCGCAAGGATCGAGACTTGGGCGACCAGACGAAATCCGAGGCGGTTGAGAAGGAGGCTGTCGGCCACAAGGCCAAGCATAACAAGCATGGCAAATCGGCAGTGCCGACCGGTTCGGATCGCTACTACAACCGTGAACTCTCCTGGCTTCAGTTCAATACGCGTGTGCTAGAGGAGGCCGCCAACCCGAATCACCCGGTTCTCGAGCGGCTTCGCTTTCTATCGATTTCGGCCTCCAACCTTGACGAGTTCTACATGGTGCGCGCGGCCGGACTTTACGGTCAGGTGCGTGCCAACTTCAATCAGCCGAGCGTCGATGGCCTGACAGCGTCCCAGCAGTTGCACCGGATAAATTCATTCGTCGCGGATCTTGTTGCGGAGCAGCAGGCCAGATGGCGGGTGCTGCGGCAGGAGATGGCGGCATCCAGCATACAACTCGTGGAGCCGGCCGAACTCGGCGAGAAGGATCGGGAGTGGCTCGGGGATTGGTTCATGGCGCAGGCATTTCCCGTCCTGACGCCACTCAATGTCGATCCGGCACATCCCTTCCCGTTCATCAACAACAAGGATCTGACGCTGGCCATCGCCATGACTGCGCCTGATGGCAAGGACATGAACGGTCTTATCCCAATTCCAGCCAAGCTCGATCGGTTCATCCGTCTGCCGTGCATACCCGGCAATCGCACCATCCGTTTCATTCGGCTCGAGATGGTGATCAGCATGTTCCTGTCGGAGCTGTTCCCGACGATGCGGATCAGGGCGCAGGGTGCTTTTCGTGTCGTGCGGGACAGCG
>JBJOGJ010000353.1:0-3063 GCA_046048295.1 Pseudomonadota bacterium | reverse complement strand
CGCCCATGCGCGTCACACTGTCATCTACGCCAACGACTACACCGCCGCCCCTTACACCGCCATTTGCGATGGTGAAGTGCGCGAAGCAGACCTCCTCCGCCTCCTTCTCGACGGCAAGATCTCTGAATCGCCGGCCGCACCCCAGGTCGCCAACGAAAGCCCGAGTGTCGCCCAGGCGCGCATTCGCGATGAGATCATATCTACCGTGGTCAACGCCGTGCGGACAGCGGATCAGCCAGTACCATTGGAAGCCCTGGCCGAGCGCACGACGCGCGCTCTTGGCCATGACCAGACGGTTGGCAGCAGCTGGGCGGGTGCCGGTGGTTTCCTCGAGTTGCTCCGAAAGGAGCTGCCGGCTGAAATTCAGCTGACGACGCAACCGCCATACTTGGCATATGATGTCAAACGGGCCGTAGCGAGTGAGACACCGCAGCCCGCACCGGTTCAGGCACAGGCTCCTGCGCCCGCCATTGCATCGCAGCCTCAGCAACAGCCCAAGCCTGTGGCCGCAAAGCCGTTGCAGACGGTGCAGCCCCGCGAGAGCCAGTTTACTGAAACGGAACAGCCAGTTCGCGCCGCGTCGGATACAATGGAGCTGGACCGGCGCGCCCCGGTTCAGCAGCATCGCCAATTCTCCGATGATGCGGAACCAGCAAGCATTCCCCTGGATTCCAAGTCAGAGGCCTTACAGCGCTCGATGGCCCGAATCCGCGACGCGAGCCAGGTGCCGATCTTGTCGCCTACCGACTACCGCAAGCTGTTCGTGGCAATGGCGCAGGAAATCAACGAGAACAATCTCCAGGGCGCACAAACCATATCGAACATCATGAGCCGGGCGGCCGAACGGAATGTAGAGGTCCGTCGCGATGATGTCCGCTTCATCCTGGAGGTGGTGAGCGAGGCCGATCCATGGTTCGAGCAGGGTGCATCGGCAAATCTCTTTGCTGGACGTTTCCATAACTTTGTCGTTGCTCGCTGCCGCAGTCAGGGTCTCGATCTCTCAATCGATGATCTGGAGCTGATAGAGGCATGGTTCGCCGGCAATGGTGAGCCGATGCAGGGGATAAGGTCACAGCCCGCACCCGAGCCGGTCGTAGCAAAACCGCTGTCACGTTTCGATGACGGTGCTCGCGATGATTTCCCGCGCATCCTGCAGAATCGGCTTCGGGTATGAATTGAATACACTGTGAGTTCGAAGGCGCTCCACTCGGGGCGCTTTTTCACTTTCCCGGAGCGGATCGCTCTTGGCCGGCGTCAGGCCATATATTGACCACCGTTGGCATCCAGGCATGCGCCAGTGATGAAGCCTGCATCATCAGCCGCGAGAAACACTACACAGCGGGCGATTTCTTCCGCGGTGCCGAGCCTGCCGACTGGAATCTGTGGCAGGATCTTGCTCTCAAGCACATCCTTCGGAACCGCAGCAACCATCTCTGTATTGATATAGCCCGGTGCAATGACGTTGCAGGTCACGTTCTTGAACGCACCTTCCTGGGCGAGCGCTTTCGTGAAACCGAGCAGGCCCGCTTTCGCTGCGGAATAGTTCACCTGCCCCATCTGTCCCTTGCGGCCGTTGATCGACGAGATGCTGACGATTCGGCCGAACCCGCGGTCCCGCATACCCGGGAAGACGAGCCGCGTCATGTTGAACACGGAATCCAGGTTCGTGCGGATCACCGCGTCCCACTGTTCCTTGCTCATGCGGTGGAAGAAACCGTCCCGAGTGATTCCCGCGTTGTTGACCAGCACATCGACCTGGCCGACATCGCGTGAGATCAGAGCCACACCCTTCTCGCAGGCTTCCCAGTCGCCAACATCGAACTTGTAGACGGGCATGCCCGTATCGGCTTGGAATTTTTGCGCCGCTTCGTCATTGCCCGCATAGGTCGCGGCGACCCTGTAGCCCTTATTCTTGAGCGCGATCGAAATGGCCGCACCGATTCCGCGCGTTCCGCCCGTTACAACGGCCACCCGTGCCATGGAGTCACTCTCCCTCTGGTAATTGAGATCCGCTCTGTTGATTTAAGCGATGAAGCTTAATTTTATGCGAGCGGCCGGGATAGCCCCGGCCACCCTTTGTCGTTAATTGCATCCTGTCGGCCTAGTCACGCGCGACACAGAGCGCGATACCCATGCCACCCCCGATGCAGAGCGTTGCTAGGCCCTTCTTCGCATTGCGCCGCTGCATTTCATAGAGAAGCGTCGTGAGTACGCGTGCGCCGGATGCGCCGATGGGATGCCCGATCGCGATCGCGCCGCCGTTCACGTTGACCTTCTCCGTGTCCCAGCCGACACCCTTGTTGACTGCGCATGCCTGGGCCGCGAAGGCCTCGTTCGCTTCGACAAGGTCAAGGTCGTCCGCCGTCCAGCCGGCATTCTGCAGTGCCCGCTTCGAGGCCGGGATCGGGCCGGTCCCCATGATCGAGGGATCCACGCCTGCCTGTGCCCAGGAGGCGATCCGTGCCAGCGGCGTGATACCCCGGCGTTTGGCCTCGGCTGCTGACATGAGCAGGAGAACAGCAGCGCCGTCATTGATGCCAGAGGCATTGCCAGCGGTGACCGTACCTTCCTTGTCGAAAGCGGGCCTGAGCTTTGCAACGTTATCGAGCGTCGTGCCTTCTCGAATGTACTCGTCCTGATCGACGATCGTGTCGCCGCGTCGAGATTTCACCGTTACCGGCACGATTTCGTCTTTGAACTTGCCGGCCTTCTTTGCAGCCTCGGCTTTGTTCTGGGATGCAACGGCAAATTTGTCCTGCTCTTCCCTGGAGATCTGCCACTGCCGAGCGACGTTCTCCGCGGTAGTCCCCATGTGATAGCCGTTGAAGGCGTCCCACAGCCCGTCTCTGATCATCGTGTCGATGAACTTGACGTCGCCCATTTTGTGCCCTTCGCGGAGATGTGCACAATGCGGCGACAGGCTCATGCTTTCCTGCCCGCCGGCCACCACGATCTGCGATGCGCCGAGCTGGATTTGCTGTGCTGCGAGAGCGACTGCACGCAAGCCGGAACCGCATACCTGATTGATGCCCCATGCCGGGCTGTCAACCGGAATACCGGCTG
>JBJOGJ010000352.1:0-3083 GCA_046048295.1 Pseudomonadota bacterium | reverse complement strand
GCTGAACAGTTTCTGGCAGACGCGACCCGAGACCCTCGAGCACCCGGAGCCGGAGGAGTGGCGGCCACCGGCCCTGCCGAGCAGGTGGCGTCTGCTGACTCGCGGACTGGTCGATTTCCCGATCGTGGTGGCCGAGAACCTGCCCGGCGCAATCCGCGGAGCCCGTGCCGGCCGCCGCATCATTGCGCAATGGCAGCAGGAAGCCCGCCAGCTTCCTCCGTCGGCGGGCGACCGCTCGTATCCCGCTCCGTACGCGACGCGCCTGTCGCCTCACCGCAGCTTCGCGGCGAAGTCGTTTCCATTTGCACGCATCCGGGCGATCAGCCGGTCACTGGGCGTCACGATCAACGACGTCTTTCTTGCGACCCTGGCCGGCGCGATCCGCCACCTGCGGCTGGAGGAGTTCGGCGAGGAAGCCGACATGCCGATGGTCGCGACCGTGCCCTTCTCGATCGTGCCCCTGCCGGAGCGCACCCGCGACGGCAACTTCTCCACGACCCATCACACCCTTCTGTACACGAACATCGCCGACCCGCTGCAGCGCCTGCATGCATGCAAGCAAGCCGCGGACACGATGAAGGCCTATGCCGATGCGACCCGCGAAGCGAACCTCGCCGCCGTACTGAGCCTGCTGCCGCCGCTGGTTCCCAAGCTCGTCGATCGCGTCAACGAGATGAAGGGCGGCGGCTTGTTGCCTTTCTGGAACGTGGTCGCCTCGAACGTGCCCGGTCCGCGCGTGCCGTTAAAGCTCGGCCAGCTGAAGCTGGAGAGCTGGTTCTCGATCGGGCAGATCGCCCATGGCACGGCGCTCAACGTGACCGTCTGGACGTACGTGGACCAGTTCAACCTGTCTATCCTCTGCGACCCCGCCGTGGTGCCCGACGCATGGCGGCTGATGGCGCATTTCGAGGCAAGTCTTGCGGAGCTGGAGACGGTCGCCGCCACGGCGGCGCCGGCTGCCTGAACCGAACGGAAGATCTCAACCGGAACCGGCACGCTGCCGAGGTATCAATCGATGTTCCACTACGCCGACGCAATCGAAGCTCTCGCCGACCTGCTGGGCAACGAGCCCGTGCTGACCCATGACGGTGTGAACCGATCGTGGCATGACTTCGAAGCACGGGCCGCCAGGCTCGGCCAGGCCTTTGCCGATGCGGGCCTGGAACCCGGCTCGAAGATCGGTCTGCTGCTCTACAACAGCGCCGAGTACTACGAGACCTTCCTGGCCGCGCTGAAGATGCGGATGGTGCCGTTCAACATCAACTATCGCTATGTCGGTGCCGAGCTCGGCTACCTGCTGGAGAACGCGGATTGCGAGGCGCTCGTCTACCACCGTTCGCTCGCCGCTGTCGTCAGCGAGGTAGTCCCCGGAGCGCCGCTGGTCAAGCTCGTGGCCGAGGTCGACGATGGCGGCGAGGGATGGCAGGGTGCCCGCCCGTACGAGGAACTGCTGTCAGCGTCGAAGGCTGCCCCGCGGATCCGCCGGGAGGCCTCCGACTACCACCTCATGTATACCGGCGGAACCACCGGAATGCCGAAGGGCGTGGTCTGCGAGGTCGCCTCATGGACCACCGGCCTCACGGGCATCTATGCGCAGAATGTGCTCGGACTCCCTTCGGCGCCAATGGACGTGGGCCAGCTGCTCGGCACCGTCAAGGCCCTGCGCGCGAGGCAGGTCGTGCCGGTCGTCATGCCGGCTTCACCGCTGATGCACACGGCCGGACTCGCCAACAGCCTTCCTTTCCAGCTGCTCGGTGGCCGCTGCGTCACGCTGCCGAACCGGAATTTCGAGCCGATGGCGATCTGGCGCACCGTCGAGAGCGAACGCGTGATGTGTGCGGTCATCGTCGGCGATGCGTTCGCCCGACCAATGCTGTCGGCGCTGGACGAGGCGCAGGCGCAGCACGCGGTGCCGGACCTGTCCTCGCTGAAGGTCGTGATCTCCTCGGGAGTCATCTGGTCGCAGGGCGTCAAGGAGAAGATGCTCGAGTGGCTCGACGCGACCCTGATCGACGGCGTCGGTGCCACCGAGGGCCCAATGGCCCTGCAGATCAGCAAGCGCGGCCAGACGGGTGCGGCAGCGCGCTTCGTACCGCTGGCCGAGACGCGCCTTTTCGCCGAGGACGGGCGCGAGATTCCCAGAGACTCCGACGAGCCTGGGCTGATCGCCGCAGGCGGGGCGGCGCTGCCAGTGGGCTACTACAAGGACCCCGAGAAGACCGCAAAGACCTTCCGCATGGTCGGCGGCCGCCGCTTTGCGTTCATCGGCGACTGGGGTCGATGGAATCCGGATGGAACGCTGCAGCTGCTCGGTCGCGGCTCGGCGTGCATCAATACGGGTGGAGAGAAAGTCTATCCCGAGGAGGTCGAGCACGTGATCCTGGGCCACCCCGAGGTCGCCGACTGCCTGGTCGTCGGAGTGCCCGACGAACGCTTCGGTCAGCGGGTCGTGGCGCTCGTCGCCCCGCGCAACCCGGGCGCCGCGCTCGCCGACGCGCTCACCGAGTTCGTGCAGGGCAAGATGGCAGGCTACAAGCGACCGCGCGCCTACGTCGAAGTCGCCGCGATTCCTCGCCTGCCCAACGGCAAGGCCGATTACAAGGGGGCCAGGGCACTCGTGGAGAGGCGCCAGGGCTGACGGGGCAGAATGGTCAGCTGGCAGGCCACAACCACCAACCTGCTCGGACGCCTGACGATCAAGCAGGTGCTTCAGCGAGAAGTCTCGATCCGCAGGCTGCGGGCGCAGATCGGCGGTATCGAGCGCCTGTTTGCGCGGCGTGCACCCGGGTTCGAGTTCGCGAATGATCACCCGTTGCCGGATTGCGACGCCGAGTGGGTAACCGCCCGCGACGCTCGGACCGACCGGGTCATGCTTCATTTCCCGGGGGGGGCCTACGTTGCGCGAATGCCGAACATGGAGCGCTCGATGCTGGTCCGCCTGTGCGCTGCCGCCAACACACGCGGCCGACTCGTCTTCTACCGCATCGCCCCGGAACACCCGTTCCCCGCCGGCCACGAGGACGGCGTTGCCGCCTACCGGCAGCTGCTCGAGCTCGGCCACCAACCACGAGACATCGTGCTGA
>JBJOGJ010000351.1:0-3086 GCA_046048295.1 Pseudomonadota bacterium | reverse complement strand
TTGAGGCCGACCGGTTGAACTCCCCGATCGAAACGCCTTCGAACTTTAGATGGCGTTCTGAACGCGCCAGAGGGGGTGAAGGGCGATTCCTTCGCTACCTCGGCGCGGGGTGCCGATCGAAACGACCGGGCAGTGCAGCATCAGGGCAGTTCGTCCACCGCCTTCCGAAACCAACCCGTACGCACTCGGGTCGCAGGTGAGCGTGTGGGCTCAACAGCCTCCCCATGCTGCGAGGAGCATCCCCAGGTCTGCACCACCCACCGAGCCGTTGCCATCGAGGTCTGACGCAGAGTCCGCAGAGCCCCACGCGGCGAGGAGCATCCCGAGATCCGCGCCATCGACGCTGCCGTCCCCGTTGATGTCCGCCGGGCAAGGCGTGCACACAGTCGCTTCAGACACGATCTGCGAGAAGAAACGGGTCCAGACGAGGTCCGCAGCGCCCGGCTGGTACACATGGCTTGATCCCTGCACCTCGGTGAACCAGACAGGTGCAGCTCCCATGTACTTGCTCGTGACATAGGTGCGAGTGGTGCCGTAGGTCAGTTGCTCGGTGACGGTGCTCTCGAATGTCGCCTTGCTGTTGGCAACCCAGAAAGCCAGCTGCTCTTGGTCCTGCTGGCTGCGCGGCCGCGCGTTTGCTCCCGTTCCCGTCGTGAAGTTCTCGTTGCTACTCGCTAGGTCCATACTTCGTGGTAAAATCCTCCGCAAAGTCCCGCAAAAGGGGATTCTGTAGAAAGACAAGTTATGTGCAGAATGCTCAACCGAATGATGAGAACTGCCATATCCGGAGCCGCCGCTGTGCTGTTGCTGGTCGCGACATCGCCGGCGTCCGCCATGGACGTCAGCCCGTTCTCCGAGGAAGTCTCCAGGGAAGTCGTCAACGCGGAGGCTCAAGCCGCTCTCACAGCGGTCGGCAAAGTCCGCGGCATGGAACTTTGGGGGGAAGTTCCCGTGCGGGTCGTCACGCGACAGCAAGTGGAAGCAGCGATCCGGGCTGAACAAGCCAGTCTGTTTCCCAAGTTTGCCGGTTCCGACGGGCATACGGAACTGGATATCAAAATGGCGGCCCGATGGCTCTTAGCCAAGTATGTCGTTACCGAAAAGGCTATTTTCGTTGTCCCGGAGAACTTCGCGGAACAAGCGCGCGCCACAGGCGACACGTGGCTGACCAAGCGGGACAGCCTGCGGGTCTTTCTTGTCCACGAGGCTGCCCATGCAGCTGATGACCGCATGTGGAATTTTAGTGAACAGGTCAAAGCCGTTAAGGACGCGGAATCCCTAGCGGCAATGCTCGCCGTAACGGAAGGACATGCGCAACTGGTTGCACGGCGTGTGTGCAAGGAGAACGGCTGGACACTGGCATTCGAGCGAATGACATCATCCATCGGGAGTAGCCCGCCCGGCCTCAATATTGTGAGGCAACAGTTCATGCCATTACGTCCGCCCGAGGTGGGATCTTCCTATCACGACGGCGAGGCTTTCATGGCCCGTGTTCTTGAGGTGGGAGGAGTTGAATCCGTAGCGCGGGCATTCCGTGAACCGCCCCGGAATCTCCAGGTGATATCCAGGCCTGACTGGTTTCTCGATCCCGAGACCGAGCCCCCGAGGGTTTTCAATTTCGACGCCGGCCTCGACTACGTCGCATCCGGTTTCCAACTGCAAGATTGGACGCAACTGCGCCTGTCGGCCACCTCATCGCGGCTTCGAGCCGAGTTTGCAAACCGCCCCAAGGAGGACGTGGAGCGTTTGCTCCGGGGAGTTGTACGCAATCGGGCATCTATCTTGAAACCAAAGATCGACCCGGAATCCAAGATGATGGGAACAAGGCTGTTCGAACACTCCTCCGAGCATGATGCCAAGCTTGCCGTATCGTTCAAAGAGGCCAATTCACGTCAATTGAATGGGTTGTTGTCCCAAGCGGGGATGGCTCAGATACTCAGCGCTGAATACGAGCCGATTGAGAGTAAGGACTGTCACGGTTTCGCTTGCCAGAAGCGGATCCGAATCTCCGGCCAAGAAATCCCATTGGTCCACGTGGTGCTCGCGCGGGGTCGGGCCGAAGTGGAGATTATGGCGTACGGCGGAGTTGTCACGCGGCCGGTGGCGATCGATGTTGCTGAGGCGGTTCTTGATAAAAGCCAGCCCTCCACCGGGCCCAACAATCTGAATCGCTGAATTCGCTGTCATCGTGGCGCAGCGCTGAGCCCGAAGAACAGAAACCCGTTCCAGTGCTTGCCGGTGATCGCCTTCGCGACCGCGCTGAGCGAACGATAGCGGTGCCTACCGAGCATGAACCCGTCATCCGTCACCGTCACGCGGTAGTCGCGGTCGCCGAAGTGCCTGACGAGCACCGTGCCGAGCGGTGGGATGCGTGGGTCCCGGCCCTCGGCGGCGAGCGGGCGTTCGAACGCATCCTCGGCTGGTCTGGGGATTGGCACGCAGGGCGGCATGGTTTCGAGGTAGCTCGTGAAGCTCGTCTCGCAGCCGAAGTCCTTCGCCACCTCTCGGGCGACGGCCAGCGCCTCTGGCAGTTGGTGGCTCATGTCGATCTCTCGCAGTCGGGTCGTGATGGCGCGGACCAGCCAGGCTCGGTTCCCCGAAGTCGTGTCTCGGCCGAAGGTATGGCGATAGGCCTCGCGCAGCTCGTGCGGCCGCATCTGCTTGACGCGGGCGATGCGGATGGCGAGTGCAGGGTCGATGATGATGGATGGTGTTGGGGCGGTGGGCATGGGGCAGGGATCGAAAGTTCCCCTACCAATTTCATTTGCCGCAGCCAGACCGCCGTCAACCAGGATGTCTCGAGGGCGCCACATTGGACCGGGCGCTGTGAACCGAGAGCAGAGAGCGCGTGAGAGCAAGGCCGCCGGGACGGGGCGTGAGGGCGCTTCAGGAGTGCTCCGCACGCGGTTGATGCGAGAACCCGAGAGAGCGCCAGAGAGCGCGAAGATGCCCTCAGCGGGTCAGGATCGATGTTCCGGCACCCCGCACCAATGAACAAGCGGGTTGGCCGTTCTCGGCCAACCCGCTTTGGTAACTCCCCGAACTGGACTCGAACCAGTGACATGCGAGTTAACAGCTCGCCGCTC
>JBJOGJ010000350.1:0-3101 GCA_046048295.1 Pseudomonadota bacterium | reverse complement strand
GCTGGGTGATGGACGGTGCGGCAACCGTTTATGGATTTGCGGTCTGGTGGGAAGCCCAATTGGCGCCGGGAGTGCTTATTTCGACGGCACCCGGCGCAGCAAGGACGCACTGGGAGCAACTGTATTTTCCTCTGGCGGCGGCACTAACAGCGGCCGCCGGGGAAACCGTGCAGATTTCGCTGCGGTCACGCTCTTCTCCTGAAGGTGGGACCCATCTGGCATGGACAGCGACACTCGCGGATGACGCCGGCAAGGTCAAAGTGCGGTATGCGCACGACCTCGACAAAGGATACCTCCCCTAGCGCGCCTTGGCGACGGCGCTCCTTATGGCGCCGATGTTCTCGGCATAGGTACCGTTGGCGAAGACCGCGCTGCCAGCAACAAGCGCGTCGGCACCAGCGTGGCATACGTCGGCTGCTGTCTCGGGATTGACCCCGCCGTCGACCTCGAGGTGGATTGGGCGGCCGTCTATCATCGATCTGATGCGGGCGATCTTCTGCAGCATTGCTGGTATGAATTTCTGGCCGCCGAAGCCTGGGTTGACGGTCATGACGAGGATCAGGTCGAGTTTGTCGAGAACGTATTGGATCGTCGATTCGGGTGTCGATGGCGTGAGCGAGACACCGGCCTTCTTGCCTAGGCTGCGAATGAGCTGGAGCGTGCGGTCGAGATGCGGCCCGGCCTCGGCGTGGACCGTTATGATGTCGGAGCCCGCCTTGGCGAATGCCTCGATGTAGGGATCAACGGGAGCAATCATCAGATGGACGTCTAGAGGCTTTGCGGTGGTTGGGCGGATGGCCTCTACAACGCATGGGCCGATGGTAATGTTGGGCACAAAGTGGCCGTCCATGACGTCGACGTGGATCCAATCCGCGCCAGCCTTGTCGACTGCGGCGATTTCTTCACCGAGACGGGCGAAATCGGCAGATAGGATAGAGGGGGCGATGATGAGATCGTCCTGCATGACCGCTTCCTTCACTGATGGCGGGCAACCAGATGCCACGTGATAGGGCATCGCACGGCGGGGGCCAAGGGGGGGCGCCAGGGCGCCAACACGAAAGCTCAGGTTTTCCTAAAATTTTATGTGGCTGATTTACGTGGCTTAAATTTCAGATCGGCTAGATTTCGGAAAGCAATCGTTAAGCCCCTTGGATACAGTCAATGCATTCGTCCCTGAAGCGCAATCTGGCTCGAAAAGCGGCCGCCATCCGCAATACACGTGCGCTGCTGGACGATTTCTCGCACGACGAGCGCGGCGTTACCGCCGTGATCTTCGCCATCTGCTTCGTCGCCGTCTTCTTCATATCCGCGATGGCCATCGACTACGGTTTCGGCTCGCATGAGAAGATGCGGCAACAGGCGGCGCTGGATGCGGCGACGCTGGCGGCGGCGGACAAGCTCGGATTGCCGAATGGCGAGCTGGAGGGGAAGGCCATTGCAGAGGCCTTTTTCAAGGCAAATTCGAATTCCGATGTTCCAGCCGAACTGAGTTCGTTCAAGCTCGATGCCGAGAAGGGCGAGATCGTTGCACATGGTGCCAGCACCTATTTCACGACGCTGCTAGCGGGTGTGAACATCACGCGGCTCAGCATCGGTACGGCGTCGCGGATCGTTCGCGGCCTCAACTCGGCTGAGATCGCGCTGGTGCTCGACAACTCCGGGTCGATGGGCGGGCAACCACTTGCGGACCTCAAATCGGCTGCCGGAGACCTGCTCGACATCGTGTTCGCCGGTGCGGAGGGCAGCGAGAGGATGCGAATCGGTATCGTGCCGTTTGCCGGTTCGGTGAACGTCGGCAGTATCAATGCAACCGCGCCGTGGATGGACCAGAATGCGGCATCGCCCTTGCACCGGGAGAACCTCGAGGCGGGCACGACCAAGACTCGGTTCCAGCTCCTCGACGATATGGGTGTCGCATGGGCGGGATGCGTCGAGGCCAGGCCAGCGCCCTACGACGTGAACGACACGCCCGCGACGGACGGAGTCGGGGAAACGTATTTCGTGCCGCTGTTTGCACCCGACGAGCCGGATTCGAACAATGACGCCGGCAATACCTATTACAACAGCTATCTGACGGACGATGGCGGCGCCTGCACGCCGCAACCGCAGACCTGCACAGGCGGCTACTCGCGGCGGGGCAACTGTCGGGGCTGGACGAAGGATCCTCTCGATCCGGTCACTGCACAGTCCCGGGTCTGCAAGTATGCAGGCGCCTCGGTGTCGGGATCGGGGCCGAACTATGCCTGCACGACCAGTCCGATCCTGCCGCTGACGAGCACGAAGATCGATATACAGTCGGCGATCGCGGCGATGGGGGCGTCGGGGAACACCAATATCGGTGAGGGCGTCATGTGGGGGGTAAGGGTGCTCTCGCCCGGCGAGCCGTTCTCGGAGGGCCGCGCTTACGATGCGGATCGAAACCAGAAGTTTCTCGTCCTGATGACGGATGGCCAGAACACCTACTCTGCATTGTCCAACCACAACAGGTCTACATTCGGCGCATACGGCTTCGCCAAGGAAGGGCGCCTTGGGACCACTTACCAGAATACCGCTTTTCGCAACCAGATGAATTCAAAGACGCAATCCGCCTGCTCGGCCGCGAAGGCGGCGGGGATCATTGTCTACACCATAGCCTTCCGGCTGGAGAACGATCCTGTCACGACGACGCTTCTGAACGGCTGTGCGACGAGTGGTGACCGCGCGCTCAAGGCCAGCAACGGGGATGGGCTAATCGAGGCATTCCGGCAGATTGGGCGCGAGATTTCTGCGCTGCGCGTGGCCGGGTGATTCGCTGGATTCCGGTGTAATCGCGATCAGAGATCGGCGCCGATCTTGCGCCATCCACAACTTGCTTCCGCTTGCAAAAGGCGGATTACAGATGAGTTCATGCAATCGAACGCTGTGGATGGAATTGCGATTGCCAGCAATATGTTGGCGATCCGGCGTACGACGCGGACCATGTCACTTGCGCCCATTTGGGCGGTGTGGGGGGTGTGGAAAAGCAGATGTGAGTCGGCACTGTTGAAGCCCCGTACTGGCTTGGCACGACTACATGTTGCAATCTCTGAATGTCCCATTCCCGTGTAATGCGTCGTTCAATG
>JBJOGJ010000349.1:0-3165 GCA_046048295.1 Pseudomonadota bacterium | reverse complement strand
AGTCATTCTTCTGGAGTTCTGCCGCCGCTTCCAGGCGCAGCCGGAGGCGACAGTGGATGTCGAAGTATGGCACAAGCGCCTGGTCATGGCCGAGGCACTCAACGGCTGCGCCTGGGCCGGCTTCGCCCTGGTCGGCATCGGTGCGGCGCCAACCGCTTCGCAGGGGGAACTGTTTTCGTCCCACGTCTTCATATTCGCGTCGTTGATCGTCCTGCTGGCGATCCGCATGACCTTTGCCTCGCCCGTGATGTCGATACTGCTGATCGGCACCATACCGATGACATTTGCGGTAGTGGCCCGCTTCGTGATGCTCCAGGAGTTCTTCTTCCTGGCGCTCGCCATGATGGCCGTCGGCGTCCACATCTACTTCATCTTTCTCGCGCAGGGCCTGAACTCGACCGCCATGGCGATGCTCGAGTACAGGGCGCAAAAAGACACCCTGATCGCCGATCTCGAGGAAGCGACGGCGATGTCGGAGGTGGCACGCAAGCGGGCGGAAGAGGCGAACGTCGCCAAGTCCCGTTTCCTCGCAACGATGAGCCATGAGCTGCGTACGCCCCTGAACGCGATCCTGGGCTTCTCGGAGGTCATGAAGGACCAGATCATGGGGCCGCTCGACAACCCTACCTATCGTGAGTACGTCTCCAATATTCACCAGAGCGGCGCACACCTGCTGAAACTCATCAACGAGATCCTGGACCTGAGCCGCATCGAGGCCGGCCGCTACGACCTGAACGAGGAGGCGGTGCGGTTGACGGAGGTGGCGGAAGACTGCGAGCAGCTGCTGCGGCTGCGCGCGGAAGCCAAGAACATCCAGATCGTGCTCGACTTCCAGGAACGGCTGCCGCAGCTTTGGGCCGACCAGCGCGCCATTCGCCAGGTCTGCCTGAACCTGCTGTCGAATGCCCTGAAGTTCACGCCCCCGGGTGGCCGCGTAACGGTTTCCATCGCCCCCGGCGAGGATGGCGGCCAGCTCATGAGCGTAGCCGACAACGGCCCGGGCATACCTGCCGACGAGATCCCGAAGGTCATGCAGGCGTTCGGACAGGGCTCGCTTGCCCACCAGACCGCCGAAGGGGGCACGGGCCTCGGACTGCCGATCGTCAAGAAGCTGGTCGAGCTGCACGGCGGAACCTTCGAACTGCGGTCCGAGTTGCGAAAGGGCACCACTGCCATTGCCCGCTTCCCGGCCGCCCGCGCGCTGCGCACCATGGCACCGCTGCAGCCTCTGGGCGACGAGCGGCACAGGACGCCGGTCCAGGCCGCCAAGCCCGCACGTCCTGTCTCGCTGTCACACCGCCCGGCGCGTCTGAAGCAGGCAGGTCGAGCGACCGGTGCAGCCAATGCCCTGGCCCGATAGCCCGAATGATCGTCCACAGCCATTCCGCATCCCATGCCGCCAGGCCATTGCGCTGCCACCAAACGATCATGATATTTCGACAGGATATGCGGATCGCAGTCTCTCTTCGCATCAGTGCTGAACGAGGATACCCGGCATGGGTTGGATTGCCATAATCGTACTGCTGATCGGCGGCCTCGCTCTCGTCCTCAAGGGTGAGGGGGAATCGGTGGCTGGCCTCGACGAGGCGAGCTTTGCCGGCCTGGTCGCTGGCGTCGCACTGCTCATTTATCTCTCGGGCTCACTGCTGAAGGACTATCAGGGCAGGTTTACGGGGGCAGTGCGCGACATCGCGGTCTGGATCGGTATCGCGTTGCTGCTGGTTGCCGCATATGCGTTCAGGCATGAGTTCGCTTTCCTCGGCCAGCGCGTGGCCGGCGAGTTGCTGCCGCCGGGAGAGACCGTCACGATAGCCACCGGAGAGCAGGGCGAGCGCTCGGTGCGGATAAGACGCCGGCCCGACGGGCACTTCATCGCCCGTACCGAGGTCAATGGCTCATACATCACGATGCTGATAGATACCGGCGCCACGACGCTTACGCTCAAGGCATCGGACGCCAAGCAGGCCGGCATCAACACCGACAGTCTCAACTTCTCGATCCCGGTCCGCACCGCCAACGGCCTGGCCTATGCTGCCGGCGTGAAGCTGAGGTCTGTCGCCGTCGGCCCGATCGTCCTCAGGGACATCGAGGCGCTGGTCGCCAAGCCGGGCGTCCTGAGCGAGAGCCTGCTCGGCCTGAATTTCCTGCGGCGCCTGAGGTCTTACGAGTTTTCGGGCGATTTCCTGACGTTGCGCGGTTGACGGGATGTTGTTCAGATACCGGATCAGTTTACTAATCCGCAACCTATCGCTGCAGGTGCCGGACGGACGCATGGACGTCGCCCCGCCGATGACCTAAGCAGACTACCGACTGGCGGCTGTTGCGCCACAAGCTGAATTCACCAATTCGAGGACTCCGAAGATGCTGCCGAAACCGCGCCAGGACCTGAAGCCCAACACCCTCGATTTCGAGCGCCTGCCACTCGTGAAGGCGACGGGGTTTCGCGAGTATGACGCGCGTTGGCTGTTCCCCGAAGAGATCAACCTGATGGGTCTCAATGCGATCGGCCTCGGACTGATGCAGCTTTTCGAGGAGCGCGGCGTGAAGCGGCGCATCGTGGTCGGCCACGACTATCGCTGGTATTCGGCAAGCGTGAAGCAGGCACTGATAACGGGTATTCTTGCCGGCGGCGGGGAAGTCTTCGACATTGGGCTGGCGGTCTCGCCGATGGCCTACTACGCGCAGTTCGACCTCGACGTCGAGGGCGTGGCGATGGTGACGGCCAGCCACAACGACAACGGCTGGACCGGCATCAAGATGGGCATGGGGCGTCCACTGACGTTTGCGCCGCCGGAGATGGAGGCACTAAAGGAGGTGGTCCTCGGAGGTCGCTACGAGACACGCGACGGCGGACGCTATCACTTCGTGGGCGACATGGCCGAGCGTTACATGGCTGCGCTTGCCGATCGGCCGAAACTGAAGCGGCGGCTCAAGGTCATCGCGGCGTGCGGCAACGGTACCGCCGGCGCCTTCGCACCGAAGGTTCTCGAAGCGATCGGCTGCGAGGTGGTTCCGCTCGACGCGGAACTCGATCATTCCTTTCCGCGCTACAATCCCAATCCGGAAGACATGAAGATGCTGCACGCCATCGCCGATGCGGTTCGCGAGCACGGCGCCGACGTCGGGCTGGGCTTCGACGGCGACGGCGACCGTTGCGGTGTCGTC
>JBJOGJ010000348.1:0-3183 GCA_046048295.1 Pseudomonadota bacterium | reverse complement strand
ATCTGGTTGACCATCTTGGTCAGTTGGCCGGAGCCCGGTGGTCCGATCAGGTTGGCTGCCCGCGCGTAGCAGTCGATGACCGGCTTTGCGCGGCGGTAGACGTCCGGCTCGCCGCCGATCATTACCGTCAGGACGCCGTTCTCGGCCCCTGCCTGTCCGCCGGACACCGGCGCGTCCAGGAAGTCGATGCCCGCCTCCTTGGCAACCGCGTGTAGCTCGCGTGCGAGGCCTGCCGACGCGGTCGTGTTGTCGATGAACACCGTTCCCCGCTTCATCGCGGTGAAGGCGCCCAGCGGCCCCGTCGTCACGGCGCGCACGTCGTCGTCGTTGCCGACGCAGGCGAACACGAATTCGGCCTCGCGCGCCGCCTCGGCTGGTGTCGCGGCGACGGTGCCCCGGCCCTGCTCGGCGATCCAACGCTCCGCCTTCTCCCGGCTGCGGTTGTAGACCGTTACATCGTGGCCGCCCTTCTCGAGTATGTGCCTCGCCATCGCAGAGCCCATCACGCCGAGCCCGATCCAGCCAATTTTCGCCATGTCCTGCTCCGAAGAATTGCCACCTGCCTGTGTCTGGCGCGCGATGATAGTGATAGAGGCGGCGAACCGCAAAATCAGGCATACTGCAGCCCGGACTTCATGTCGGAGGATGATCGTCGTGGTAAAATCCAAGGCCGAGGTGGGCGCCGTACAGCCGTTGACGCTGGCCGGCGTCGAACAGGCGGCACGGACGATAGCCGGCGCGGTCGTGCGCACCGACATGGACAGGAGCCGCACGCTCTCCGACATGCTCGGCGCCGAGGTCTGGCTGAAGTTCGAGAATTTGCAGTTCACCGCGGCCTTCAAGGAGCGTGGTGCGCTGAACAAGCTGTCGGCTTTGAGCGCGGCTGAACGCGCGGCAGGCGTCATTGCGATGTCGGCTGGCAACCATGCGCAGGGCGTCGCCTACCATGCCAAGCGCCTTGGTATCCGGTCGGTGATCGTCATGCCCGAGGGCACGCCGTTCGTGAAGATCGAAAACACCCGCCGGCTCGGGGCCGAAGTCGTGGTGACTGGAGCAACCTTCGAGGACGCCACTGCCTATGCCCGCGAGATGGGAGACGGCGAGGGTCTGACCTTCGTTCACCCTTATGACGACCCGCTCATCATCGCCGGCCAGGGCACCGTCGCACTCGAGATGCTGGCCGACGTCCCGGATCTCGATATGCTCGTGGTGCCCATCGGCGGCGGCGGGCTCATTGCCGGGATGTCGATTGCGGCGAAGGGCCTGAAGCCGGACATCGAGATCGTCGGCGTGCAGTCGCGCCTGTTCCCGGCCATGTACAATGCGGTGCGCTACACCGACCTGCCGCTCGGTGGGGATACGCTCGCTGAGGGCATCGCCGTGAAGAAGCCGGGGCTTGTCACGCAGGCGATCGTGGCGGGCAACGTGGACGACATCATCCTGGTCGACGAGCCGGCACTGGAACGTGCTGTCGCGACCTTGATCGAAATCGAGAAGACGGTGGTCGAGGGAGCCGGTGCGGCTGGGCTCGCGGCGATGTTGACGGAACCGGCCCGCTTTGCCGGCAGGAAGGTCGGGCTCGTGCTCTGCGGCGGCAATATCGACACCCGCCTGCTGTCGAGCGTTCTGACGCGGTGCCTGGCGCGTGCGGGGCGGCTCTCCGAGCTCGCCGTGGACTTGATGGACCGGCCGGGCCAGCTTGCCCGTCTTGCCCGCGCCACCGGCGACATTGGCGCCAATATCGTCGAGATCTCCCACCAGCGCATCTTCACCGACCTGCCGGCGAAGAGCGCCAGGGCCCGTATCGTTATCGAAACCCGCGACCGGGCGCACCTCGATCAGACCATCGCGGCGATCCGCGCTGCCGGTCTCAGGGTCGAGAAGGTGTCGGAGTAGGGGGCTACCAGTTCTTCGTGAAGCGGGATGTCTTGGCCGGCTTGTCGGCGGCGTCCGCCGTTGCCTTGCGCCGCGTGATCGGCTCGTTGCGGAACTGGCCGACGTACTTCACGCCGCAGCGGTTGCCGGAGATCCAGACGACGCTGCATGCCACCGAGGTGCTCTCTGCGGCAGATCGGAATGTAAGCGTCAGTTGGTCGCCGACTGAAATCTCGCTGATGCGGTTGCTGAACTTGTCGCGCATGATGTCGAGCTTTGCGCCGCTCGATGAGCGGTCGAGAATGGTGCAGGACAGCGGCCCGCTCAGCCCTTCGTTCCACAACGTGGCCGGCATGCGGGAAGCGACCCGCTGTTCCCGGCGCATCTTCTTTTTCTTCTTCTCTTCGTCGTTGTTGGCGCCGTCGTCTGCCTCGGCTTCGGGCGTCGCCGTGATGTATGCGACCGATTTGATGATCAGTGGCTTGTCGGTCGCGGCGAGAAGGTCGGCGTTCGAGGCTGGGCGCTTGGCTGCCATGGGCTTGCGCGCGATTGCCGGACCGTCGATCAGGCTTGCCGGGGGTGTCGCTGGCGCCTCCGGAGGCGGGGCGACGACTACAGGCGGTGCAGTCTGTGCTGCGGCACCCTGCTTCTCCAGCGTGACGCGGTAGAGCGCAAGCTCCTGGCGGGCCTCGGCGGCGGAGCGCACGGCTTCGTCACGCTCGGCCTCGGCGATGCGTCGGGATGCGCGCTCACGCAGCAGATCGGCCTCGAACTGCTCTTCGCGGGCGGCCAAATTCTCGTTCGATTGCTCCGCCTGGGCGTGCCTGAGCGTTTCGAGTTCGGTCCTTGCGGCGTCGGCTGCCTTGATGGCGGCGTCGCGTTCGGCCGCGATTTCGGCCTGGCGCTTGGCTGCGGTTGCCGCATCGGCCTCGAGTTTGGCGATTGCGGCTGCCTTTTCCTCGACGGTCTGTCCGGCGCGGGCCTGCTGCTCGGCCTGGGCCTGTTTGAGCGTTTCGAGTTCGGTCCTTGCGGCGTCGGCTGCCTTGATGGCGGCGTCGCGTTCGGCCGCGATTTCGGCCTGGCGCTTGGCTGCGGCTGCCGCATCGGCTTCGAGTTTGGCGATTGCGGCTGCCTTTTCCTCGACGGTCTGTCCGGCGCGGGCCTGCTGCTCGGCCTGGGCCTGTTTGAGCGTTTCGAGTTCGGTCCTAGCGGCGTCGGCTGCCTTGATGGCGGCATCGCGTTCGGCCGCGATTTCGGCCTGGTGCTTGGCTGCAGCTGCCGCATCGGCTTCAAGCTTGGCGATTGCGG
>JBJOGJ010000347.1:0-3217 GCA_046048295.1 Pseudomonadota bacterium | reverse complement strand
CCGGGGCACGCCTGCGCAACGTCAAGACCGGCCGAACGGCCGACCACCGCGTCGATGGTATCTTCATCGCCATCGGACACGCCCCCGCGACCGAGCTCTTCAAGGGCAAGCTGGAGATGAAGCGCGGCAACTACCTGCTCACGGCTCCGGACTCGACAGCCACCTCGACTCCCGGCGTTTTCGCCGCTGGCGACGTGACCGACGACATCTATCGCCAGGCCGTCACCGCTGCCGGCATGGGCTGCATGGCGGCCCTGGAGGCCGAAAGATTTCTGGCCGGCGCGGAAAGTCACACTGCCGCCGCGGAATAGTCGCATTGAAGTCTGGCCGACAGACGGCTCTTGAGTTGTCGCCGGATCGTCGTAGTCTGGAGGCCAAGAAAAAAGCGGGGCGGCAGCCCCCGGATCCGTCAACCGATGCACTCCGCCATGCCCGAATTCTCCGGCCCCGCTGGAAATTCGCAGAGCACGCGGCCTGCTCGCGACCGAGGACATGAAATGGACTGGGACAAGCTCAGGATCTTCCACGCCGCAGCAGATGCCGGCAGCTTCACCCATGCCGGCGACACACTCGGGATGAGCCAGTCAGCCGTGAGCCGCCAGGTCTCCGCCCTGGAGAAGGATCTGGGCGTGGCCCTCTTCCATCGCCATGCCCGTGGATTGGTGCTCACCGAGCAGGGCGAACTGCTCTTCCGCGCCGCCGGCGACATCATGCACAAGCTGCATACGACCGAAACGCTGCTCTCCGACGCCACCACCAAGCCCGCCGGAGAACTCCGCATCACCGCACCGGTCGGCATCGGCACCGTCTGGATCACGCAACGCCTGCGTGGCTTCATGGAGCTCTACCCCGATATCCGGGTCGAGATCATCCTCAATGACGACCAGCTCGATATCGCCATGCGCGAGGCTGACGTCGCTATATGGACACGCGAGCCGGAACATCCGGACCTCATCCGCCGGCAACTGGCGCTACTGCCGACCCAGGCCCTCGCATCGGCAAACTACGTCCGGCGGTACGGCGCTCCCCGCGACCTCAAGGAGCTCAACGACCATCGCATCGTCTCATACGGCGGCGCCCCCTCGCATCATCTCTCGCACCTCCGCTGGATCGAGACCGCCGGCCTCGACGGCGAACCCCCGCGCGTCCCGGTATTCCGCGCCAATTCGGTGATGGCCCTGAAATACGCCATCCGCTCCGGCATCGGCATTGGGCTCATACCCGAGTACCTGACCGAGGAGGAAACGGATCTCGTGACCCTTCTCGACGACGCAGAAATGCCCGAAATGAGGATGTTCTTCGTCTACCCGGAAGAACTGCGGGCCTCGAAGCGCGTACAGGTCTTGCGCGACTATCTGGTCGCCAGCGTGCGTCCGACCGCAAGAAAAAAGTCTGTAAAATTAACAGCTTGAAGAGACAGGCTAACAAGCTCATGCAAACTTTGGGCATACGCCCGAATGTCATGCATTTTCTGCATATCAAACATGCGTCGCCCCCGATTGCTGAAGGTTAAGCAAGCGTGCTTCATAGTGACAGCTGTGACGGACAGCTATTGAAGGCCGTACCCTCCCTTTGACGCCTTCACCCGCCTGCAAAGGTGTGGAAAGTACTGGAAGCCGGACCATCTGATGGTCCGGCCTTTTTTATTTTTGCCTGCCGGCAATTGCCCCAACGCGACAATAGCTCCCTAAAATTCTTGAGCCTGGGCGCGACACCGCCTATGACCTGGGTGACGCGCCATTTGCAATGAGAACCAAGCAAGCAAGAGAGTTAGCGAACCGTGGCCAAGACCCTCTACGACAAGATTTTCGAGGACCACATCGTCGAGCAGCGTGAAGACGGCACCTGCCTGATCTACATCGACCGTCATCTCGTGCACGAGGTGACGAGTCCGCAGGCATTTGAAGGTCTCCGCCTCGCTGGCCGCAAGGTACACGCCCCCGACAAGACCCTGCTCGTCGTCGACCACAACGTGCCGACCACCGATCGCACTCAGCCCAACGAGGATCCCGAGAGCGCGGCCCAGATCGCCTACCTCGCTGAAAACGCAAAATACTTCGACCTCGAGTACTTCAACGAGTTCGACAAGCGCCAGGGCATCGTCCACATCATCGGCCCCGAGCAGGGTTTCACGCTTCCCGGCACCACGATTGTCTGCGGCGACAGCCACACCGCCACGCACGGTGCCTTTGGCGCCCTCGCCCACGGCATCGGAACCTCCGAGGTCGAGCATGTCCTCGCAACCCAGACGCTGATCCAGAAAAAGTCCCGGAACATGCGCGTCACCGTCAACGGCAAGGCGCCTGACGGCATCACCGCCAAGGACATCATCCTCGCCATCATCGGCGAGATCGGCACCGCCGGCGGCACCGGGCATGTCATCGAGTATGCTGGCGAGGCGATCCGCGACCTGTCGATGGAAGGTCGTATGACGGTCTGCAACATGTCGATCGAGGGCGGCGCCCGGGCCGGTCTCATCGCACCCGACGAGAAGACCTACGAATACTTGAAGGGCCGCCCGCGCGCGCCGAAGGGCGCCGCCTGGGACATGGCGATGCGCTATTGGGAAACACTCCACTCCGACGAGGGCGCCCACTTCGATTCCGAGATCACTCTGGACGCTACCTCGCTGCCGCCGATCGTCACCTGGGGCACGAGCCCGGAGAACGTCGTCGCCATCACCGGCGAGGTTCCCGATCCGTCCAAGATCGAGGACGAGTACAAGCGCGCATCCATAGAACGGGCGCTCGCCTACATGGGCCTGAAGCCAGGCACCAAGATGGTCGATATTCCGATCCAGAAGGTGTTCGTCGGCTCATGCACCAACGGCCGCATCGAGGATCTGCGCGCCGCCGCCGCCGTCGCCAAGGGCCGCAAGGTGCATCCTTCCGTCAATGCCCTCATCGTCCCGGGCTCCGGCCTCGTCAAGGAGCAGGCCGAGGCCGAGGGCCTCGACAAGGTCTTCACCGAAGCGGGCTTCGAGTGGCGCGAACCGGGCTGCTCGATGTGCCTGGCGATGAACCCCGACAAGCTGAAGCCGGAAGAGCGCTGCGCCTCCACATCGAACCGCAATTTCGAAGGCCGCCAGGGCTACAAGGGCCGTACGCATCTCGTCTCCCCTGCCATGGCCGCCGCTGCCGCCATCGCCGGGCACTTCGTGGACATCCGCACCTTCAAAGGTTGATCTGGAGGCGCTCTGCCACGCTGGCTGCACATT
>JBJOGJ010000346.1:0-3223 GCA_046048295.1 Pseudomonadota bacterium | reverse complement strand
CGTGGTCAGTGCTGATGGTGGGCATCTTGGCCATGTCGTTGAACACAGCGTCATTCGCGCGCAGCGCGGCGGACTGCGCGGCCGAGGCGGACCGCGCATCGCGCAGTGCCAGCAGCCCCCTGGGTGGGATCGGCCGCGGTGCGGCAAAGGGTGCGCTGTTCGGGGCCATCGTCGGCGGCAGTGATTCAGCCGGGAAGGGGGCGGCGCTCGGGGCACTGGGTGGCGGCATTCGCGAAGGGGCGGCGAAAAACAATATCTATAACAGCGTCTACGATTCGTGCATGCGGCGTTACTGATCATTCGCGTTTTTGAACGTTCCGACTCTAGGAGACAAACATGTTGAAACCGACTCATTCTCTGATCCTGACCGCTGTTCTCACCATTCCACTTCTGCATGCAACGGCCGGCGCGGCTGAAGGGGAGGAGGTGGACATGAACCACTACCTCTGCAAGGACATCATGCGCATGTCAGGGGAGGAAAGGGGCGTCGCACTGGGCGTGATGCACGGCTATGCGCTCGGCAAGAAGGGGGCCACGAGCTTCAAGTCCGACGAGGCCAGCGCATTGTCGAGTGAATTCATCGAGTACTGTCTGGACAATCCGACTGCCAAGGCGCTGGAGTCGTTCGAGAAGTTGATGAAATAGGTCGCGGCTATCGGGTCAAACATCATGCAAAAAGGCAAACTTCTGGGTTTGTTGACGGCGGCGCTGTTGCCTCTCCAATGCTTTGGCGCGGCGTCGGTGGAGAGTTTCGACCTGCGCTCAGCGCAGGACCTGGTCGACCTTTGTGCCGTGTCGGCGGACGATCCCATGGCTGAAGCGGCGCACGGCTTCTGCTACGGGTTCTTGAGCGGCGTGGGTGGTTATCATCGGGCGATCAATGCCGGAAAAGATTCCCGACCGTACTTCTGTCTGCCCGCCGAGAGGATTTCTCGGATCGAGGCCGCCAACAAGTACGTGGCCTGGAGTCGCGGGCATCCGCAGTACCTCGGCGAGGCGCCGGTAGACAACCTCATTCGCTTCGCCGTGGCGACCTGGCCTTGCAAGTAACCGACTTGGCGTAACAACCCCGTATCGGCCGCTGTCAGGCGGCGGTTCCAAGACTTTGAAAAAAAGGGTCAACATCATGCGTACACGAAGGTATGCGATCGCGCTGACCGGTATTCTGGTCCTGAGCGGTTGTGCGGGCATGTCGGACACTCAGCGTCGCACCACGGAAGGTGGGGCTATCGGTGCGGCAGGCGGCGCACTCATCGGGTCGTTCAGCGCCAATGCGGGTAAGGGTGCGCTGATTGGGGCAGGGGTCGGCGCTCTCGGCGGCTATCTGTACGATCAGCACAAGAAGGGTGAGGAGTCGGCTTACGAGCGTGGCTATCGCGACGCGCAGGCGCGTTAGGCGGCTCTTCGTTGTATTCGATCGACTGGATGTGTCCGGCCGACCGGTAGCGGACGAGTTTCACTGCCGGTCGGCTGGCGCGTCTGGCGGCGGCCCCGTGTCTGTCGAACGACGCTGGCGGTTGGCCTCAAGGTTGCACGATGCCGCTCAAAAGTGTGACGACTATGTATATACCAGTCCCATTCCTGCTGTTGGCCCTGGCGCTGTGCCTCGCAACGCCGATCCTTGCGGCCGATGCCCGAGAGCTCTCGTGGTCGGAGCTCACGCCGACCCCGGTCGAATACGATAACCCCTTCGAGGCCCTGCCCGCCGAGCAGATGGATGGTCTGCGTCGGTTGGTTCGGCTCAAGACCCGGGTCGAGGCCGGGGATGCGGACGCCATTAGCGACGTTGCCACGTTGCGGGCGGAACTCGAGTCGTCCGGTCTTGATGTCGATGGGCTGCTTGCCCGGCGCGCCGAGATCATGGAACTGCGTCGTGCCGCAGTAGCCGGCGTGAACGAAGAGGTGATCGGCGAAACCGTGCGCATCCCGGGATTTGTCGTACCGCTGGAATTCCGTGGTCTGAAGGCGGTGGAGTTCCTGCTCGTCCCGACGGCAGGCGCCTGCATCCACACCCCGCCACCGCCGGCGAATCAGATCGTGCATGTGCGCTATCCAGAGGGAATCGAGGTCAAGACGCTATACGACGCGGTCTGGGTGAACGGCCAGATCGCAGCGGAAAATTCCGTGCAGGCGGTGAGCTACGTCGACGGACAGGCGCCGGTCGAGGCCAGCTACGTGATGCAGCCTACGCTGGTGGAGCCCTATCGCTAGAGCTCAGCGAGGAGAGCGCGGTGGCAGCAAGAACAACGGCCGCACTTGAGCCTGGAGCCGGTATCCTCGTCGCGTCATTATTGGCCTTATGCGGCGCCGCCTGCCATGTCGCATACGCTGAACAAACATCTGAGCCCGCGGGTCCGGCGGTCGAGGACGCGGCGGACCATGCCCCGTTCGGAGGGCCGGGCAGCGTCGGGGGGCAGATCCAGTCGGACGCGGGGCCCAAGACGCCGGTTGTTCGCCTCGACGCGGCACCTGCCGCCCAGCGGTCTTACCATGATTTCAAGCAACGGGTACGAGAGGAATACGGACTCGCGTTCGGCATCGATTACAACCTGCTGTTTCAGCATGCCAGCAACAGCCCCGGCGAGGAGAATGCAGCAAGCGGCGCGCTGCGCCTGTTTGGCAGCTGGCAGCTGCTTGGTCAGGGTTCGGACCACCCGGGGTCGATCGAATTCAAGGTGGAGAACCGTCATCGCCTGGGGACGGACATCGCACCGCAGGCCCTGGGCGGCGAGGTGGGATATGCGGGATTGACCGCAGTGACATTCAGCGACGCCGGTTCGCTGTTGACCAATCTGTACTGGCACCAGTCCCTACAGAACGATCGATTCGCCTACGTGGTGGGGATCGTCGATGTCACCGACTACGTCGGGGTCTATGGCCTGGTTAATCCCTGGGCCGATTTCCTGAACCTGGCATTTTCCACTGATCCGACGATCCCGGCGCCCGACCAGGGGTTCGGTGCCGCGATTCGTTGGCGTTTTGCGGATCACTATTATGTGTTGGCCGGCCTTGCCGATGCCAATGGCGACCCGGGCGACCCGTGGGACAGTGTCGATGCGTTTTTCGACGATGGAGAAGCCTTCAAGCACATCGAGGTGGGTTGGTACGGCTCCTGGGAGACCCGTATCGAGAACAATGTCCATCTCACGCTTTGGCAGGTTGACGAGCGCACCGAGGCCGGTATCGCGGACGGGTGGGGAGCCGCATTTTCCTACAGCAAGAA
>JBJOGJ010000345.1:0-3227 GCA_046048295.1 Pseudomonadota bacterium | reverse complement strand
CCTCCACGCCGACGACGCCGCGTTGAGCCTCAACTTCTGGATCACCCCGGATGCCGCAAACCTCGATCCGGCCCGCGGCGGCCTCGTGGTCTACCGGACCCCGCCGCCAGCCGAATGGCGTATCACCGGCTACGACGCCGACAGGTCCCGCATCGCAGCCTTCGCACGCGACCAAGCGGCAGACGCGGTAACCATCCCGTACGCCTCGAACCGCGCGGTCCTGTTTCCCTCCCGCCTGTTCCACGGCTCGGACCGCCCCAGCTTCGCTACCGGCTTCGAGAACCACCGCATCAATGTAACGCTGTTGTTTGGCCGGCCTGCCGATTGACACGTCCGCGGGCGTGTCCTTTAACTCCACGTGCCTGGAACGGTGCCAGAGCCAATGCAAAGAAAGCGAGAATTCTGCCAAGATGAACTACGAGCATTGCGAGAAGTACACCGACTCGGCGCTCAGGCCGGGCGATAGCGATCCCTTCCCCGAGCGCCTCGTTGGCGAGTTCCTGACCAAGGTGGTCTCGAACGATTGGGTAAACAAGGAATACAAGCACCTCATCCTGGACGTGCATGCGCGGGCGCTCGACGCCTACGCCGGCCAGTTCTTCCACCTCCTGTGCCCCTCGCCGGACGGAGCGGAAGTGTGGATGCGCCGGCCGATGAGCGTCTACCGCGTCGACCGGCCGAAGGGCCGCATCGAGTTCCTCTACAAGTGCGAGGGGCGCGGCACGCGCGGCATGGCGCTGCTGGCTGCTGGCGACGATTTCAACATTGCCGGCCCTCTCGGCAAGGGCTTCTCCCTCGATCCCGCGTGGAAGAACATCGTCGTGCTCGGCCGCGGTGTCGGGCTTGCAACCCTTGCGCCCCTCTCTCAGCTCGCGGCAGATGCCAACGTCGGCATCACGGCCATCCTTTCGGCGCGCAATCCGGACGTCGTGATGTCGAGCGAGCTGTTCGAGAGCTTCGGCGCCGACGTCGTTACCGTTCTGGATTCCGACGGCACCAGCGATGTCGAGAATGTCGAGAAGATTCTCATGGGCCTCATTACGGCGAAGAAGGCCGACGCTTTCTTCACCTGTGGCTCGGCGCGGCTCCTGAAGCTCATGCAGAAGCTCGGCAAGGAGCATGGAATTGCCGGCCAGGTGGCGATGGAACAGATCATGGTGTGCGGCTTCGGCGCCTGCTACGTCTGCATGCGCACCTTCGAAATCAACGGCGAGAAGACCTTGAAGCGCGTCTGCCGCGACGGTCCCGTCTTCAACATGCAGGAGGCTGTAGGATGGTAGATCTTTCCGTCAAGATCGGCGACATCACGTTGCAGAACCCGGTGACGCCGGCATCCGGCGCGTTTTCCTGGGAATACAACGATGTCATCGACCTCAATCGCCTTGGCGGCCTCGTCGCCAAGACGATCTGCCGCGAACCGCGCCTTGGCAACCCGACCCCACGCATGGCCGAGACCGAAGCCGGCATCATCCAGTCGATTGGCCTGCCGGGCAAGGGCATCGAGTACTTCGTCGATCACATCGTCCCCGAGTACGCGAAGTTCAAGCCGCCGCTCATCGTCTCCTGCTCGTCCGACAACATCGAGGAGTTCGCTCTGTTGACGGAGGAGCTCCATGCCGTCCCCGACGTCGACGTGATCGAGGCCAACATCTCCTGCCCGACGCGCAACCTGACGGGCCAGAACTTCGCGATGCACGAGGACTACACCCGCGACTGCATCCACGCGATCCGGGCCAGGACCGACAAGCCCCTGTGGGCGAAGCTCTCTCCCAACGCCGGCAACATTGTCTCGATCGCCAAGGCGGCGGAGGAAGCCGGTGCCGACTGCCTCGTCATCGCCAATACCTTCCTGTCGCTGAAGATCCGGACGGACAACTTCCGCCCGGCGCTCGGCAACAAGTTCGGCGGCCTCGTCTCGCCGGCCCTGAAGCCGATCGTGCTGAGGATGGTCTATCAGGTCGCCAAGGAGGTGAAGATCCCGATCATCGGCATCGGCGGCGTCACCAAGGCGGAGGACGTGGTCGAATACATGCTCGCTGGCGCTTCCGCCGTCGGCATCGGCTACGCCGGCTTCCGCAACCCGACCGCGCTGATCACCATCATCGACGATCTCGAGGCGTGGTGCGACGAGCGCGGCATCGAGAAGGTCTCCGACCTCATCGGCGCCGTGAAGGACGACGACATGGAGCACGACCCGCTCGTTGCGGCGGCACATGGGGTGTAATGGGGGGGACCCCATTACGGGGCCATAGGCTGCTGAACCATCACTTGCCTATATGTCCGCTGTTTTGGTGAAAGCTGCCATGGCGTTGCAATATGGACCCGTCGAGACGGGCCATGTACGGCTGTGTGGAGCGTCAACTCGGATAGTTGTATGCGGTGCCGTACGGATCGCTACCTTCTATCGCGAAGTTTCCCCATATGGCCCACTGCGATTGATCGGGAGAAATGCACCCAAACACCCACAGTCCGCCCAGTTTAATATCTTGAGGCAATGCGAGACTCGCGGGATCGAAGCGGCCACTTCGGTTCCATCGAATAACAACAGTCAGCTCATGGATGTCCGAGTATTTCGACAGCTTCTCGAACAGGTCGTCAATTGATTGCTTGGAATTCAAATCTTCTCGCACCAGTTCCTTCAACTGCACTGGGCAATAGTGCTGAGTATCACCTGCAAACCAAGTGGCGACAAAATCGAAATCTGCGGTCTCTACGGGTGCAAATCGAACGGGCACGCCCATCCAGGCGCTAATACCGACGCAGAAGAGCGCTGCGTCGCGCATCTCTCGTTCACGATTGAGTTTGTTGGTCCTTAATCTACGCGCTTTGGTTGGGACTGCGTCGGGCAACGCAGCTTCCATTTCTCGAAGTTCGACAAGGAATCCGACTGGATCGCCCTATTGATACTTGCTGAATTCTCGGAGGTTCACTTGGTCCATAGATCAAATATGGGCCAGCAATTGGGCGCAATTGCGTGAAGTCCGCAACGGATCAAAATTGAACTTCTCCGCCCCACAAGCAATGTCCGCTGCCCGCTGAACGCGACTTTGCAGCGTCGCGACACCATTCTTTTGCGCTGACGTCCCCTGCCTCTGGTTGGCCACCCTCTCTACTCCCCAGGACGCCTCTCAGGGCGTCGGCATCGCCACCAGCCGGACCAGCGACGATCACGCCATCTGCCCAAACTCTGGCTGCGACAAATTAATATGCTAGGCAATATTCTTCTA
>JBJOGJ010000344.1:0-3245 GCA_046048295.1 Pseudomonadota bacterium | reverse complement strand
GTTTGTCCCAATGAGTCCGAAGGGTTCGCCATGCCTCAACGGCCTTCTCGCTCCGGTGCAGTCACGCGCGGCGCCAGCCTTGCTCGCCGACCGCCACCTCCAGCCCGGCGCGGAATGCAGCCTGTCGCTCAGCCGGGAAAGATAGGGTACTGCGCGACAACGGCTGGAAGTACCCTGCTTCAGCCGTTCCGTTCTCGCGGAGATGCTCGTTCAAGTACTCAACGAACTCGCCGAACTCGGGCGACGAGACGACTTCAATCGAGTACGTTCTCACGGAACGGGGCGACACGCTCATTTGTGGGCATCCCCTTCAACACAACCGGACGACTAGCGTCCCTGCAGGCCTCACCGGTGCGGGCACCCGGGCCAGCAGCAGGGCCTGCGCATGCCGCCGCGCAACTTGTCGATGCCGACCTCGATGCGACGCTTCCTGGTCCCTTCCTTCTTGGGCGATGTGACCCAGCAGATCCATTCGTTTCGCGCCAGTGGGGTGATGTCGGTCCAGACTCTCTTCGCGGCGGCACTGGACTCGATGGCTTTCCGGAAATCCGCCGGAAGCTCGTGCACGGTGCCGCCCGCGATCCGCAGAGTGGTCATGCGTCAACGAGCACCGCTGGACGTGCCAGTCGACCGGCCGCCGTGGGCCGCCGGCGCGGGAGAACCGCGGGCGGCCCAAGCGCGCGCTGTCAGTGAGATCGAGCCGTCTGCTTCTGTTGGCAGGCGCTGGTGCATGTGGTCCCGCAGCCGCACCCTCGCTGACTCGTCGAGCGACATGGCGTACGCCGGTGCCGGGCCCTGCCCGCCGAGGAAGGGCTGCCAGTAGTCATCGAAATTCGCAAACGACGTTGGAATGTCGATGGCCGCGACCTCTACTTCTTTCAATCCGGCGCTGGCGAAGAGTTCCGCGAGCGCCTCCGGGCGGCACAGCGGGAAGCGGACACCCTCGTCCAGCTTTGCGGCGTCCGCGTCGAGCTTGCTCGCCACATCCCAGAAGAGCCGCATGAGCTCCTTCTTTCCGGAGTCATCCCAAACGTACGCGGCGATCGTGCCGCCCTTGCCGGTCACACGGGCCATCTCGAGGAGCGCGGCGTGCTGATCTGGAACGAAGTTCAGCACCAGTCCCGAGACCACCACGTCGACCGACGCATTCCCGAGCGGGATCGAGGTGGCACGGCCTTTGAACTTGCCTACGACGGGCACATCGAGATGACGTGGGCTGCGACGGTCCAGCCACCAGATCGCCCACGTCTTGGTTTTCGGGTCGAAGGAGCGGACAGCGACGGCGTGGACAGACCCCTCGGGGAAGTTGAGAAGGTTGTCCTCCACGTTCCCGAAGCCACGGAGGATCTTGCGAGTGCTCGAAGTGCCGGTGAACTCTGTCCACTCGGTGCAGCCCTGGAGCCGGCTGTTCAAGCGGCGGTGCAGCACGGCCCAGCTTCCAGCCATGAAGTCGAAGTCGGTCGGAGCAACATCGGCGGAGGGCTGCATGGCAGTTCGAACTGGGTGTGTGATTTGCAGCCTGACGCTTGTCATCAGCGCCGCGCGAAGTGCGTCCGCTGCTTGCCGTTGCCAGGCCGCGATGGGGGTCTGTCAGGGTTTCGTAGGCATCGCATCGACATAGGCCACCGGCACGAAGTAGGCACCGCGTCGCCGTGCCGCGCGCAGCAGCAGCACAACCGCGACGGTGGTCGACGCCATCACCAGCAACGAACTCTCTGGACCGAACATCCCGCCGGTCAGCCAGTCGGGCCCGGCAAAGCGGCTTTCGAGTGGCGCCAACTTGCGCCAGTCCTCAATGCCGGAAAGCGGCACGCCACTGAGCAGGATGGTGAAGTTCCATGCCGCGTGATTGGCGGCCACCACCCACAGGTTGCGCGCCAGGACAAACACCCCGCCCCAGAGCAGGCCCAGCAAAGTCACTGATACCAGCATTGTCACCACATCGCTGATCCCACCTTGTTCGACGTTTTCCAAGTGCTGCACGGCGAACACCACCGCTTGTACTACCAACGCCAGCGTCGTTCCCCAGGCCCGTTCCAAGATCCGGAACAGCAGACAGCGGTAAGCCAGCTCTTCCAAGACAGCCGCGATGCCGATTAGCGCTGCTACGCCGAGCAGCGCAGGCGTGGCGCCGCGGAACAGTACCTTCTCGTAGACGCCCAGAGCGAATAGCACGGCCATCGGCAGCGCCACCATGGCAGCGCCGCTGGCGCCGCCAAGCATCAGGTGAATCGGCCGAAGATACAGCTCGGTTGCTTCGCGCTTTTCATGCCAGTGCACGAACGCCCAGTAGCCCGCCACTGCCGTCAGAAGGATGCCAGTGCGCCTAAGGACGCTGAGCAAGTCAGGTCCGGGGTGGAACACTGCTTCGATCAGCGGCAGCAGGCCTTGTCGAAAGATCAGAATGGAGCCAAGAATCGCTACCCCACCCAGCAGTAGTGAGCCGAGCATTCGGCCGGCGACGCGCATGCGCCGTCGCGCGATGCTTCCAGTTGCAAGCAAAGCGGTGCGGTTTGTCTCGATACTCTCAGGAGACTTTGCGTCTAGGCTCAATTTGGGTGATTCGGGATCTGGAGAATCTACACGTGGATCATGTCCTTTGGCGGCCTTCCGGTTCAGCGGCGGCGGTACGCCGTCCGCTGCAATCGGTTGTTAGCCAGCAGCACAGCATGCGACTGGTCTTACCGTCCGGCCTGCTTCGCTGCGCGCACGGCGCGCACCACCGCCCATAGGCCTGCTTCGGCAGGGATCTTCTGGTCATTGAACACAACGGACACATACATGTCATCAGCGACCACGTAGGCAACGACACTCGTGAACCCGGTGATACCTCCGCTGTGGCCAAGCATTAGGCCCGGCCCTTGCGGGATGTCGTACAGCTGAACCCCACGGCCGTAGAACATCTGGCCGCTTGCGTCCATCGGCGCAAGATCCGCAAACATGGCACGCACTGTTGCCGTCGGGACGAGCTGGCCGCTCAGCAACGCATGCCAGAACGTCACGAGATCTTCAGCGGTCGACGCAAGTCCACCCGCTGCGAACGGCGTGGCGTACTGGTCGGGAACGTCTACGGTCGCGCCTCCCACGTGTCCCGACACAACAGTAATGTCATCACCCGGATAACGGAGCGTGGTTTGCGTCAGCCCAAGCGGACGCGCGAACCGCTCTTGGAAGCTCTCCCGCAGCGAGCGGTGTTCAATGTCTTCTATGATCACGCCGAGCATCGCGTATCCGGTGTTCGAATA
>JBJOGJ010000343.1:0-3269 GCA_046048295.1 Pseudomonadota bacterium | reverse complement strand
CCGACGATACGGTCCATGGCATCGCCCCGCGCGGTCAGCATCAGGATCGGCGTCTCGGCCCTTGACCGCACCTGCCGGCAGACTTCGAGACCGTCCATGTCGGGCAGCATCAGGTCGAGCACCATCGCATCGAAGACGTCACGGTCGTGCATGGCGAGCCCCTCCGCCCCGGAGCCGGCGCGCGAAACGCGGAAACCCGCCCCTTCGAGATAGTCCTTGACCATCTCGGCGAGGCGGGCATCGTCTTCTATGAGCAGGATGCGGTCCATGCCGGGACTTTAGCCGCGATGCATCCAGCCGCGGAAGCCCCAGCGGCCGCGACGTTCACGCATTTCCTCGATACGCTCGGCGAGCTGGCGGCGCTGCTCTGCGTTCAGCACCTCGGACGCCTCGGCCAGTGCCTGCGTCATGCGGCGGGTCGCCTGATCGATGAGCGCCAGCTTCGAGCTCGCATTTTCTCGATCGCGGCCTTGTCGACGTTGGCTGCCAGGAGCAGGTCCTTGATCTCGCCTCTGCCGGCCATGAGCTGGTCGCGGATCGGCAACAGGTCCTTCACCGCCCCCTGCGCGATGGCAACCAGCTTGGACGTCTGCTCCGGTGTTGCATCGACCTCGACGGCAAGGTGCTTCATCGCCCGCTCGGCCCGCCTGTTGGCCGTGGCCGCATCCATCGGCCCATGCATTCCGCGCATGAAGCCATGGCCGAACCCGCCCGCGTGGCTGACCGCCTTGGTCACGGCGACACCGGCGATGCCGGCGATCAGCGCCAGGGCGACGGCGAATATTGCAAACCGGCCGCGCCGCTTGCAGGCATTCGGGCGGTTTTCGGGAGCTTCGGGGGTAGGCGTGGTCGTCTGCTCGGTCATCTCAACCTCCAGGGTGTGTTATCGGGTGAGCTTCGCTGCTCACGTGTGACACTCTGGATGGCATCCGTTTCTCGTGTTTGTTGCGAATGTAAAGTAGTGTGAAGATGCTTGGTTGAGAGAGTTTTGCGCATTCCCCATCCTGGGTGGTAAAGCTCCTGCGGGCCTGAAGCCGACCATCTTTCAGGTCGTGTCCGAGCAATGCCGTACGGGGGAGAGATGCCGGCCAAAATCTTCGTCAACTACCGACGCGACGACGATCCAAGCGGTGCCGCACGTGTCCGTGACGGGCTGGCGCAGCGCTTTGGGCGCGCCAACGTATTCATGGACGTCGACAATCTGCTCGCCGGCCAGAAGTTCCAGATTGAACTCGCACGCGCCCTCGAAAGCTGCGACATATTCATCGCCGTAATGGGACCGCGCTGGCTGCAACTCCTCAAGGAACGCGAGGCCGACGGCGAGGACGACTTCGTCCGCAAGGAGATCGCCGAGGCCCTGCGGCGGGATATAACCATCATCCCCGTTCGCGTCGGCCGCGAGGGCCAGCTGGCGCCTCTGCCCAGAGCCTCGGACCTGCCGGCCGACATCCAGGAACTCGTATCCTTCCAGAAGCATGACGTCTCCCACGAGCGCTACGGCAAGGACATGGCCGATCTCGTGGCGGCCATCGGCCAGGTCCGCCGCCGGGGCGCGTCCGGCGTCTCCGGGCGCGCGTTGCGGTTGGCCGGCATCGGCGCTGCCGTGGCGGGCCTCGCTGGATTGGGCTTCATCGGGCTGCAATGGTCCGGAGGCCAATTCCAATGGCCGTTGCAAGGCCCGGCGAGCGACAAGACAGTAACTGCCCCGAAGAAGGTCGCGGCGACACCTCCCGCTCCGGCTCGCGTACCGGCTCCGAGTGAGCGGGTCGCCTCGGGGTCAACCAGCACCGACCGGCTGGCTGTCAGCACGCGCCGCATAACGCCACTTCCCACACCCGTCAGGACCGAAAGGCTCGATTGGCGTCTGGCGAGCGTCTTTCCAGCCAACAACAGCCAGGCCGAAGTTGCTGATGACGTCATCGGCACGCTCAACAAGCTTTCCAGCGGACAGATCCGCATTAAGCACTTCAAGTTAGGAGAGCTCATTCCCTTTGGCGAAATCGTACGAGCAGTCTCCAAGGGCACCGCGGAGGCCGGCTGGACGCACATGGGCTATCACGCCAGCATGGACCCGGCGTTCAAGTTCATGTCCGGCGTCGCGCCACTCGGCCTGAGTACCGCCCAACTCATCCGCTGGTCACTTTCCTCTGCCGGCCGTGATGCGCGTGATGCCGCGTTCAGGTCAGCAGGCGTAAAGGGAATTCCCTGCTCGCTCTCGGGCACGCCTGGACTGTGGCTGAGGCGCCCAATTGCCAACGCCGGAGACTTGAAAGGCCTGAAGATTCGCACTGTGGGATTTCACGACGAGATTGTCTCGGCCCTTGGCGGTTCCCACCTCAAGATTGCCTACCCGGAGGTCTATGCCACGCTGCAGCGTGGCATCATCGACGGCGTGATCGGAGCGTCTCCGGATTCGGATCTGAAGATGCGCTTTTACGAAGTCGCACCCTATTACTATTTTCCCGCCTGGGATGGCTCCGGAGTTCGGCTTATCGACCTCATCATCAATCGAAAAATTTGGGATACACTGAGTCCCAATGCACAAACTTTGATTTCCACAGCATGCGGATCTAATCTTGCCTCAGCTCTAATGGCTCTCCAGGGCGACGAGACCAAGGAAAGAGAGGCGCTGAAGAACGCCGGCGCGAAAATCGCTCCGATGCCTGCATCGATCACGGAAGCCGCGCAGAGGACCACGCGGTCTTTCATCGAGAAGGAGGCGCGAAACTCGGTGAGCGTCAAGCGGCTGTGGGACAGCATCCGGTCCTCCCGCTGAAAGAACGAGCCCCCATTGTCATCCCTGCCGGAACGCGTCAGCGCCCCCCTTCACGCGCCCTTATTGTCATCCCGGTCAAGCGGCGCCAGCCGCGCAGAGCCGGGACCCAGGGGCCATGACGCAAGCCCACCGCCAAGCAGCCCCTGGGTCCCGGATCTCGCTACGCTCGTCCGGGATGACAGGAGTTTGTTTTGCTGCCGCCTCTCGCATGGCACCGAACCCCGCCGCCAAGTGCGTTCAGCCTTGCAGCATGGCCCGCCGCCGCGATCGTCCGAGCGGAGCGAGGACGTGAATCGCTGCGCGCACAAAAAAAGTTATCCCCGTTCCATCCGCATGCCCCATACTCCCTTGCATCCGCCTCGATCAGGGGCACTGTCGCGAGCTGGGCGTTCGGGTGGAGGCGGAGCCTGGATCGCATTTGCACTCCCATCAGCTGGAGTGGTTGCCCGTGCCGGCACTCGCGGCCGCACTGGCCACGAATGCAGGTGACCGC
>JBJOGJ010000342.1:0-3270 GCA_046048295.1 Pseudomonadota bacterium | reverse complement strand
ACCCTCGATATCGATGCATGAGCAGCTTTGTTGACGAGGGCAGGTACCAAGCCTAGATAACCTTGCCGGTCCATTTCGCGGTTCAGCCGCGGATGGGCCATGTAGCCACCGGAGCGAAAGAGTTGTCCCAATCTGCCCTCTCCAGGCCGGCGCCGACGCCCTGGACAGAACTGCCTGATACTGCGCGCCTCGTCCTTTCCGACGGGACCGTCATTCGTGGTCGCGGACTGGGGGCGACCGGTCGTGCTGTCGGGGAGGTGTGCTTCAACACCGCGATGACAGGTTACCAGGAAATTCTCACAGATCCGAGTTACGCCGGTCAGATCGTGATGTTCACGTTTCCCCACATCGGGAATGTCGGGGCAAACGACGAGGATAGCGAGACGAGCAATCTGGCGATGCGTTCCGGGGTCAGGGGCTGCATCCTCAGGGACGTCGCGACGGCTCCTTCGAGCTACCGGGCGCAGGAGACGCTCGATGGCTGGCTCAGGAAGCGGGGCATTATCACCATTACGGGTGTCGACACGCGCGCATTGACCGCTGCGATCCGCACGAACGGAATGCCGAACGCGGTCATTGCGCACGACCCGTCGGGTGACTTCGACATCGATGCCTTGAAGGCGGAGGCGGCGGGCTGGCCTGGTCTCGAGGGCATGGATCTGGTTCCCGACGTAACGAGTGGACAGAGTTACACCTGGGACGAGATGCGCTGGGTGTGGAACAAGGGGTTTCCACGACAAGAGAGCCCCGAATTCAACGTGGTCGCCGTCGACTATGGTATGAAGCGGAATATTCTGCGCTGCCTCGCCAACGCCGGGTGTTCGGTGACCGTGGTGCCGGCCACCGCTAGCGCCGAGGAAATCCTGGACCGCAAGCCGGATGGCATTTTCCTGTCGAATGGTCCTGGAGATCCCGCTGCAACCGGCGAATATGCCGTGCCGGTGATCAAGAAGCTTGTCGCCAGTGGCCTGCCGACGTTTGGCATCTGCCTTGGTCATCAGCTGCTGGCGTTGGCGCTAGGGGGGCGGACCAAGAAGATGCTTCAAGGCCATCACGGCGCGAACCATCCGGTTAAGGATCATACGACGGGCAAGGTCGAGATCACGTCGATGAACCACGGATTCACGGTTGACAGGGATACGCTTCCACCGGGCGTCGAGGAGACGCATGTCTCTCTATTCGACGGCACCAACTGTGGCGTGCGGATTGCCGGCAAGCCGGTGTTTTCCGTCCAGTATCATCCCGAAGCTTCGCCGGGACCAGAGGACAGTCACTATCTCTTCACGCGCTTTGCCAACTTCATGCGTGAGCGCAAGGGCCTCACGTTGGTGAGGGAATAGCAACATGCGTCGGGCGGTGCTTGCGGCATTGATCGGCGTCCTTATGAGTGTGCCGTCGGCGGCGAAGGACGCGTCGGGTAAGGCTGAACCTGCGAGCAAGTCCGTCAGTGCTGCTCCACCGTCAATGCCGCGGCGCGAGCCGGTGCTGGACCAGTGGCATTCGGAGATCGCAAGGGATCATCCGCTTGTCGGGATGGTATGGAGCGCGGTCAACAAGAAGCTGGTCGGGGTGGCGGTCCTGCAAGCAAGTTTGGGGGCGGCGGACTTCGTGCTTCTCGGCGAGGTGCATGATAACCCGGACCATCATCGCCTGCAGGCATTCGCCATTCGAACCATTGCGGTGCGTAGAAAGTTGCCGGTGGTCATGGAGATGCTGAGCGCCGATCAGTCGGATGGGCTCGCGCAGTTCTACAGTGGCGGCGAGGGTGCGTCAGGGGCGATGAACCCGGACCGCCTGTTCGACAAGGTCGATTGGGACAAGAGCGGATGGCCGGCGCGTGATGTCTACCGCCCGCTTGTCGCGGAAATCATCGCGAGCGGCATGCAGATCCACATCGGTAGCGATGGCAGGAAGAGCGTGCGTGCGATCGGGCGTGTGGGCTTCGACGATCTGAGTGTCGGACGCCTGAAGAGACTGGGGCTGGATGCTGCGCTTTCGGAGGATTTGTTGCTGGCGTTGAAGCGAGAGCTCATATCCAGCCACTGTGGCCTAGTCGGGAAGAACGCCATACTGGCTATGGCGACGGTGCAGCGCTATCGCGACGGGTACATGGCCGCGGCACTGGTACGGCAGGGCAAGAAGGAGGGGGCGGTGCTGATTGCCGGGAACGGGCACGTTCGCAAGGATCGGGGAGTGCCCTGGTATCTGGATCGCATCGCGTCCGACCGGACCAGTGTCGTCGTTATGGTGGTGGAAGTCGAGCAGGACGAGAACGATCCCGGCTCGTACATGCCGAAGAGCCCCGATGGCGAGGCGGTCGCTGACTATCTTGTGTTCACGCCACGTGCGCGCCGCGCCGATCCCTGCGAGCAGATGCGCAAAATCATGGAACAGGGGAAATAGTCGGTCGATCGGTCCGACCATCAGGCGGGCTTCGCGCAGATCGCACCCGCCTCGCACATCCAGTTGACATGACTGGCGGTCGTCGAGGGTGCATCTTTCGATCGAAACTGGACGAAACTGCTATAGCCAAATACCGAGGCTTGCAATAAGAACACGTCCGCCATGCCAAAACGCACAGACATCAAATCCATCCTCATCATAGGCGCCGGCCCGATCGTTATCGGTCAGGCGTGTGAGTTCGACTATTCCGGGACGCAGGCCTGCAAGGCGCTGAAGGAGGAGGGGTACAGGATCATCCTGGTCAACTCCAATCCGGCGACGATCATGACCGATCCCGATCTTGCCGATGCAACGTATGTCGAGCCAATCACGCCGGAGGTGGTGGCGAAGATCATCGCCGAGGAGCGACCGGACGCGCTGCTGCCGACGATGGGCGGACAAACCGCTCTCAACACGGCGCTGGCATTGGACAAGCAGGGTATTCTTGCGGCACTCGGCGTGGAGTTGATCGGCGCCAAGGCCGAGGCAATCCACAAGGCGGAGGATCGCGAACTCTTTCGCGAGGCGATGAAGAAGATCGGCCTCGAGACGCCGCGTTCGATGATGGCACACAACATGGCCGAAGCGATGGCGGCTGTGGAATATGTCCGGCTGCCGGCGATCATTCGGCCTTCATTTACGCTTGGCGGCATGGGCGGCGGCATTGCCTACAACAAAGAGGAATTCCTGGAGATCGTCGAGCGCGGTCTCGATGCGTCTCCGACGACGCAGGTGCTGATCGAGGAGAGCGTGCTCGGGTGGAAGGAGTACGAGATGGAAGTGGTCCGCGACAAGGCGGACAACTGCATCATCGTCTGTTCCATCGAA
>JBJOGJ010000341.1:0-3296 GCA_046048295.1 Pseudomonadota bacterium | reverse complement strand
GATAATGATCGCGAACAGCGACAGCGGGCCCGAATGGAAACGGTGCTTCGAGAAGTCCAGGTAGCCGGCGGCGACGAGGATTGCCGTGCCTGCAACTGCGACGGCCAGGGCGGCGGCCCAGGCGACGCGCGCCTCGGCGCGCTCGCCCTCGCTGCCCACGAGCCCGCGCCTGAGACAGAACCGCGAGCGCTGGGCGAGAACACCGAACGCCGCACCAAGAAGCATGCCGGCGAGTACAGAGGCGGCCTGCGGTGAAAATCCCGAGGCGATGAGGAATTCGGGCATTGGGGATGAAACTCCGACGAAGCTAATGGTTCGCCCAAAATAGTATAATATTCTATTTAATGGTAGGTATCTTGCGCATGTAGAGAAATGTATCTTACTTTAGTTCAAATATTAGATCCAAATTCTTCTGTTGCGCGTCGCTGGGGGATCCGTTTGCGAGCTGCTGTGGCGTTGAGTAAGTTTGTCTTTCGCCGTCGCCTAGGGTTGCCGGATCGCCCGGGCTCGGTTGTTGCGCGGACCATGCTCGAGTTCGGCCAGGCCCAGGAGTTCCAGGACAGGTGTTACGTAGTTCGCGAAGCGTCCGCGATAACCCTTGCGTAGGCCATAGTAGCCACCGACAGGGTTGTCTGAGCTTCGTGCCCACGCTTCGATGGTGCCATCCTTGACCGGCTTGCCTTCATCCGCATTGCCGAGTGCCATCCAGTCGCCGTGTCCGCTGAGCATCTCGTGCAGGTCTTCGATGGCGCGAAGCTGATAGGATAGCCTTGTCTTGCCGACCTGCACGACGAGTTGCGGAGGGGCGACCGTCTCGTCCCGCCACGCTTGATACTCTGATGTCTGTCCCGGTGTCTTCAGGATCCACGGATCGTCGGCAGTGCCGCTGCCGTAGGTGACGGTATTCATGTCGGGTTTCTTTCACATATTTGCTTCAGGCCGTCGGCGAACTTGTCGAACGATGGCTGCAGGTCGGGCATCGACTTCGTGATCATGCTTGCGAGCAGGCCCGAAAAATCTTCGCGCATGTGACAGGTGGTTCCGCCGACAGTTTCATCGAGGTTGAACTGGCGCGCGCCCTTGAAGAGACCAAACGGCATGCCGCCCTGCCACACCATGCGACGCTTGGGAATGAATTCCGCGACCTTTATCGCGACGGCGCGCTCCGGGGTCAGTTCTGACCAAAGCATGAGCCGTGCATCGGGGCCAATCGTGCCATCGAGCCGCATGATACCCAGTCCGCTTCGGGCGAGTCGGTCTGCGTCGGTCAGCGCCGCCCAGACAGTCCCCGCAGAAGCTTCGATGGTGCGTCTGACTTCGTATGTCGTCTTGGCGGTCATGGTGGAGCCTCCTTGCTCTTGCGAGTCCTACGCGATCATATATGACATCTTATTTCATATATGATCGACACGGAGAGAGCCATGCGGGCGGCGCGTTTGCTGCAAATCCTCCTATTGCTGCAAAACAGGGGGCGGATGACGAGTGCTGAGCTTTCACGAGAGGTGGAGGTGACGCAGCGCACCATATTGCGCGATGTCGATGGCATGACCGAGGCAGGCCTGCCTATAATCGTGCATCGGGGCAGCATGGGCGGCATCGAGCTCGGCTTCAACTACCGCACGCGGCTGACGGGGCTTGCGGCCGACGAAGCCGAGGCATTGGGCGTGTTGCTTTCTTCGGTGGGTCCTGTCGCTTCTGCACTCGGCATCGAGGTCGCTACTAGGAGGGCTACGGCAAAGCTCGTCGAGTCGTTTCCCGATGGTGTGCGCGAGCGGATCGATATGGCAATGAGCCGCTTTCGCTTTCAGACGACTTTGCGCTGCGACGCTGACCCCCGCCTCCCGGCTCTGGTCCGTGCCGTACGCGATGGGAGGATCGTCCGCATCAACGCCCGGGCGCGCACACCGCGGACGATTCATCCGACTTCTCTTGTGCTTGGCGATGACGGCTGGTCGGTTGTGGACGGCCACGACGTAGAGCATCCGATTCCCCTTCGCGACTGCGGTGACATCAACATCTCTGCAGGGAGCTTCCGGTCCGTCTGACAGGTCAGCGGGTGGCTGCTTGCCACCGGACATCACGGGTATATGGATGGTTATGGCGACAGCCGCAGGAAAGGCCCCGAAATGAAAATCGCGATCCTCGACGACCACTTCGACACCGTCCGTACGCTTCCTGCCTTTGGGAAGCTTGCAGGCCATGACGTCACGGTATGGAACGATCATGTCCAGGACGACGATGTGCTAGCCGACCGCCTGGGGGACACCGAGGTGCTCGTTCTGATCCGTGAGCGCACACACATCAGGAAGCCGCTGATCGAGCGCTTGCCGAACCTGAAACTCATCAGCCAGCGCAGCGTTTACCCTCACATCGATGTCGACGACTGCACCCGCCTCGGCATCGTCGTTTCCTCGAGCCAGCACCCGGGCAAGCCTTCATACGCCGCCGCCGAACTCACATTCGGACTGATACTCGCCGCCATGCGCCAGATTCCGCAGCAGGCGGCAGCGCTCAAGAAGGGTATCTGGCAGACCGGTGTCTTCCATACGCTGCGCGAGAAGACGCTTGGCATCTACGGCTATGGTCGCATCGGCAAGACGGTTGCCGGCTATGGCGAGGCGTTCGGCATGAACATCCTCGTGTGGGCGCGTGAGGAAACTCGCCGGCGCGCCGAGCAGGAGGGCTATCGCGCCGCTGCCTCGAAGGAGCAGTTCTTCTCCGAGTGCGATATCGTCACGCTCCATATGCGCCTCGTGCCGGCGACCCGGCATATCGTAAAGCGTGCCGACCTGGCGCTGATGAAGCCTGCCTCCCTGTTGGTCAACACCAGCCGTGCTCCGTTGATCGAGCCTGGGGCATTGGTCGAAGCCTTGAATGCCGGCCGCCCCGGCATGGGCGCCGTCGACGTCTACGAGGAAGAGCCGCTCCGCGATCCGAACCACCCGCTCTTGCAGATGCCGCAAGTCGTCGCCACGCCCCATGTCGGCTACGTCACCAAGGACGAGTACCAGACGCAGTTCGTCGAGATCTTCGATCAGGTCGTTTCGTATGCGGAAGGATCTCCCATCAACGTCGTCAACCCGGACGTATTGGGGAAGCAGCGGTAGGCAAGGCGCAGGTGGAAAAGCGTTGCGTCCTGCCATCACCCCCGCTCGGCCAGGCGGGCCCGCATCTCGGTAAGCGGCGCGATTACGTCGAGCATCGGTGTCGCGACGCCTGCCTGGCGCGCCAGGTCCTGCAGGATCAGGAACTGCGTCTCGATTTCGGCCGGCCGCCCGCGCAGGATGTCCTGCGCC
>JBJOGJ010000340.1:0-3301 GCA_046048295.1 Pseudomonadota bacterium | reverse complement strand
AGATGGACCGGTGTCGGGCGACAAGTGCCCCAGGCGCGGGACGGCTCCGGTCCCATCTTAATTACTGTTCGACGGCCCGTGCCGTCCCGCCCCCTTTATGGGGAGAACAGAACGAACGACGCAAACCGCCAAGGCCGACCGCCTGTGGCGCGATTGGTGTGATTGAATGCTCAATCTCGGCGCGGCCATAGGAGGTGCTGGTATTCCTCACCGGTCAACTCGACCTGAATGGGAGAGGAGAGGCGTTCCAGGTGTGCTTCGCGGTCGGCTAGAAACAGGTCGCGCACGATGGCGGAGGCCAGGCGCTCACTGACGTATCCCAGGCACTTGATATCGCCGACGATACGCAGGTGACTGAGGAGGGCGGCAGTATTGATGACGTGAATGTTTGCGAGGTGAGGCGCGGTTCCTTCGATCTTTTCCTGATACTGAAACTCTGGTCCGAGGTATGGATAGCGCGCCAGGCGATTGTTCTCGCTGCCGCGTGGTGGCGTATAACGGTCTTGCCAAAGCGCGATGTCGGCCGAAACGTTCCTGAGCTCCGGTGACAGCGTCGGATCATGGGTGAAGCCCGTTGCCGCTATCACGAAGTCGAAACAATAGGTCTGGCCGCGGGCCCTGACCTGTATCTTCCCGCCTTCGCTCTGGACGGCGTCCCAAGGCGCGCCCAGGTGCAGGTGGAACGTCTTCCATTTCGCGGCGCGGGCGATCGACGTCGGCGGCGGGTGATTGCCGCGTTCGAGAAACAGGCTTGCCGTACGCCAGCGGTCTTCATCAGGCAGGAGATGGAAAAAATCCGCGCCTGGATAGTCTGCCCAACGGTAGCGCGTTCCGCGTGCGAGATCCGGGGCACGGCAGAAGAGGTGTGCGCCTGCAGCGCCGGCTTCCAGTGCGGTTGCGGCGGCGTCGAAGCCCGATGCGGAGGCGCCAAGTATGGCGACCTCCTTGCCCTTGAGGCTTTCAAAGTCGATGTTCTGGTCCGTGTGTGCGTAAAGCTTCTGCGGCAGTCGGTCCGCAATGACCTCGGGAACGTTGAGCGCGCCGCCGCCAACCAGTCCGGTTGCCAGAATGAGCTTGCGCGTCGTCTGAGTGAACCTGCGTCCGGCATGTTCGAGTGTCACCTCGATGCCTGCGCCAGGGCCCGGAGAGACGCTCAGAAGTCGGGTCTCGAAGCGCACCGGAAGGTTCAGGACTGTTCGGAACCAGGACAGGTATTCGGCCCAAACCGTGCGCGGAACACGAACTATTTCGTCATAGGCTTCTGTGCCATGGAGGGCGGTGTACCATGCCTTGAAAGCGAGTGGCGCGATCCCGAGTTCGGGGCCGGGCCGCTTCTTCGGCGTCCTCAGCGTCGGCATCCGGGCGCGATGGAGCCATACGCCTTCCGAGCCTTCCCGGGCCGCGTCGATGATTTGCGCCCCTACGCCTTGACGGCGCAACGCGAACGCGGCGGCTGTTCCCGACTGCCCGGCGCCAACGATCAAGGCGTCGTGTTCAACGCCGGGCTTCTTCGGCACCCAGGGTTCCGGTTCCGGGCCAAGGTCAGCGAGCGTTTCTCGGACAAGATTTTCGAGTTGGTCGAGTTTGTTCATGCACGAGAATTAGAGCTACTGCGAACGCAACGCAACTCGCGCCGATCTTGGCGGAAGCAGATCCGCATCTGTCTACTTCTTCCCGGGGGGCGTTCGGGAAATGCTCTGCAGGTAGGCGATGATCGCATCGACTTCGACCAGGGAGAATTCGATCTGCGGCATTGTCGGTTCGTGGGATACTGCGCCCTGCAGGATCACTGCCGCGAGCTCCCGGGTTGCACGGCCGGCATAGATGTCACGAAAGGGAGGTGCGTTCCTCATCGGGCTCGCGCCTTCTGCTTCGACCGCGTGGCAGCGTCCGCAGTTGTCGACCAGAAGCTTGCGCCCATTCGCGACTTCGGCGGCTGCTGGCGGTGTCGCGAGCGCAATACCTGCGCAAAGCGTGAGCGACAGGAGCCGGTTGGCCTTTGGCTTCATTTCTCAACGCTCCTGCTTGCGCAGACTTGTGATGTAGGCGACGACGTTGCGGATCTCATTATTGCTGAGGCTGATATGGGGCATCTCGCGATGGGGAGACCGGAGCCACACGGAAAGCGCCAATCCCGTCATCCCCGGCGTCTCGGCGATCTGCTTGAAGCTCGCTGCCTTGCCCGGATTGCCGCCCGGTTCGACCATGTGACACTCGGCGCAGCCTGTGCGGGCAAATTCGAGGCCGGCCTTTGCATCTCCATCGGGGTCCTGAGCGCCGGCAGGCGTGAGGCACGCCAGCATCAGTACGATTGGCAAGAACATCCGGGTCATGACTGGTCTCCAACTTTCTCCTGGCGGGCTGCAGCCGGGCAGTCGCTTGACGCTTGGTGGGCGGCGTCGGCGGTGTCAGGGCTCCGACCGTCGATGCGGCTTGCTACAAAAGTGATTCCGCGGCTGCTTGCGCTCACGGCCAACGGCCTTTCTAGGCTGATCTTGCCTGTGCGACTTTGACTCAGCGCATGGTGGCGCGGAGTTTGAAATGGCTTCCTGCGCCCGGATCACCGATTGGCTCCCGCTTGGTTTCGCCGTTGCGGGAAAGTTTGCAAGGCCGGTCCGGCTGCTGCGTTTCGAGAGGCTGGTGCGGAGGCAGTTACTGCCTCCGGTGCCGGATTTGCAGTGATCGTGGGGCGTGGGGAATAGGTAATGGGACAAATTGCTTGTTTCGGGAAACTGGTGTTCATCGTCGCGGCAATCTGTCTTTCGACACCATGTGCTGCCCGGGAGGGAAATGAGCTGACGCGGCTGGTGGAGGCCTGGCTTGCATCGCCGCACGGAAACTATCATTCGGAGTCATTCACGCATTGGAACAAGGATGGAAAGGTTCCCGAGCGATGCGCTGCCTGTCATTCGCAGCCGGGAATCATAGATTATCTCGGTGCTGACGGCAGTTTGCCTGGAAAGGTGGACAAGCCCGCCGCGATCAATGCCCCGATCGGGTGTGCATCTTGCCACACCGAAGCAGCCCACAAGTTGAACTCGGTGACTTTTCCCTCTGGTGCCAAGCTCAGCGGCATGGGCAGGTCATCGGTCTGTAACGTGTGCCACCAGGGGCGCAGATCAAGCGACGATGTTACAAATGCCGTAGTGTCAATCGGCGAGGACACCGTTTCGTCCTGTCCCCCGTCAGCATTCACGAGACGTTTTGAAGCGAATCGGGAGTGGAGGATTTTGAGATCATCGTAGCCGTAAAGGAGCGAAGATGAGATCAAAATCCGGGCCGATAAGTTCGGCCGAGCAGC
>JBJOGJ010000339.1:0-3318 GCA_046048295.1 Pseudomonadota bacterium | reverse complement strand
TTTGTGCGCGCAGCGATTCACGTCCTCGCTCCGCTCGGACGATCGCGGCGGCGGGCCATGCTGCAAGGCTGGACGCACTTGGCGGCGGGGCTCGGTGCCATGCGAGAGGCGCCAGCACAACAAACTCCTGTCATCCCGGACGAGCGGAGCGAGATCCGGGACCCAGGGGCGGCTTGGCGACCGGCTTGCGTCGTGGCCCCTGGGTCCCGGCTCTGCGCGGCTGGCGCCGCTTGGCCGGGATGACAGTTGGGGGCGTGGGGTTGGGGGTGCGGCCGGGTTTGGCTTGGCCCTTAGCCCGGACATGATAGGCTGAGAATGAAATTCGACGCGACAGAAGAAGCTAAGAAGGAGCCGATAATACTTGCGATCCCTCCTTCATAGGCTCCTGGCCCGGATCACAGTGAAGAAGCTTCTGCTTGCCGCCTGCCTGCTCCTCGCCGGCTACAGCCACTATCTCTCTGGCGAATTGCGTGACGAGAAGAAGCGCAACAGCTCCCTCGCCGACATTTCCCGCCAGATCATGTTCGGCTCCACTGTGCTGACCGGTACGGCGGAAGGGCTGCTCGAGCCACACGGCTCCTTCAAGGAATGCCACTCCTGCCCAGAAATGGTGGTGTTGCCGGCCGGCAGCTTCGTGATGGGCGCGACGCCGAAGGATCGCAATCATCCAAAGGATGAGGGCCCGCCACGTACAGTGACACTCGCGGCGCGGTTTGCAGTCTCCAAATACGAAGTGACGTACGAGCAGTGGGAGGCCTGCGTCGCGTTCAATGGATGCCGCCACATACCCGATGAATGGCTGCGCCGGGGCGGTGGGCAACCGGTCACCAACATCAGCTGGGATGACGCGAAGCAGTACGTGTCCTGGCTGTCGGCCATGACGGGAAAGACCTATCGCCTGCTGTCCGAAGCGGAATGGGAGTACGCGGCGCGAGCCGGCTCCCAGGCAGACTATTCCTGGGGCAATTCGAAGGGCACGGGACTTGCCAATTGCAGGGGCTGCGGAAGCAACTGGGACAATGCCCGTGCAGGCCCGGTCGGTTCCTTCAAGCCAAACGCGTTCGGGCTCCATGACATGCACGGCAATGTCAGGGAGTGGGTGGAAGACATCTGGCATCCGAGCTACATCGGCGCGCCGGTCGACGGTTCCGCCAGGGTCGACGGCCGGCATATCGACCGGCGCGTCCTCAGGGGCGGGTCCTGGTTCGATGATCCAAGCGCACTTCGATCGGCATACAGAAGCTGGTTCCCGACATACGCCAGGCTCGAGTACATCGGGTTTCGGGTCGCCCGAGACATCGACGGCGGATCGAGGGACTGATCCCTTACCACCCATCGAACCCGTCGCGGCTGCGGCGTCGCCTGGCGCGTACGCGGCGCGGTGCGCGCTCAGAGCGCCTGACCAGCAGCCCAGCCACTCGACCAGGCCCACTGGAAATTGTAGCCGCCGAGCCAGCCGGTGACGTCGACCGCCTCGCCTATGACGTAGAGGCCGGGCACGGAGCGGGCCTCCATGGTGCGTGAGGAGAGGCCCGCGGTGGCGACACCGCCGGCAGTCACCTCAGCCTTGGCAAAGCCCTCGGTGCCGGTGGGCATGAATTGCCAATGCGCGAGCGCGGTTTCGATGGCGTCCAGCGTCCTGTCCGGGACGTTGGCGAGCGTCGCAGGGAGGCTCTGTGCCGCAACCAGCCGCGCGGCAATCGCACGGGCCAGGCGCAGCGGCAGCACTTCCGCAAGAAGGGCCTGCAAGGAGGCCCGGGGACGCGCCTGCCGGGATGCCTTCAACCATCCGGGGGAAAGTCCGGGGAGGAAATCGAGGTGGATCGGCTGGCCGGGGCACCAGTAGGATGAGATCTGGAGAATTGCGGGTCCGGACAGACCGCGGTGGGTGCAGAGGAACGCCTCATCGAATGCGATGCCGGTCGTCGCGGCGCGGACCGGTGCGGAGACACCGGCCAGAGCGGTGAAGTCAGCGTCGTCCCGGCCGAGGGTGAAGGGCACGAGGGCGGGGCGAGGGGTGACGACGTCGAGGCCGAAACGGCGGGCGACATCGTAGGCGAAGCCGGTGGCGCCCATCTTCGGGATCGACGGGCCACCGGTGGAGAGGACGAGGGCGGGGGCAGCGACCTCGCCCGCCTGGAGCGTCAGGCGGAACAGGCGATCACGATGGTCGATACCTTGGACGGTCTGCGCGAGCATCAGGGTCACACCGGATTTCGCGCATTCGCTTTCGAGCATGGCGACGATCTGGCGGGCGGAGCCGTCGCAGAACAACTGACCCAGGGTCTTCTCGTGCCAGGCGATGCCATAGCTATCGACCAGCGCGATGAAGTCGTCGGGGCGGTAGCGGCCAAGGGCGGACTTCGCGAAATGGGGGTTGTCCGAGATGAAGCGGTCGGCGGAGGTCTCGAGGTTGGTGAAGTTGCAGCGGCCGCCGCCGGAGATCAGGATCTTCTTGCCGGGGCGGTCGGCGTGGTCGAGCAGGAGGATGCGGCGGCCCCGGCTGCCTGCGACAGCAGCGCACATCATGCCGGCGGCGCCGGCACCGATTATGATCGCATCGTATTCAATCGCCAGTGCCGACAATCCCTCTGTCCTACCTGCAGGCCGCGTTGCGGCAGTATCCTTCATCCAACTGTCATCAAAGGGTGCAACATACAAGCCGCCGGTGGATCAGGATGGTTCCAAAGGGCACCACGTCAACCGGCACAGGCGAAACTCAAGAGGCCTCTCCCATGACCGACAAGATTGCGCCCGAGCACGCGCTCGACCTGGTCGAGCTGTCGCACGACGAACTCGACAAGATCAACAATCCGCCGCCAGCCATCACAGACTTCGACCGCGTCGTCGAGAGTGCGATGAGCCGGCGCGGGTTCCTCGGTGGAACCATTGCATTCGGTGCGGCAGCATTCGTGATGGGCACCGGCGCCTTCGCGCCGAATAGCGCACGCGCGGCGAGCCGCCTCGACTTCGGTAACGTTGCGGCAAACTCCAACGACACGATCACGCTGCCCTCTGGCTACAGCTGGCAGGTCGTCGCGCGCTGGGGCGATCCGCTGTGGTCGAAAGGCGTCGCCTTCGACGGCAAGACGAAGGGGACTGCCGCGGACCAGGCCCTCGCCTTCGGCGACAATACCGATGGCATGGAGTTCTTCAGCGACGGCAAGGTCAACCTGCTCGCCGTCAACAACGAGTACACGACGCTGAAGGTCTCGTTCGCGGAGCGCGAGAGCACGAAGCCGGAGAGCGAGGACGACGTGCGAAAGGTCATGGCCTGGCACGGCGTTTCGATTTTCGAAGTGGCGAAGAACGTCACCA
>JBJOGJ010000338.1:0-3318 GCA_046048295.1 Pseudomonadota bacterium | reverse complement strand
TGGTTGCCCGTGCCGGCACTCGCGGCCGCACTGGCCACGAATGCAGGTGACCGCGCTGGTGAGATGGACCGGTGTCGGGCGACAAGTGCCCCAGGCGCGGGACGGCTCCGGTCCCATCTTAATTACTGTTCGACGGCCCGTGCCGTCCCGCCCCCTTCTTGGGGAGAACAGAACGAACGACGCAAACCTCCGGGGCGACAACCCGCGGAGCACGCCCGCGTGGGACTTCCTCAACACCGGCCTGCCGATATTGAGCAAATCAACCAAGCCAAGTACTTGATTTTGCCACATCAAGCTGCAAGCTTTGGGAGCTTTTATGAGAGGCGGTCGGCGCGCGCTGGACCGCAAAATGCAGGCGCGGATGTCATGGTCAAGGGCGTAGTGATCTGGGCGGCGGTCAGCACGGCCGCCATGCTGCTGGCGGGAGTGCTCGCCGGCTGGAAGAACCGCGACTACTCCTTCTGGATGGCGTGGGGTTTCGTCTTCCCGCCGTCAGTCCTCGTGCTGCTCGTGCTGCCCAGGCACAAGGGACCGCGCCCGACCCGCCCGCCCGCGGACGATCTCTGGCATGAGGACTCAGCGCCCTGAGCCTCGTCGGCTGGCACAATTTCCGCCGACCGGCTACAAACTTCTCGTCAAGTTTTTCAGCCAGGAAGCGGTGGAGGAGATGGCGCGCATGGCAGCAACGGAAGTGTACGAACCGAAGCCCCATCTCCCACTCGATGAAATCCTCGAGGCGGATGGCGTTGTCCGTGCGATGCCAGATATTGCGACGCGGTCGCAGGAGGACATCTTCCGCATCTGTGCACTCGGCCTCGACTGGGACATCGGCGTCATGCGCCACGAGCCCGTCGATCCGTCCGCGCGCCGGCGCGGCGCCGATGGCCGCCTTACCGGCTTTCTGCTGCTGCATGGCGGGTCCGGCGACTTCAGGTCGCTCGCCCCGCTGGCCCGCATGCTGTCGGCGAAGTTCGGCTACACCGCGCTCGCCATGACCTTCCCGGGGCGCCACAACCTCGACGATCCCAGCCGCGACTGGCCCGGCGATACCATCAATGCCGACGGCACCGTCAGAACCCCGATCTGGAAGCAGGGGGAGCGCATCACGCCCGATCAGTACGAGGTGGTGACTGACGAGACGATGCGCGATCGCTACGGCCGCCGCACGCTGGCGCGCGCCCGTCCCGGCACCCTGTTCTACGAGCGCATGGCCGCCTGGCCCGTCGCCTTCGAGGAAGCGATGAAGGAGGCCTGCCGCCGTCATTTCCCAGACCCCGACTGGTCGATCCTCACCAACGGCCATTCGACCGGCGGTGCGTTCTCCGCCTACATCACGCAGCGCGTCCCCAACATCGTCGGCCAGGCCGAGATCGAGACAGCGCCCATCGGCTACATCAACGAGAAGAAGCACGACTGGTCGGGCGCCCTCGGCAAGATCGGCGACTACGACCGCGTCAAGAAGGAGCCGGATCCGCGCAAGGATCCATTCAATGAGCTGTCGATCCGCACATGGCGGGATCTTGCACGCTATGCCGGGCCAGAGGCGCTGGGAGAGCAGGGGGGCGCCGCGCTCATGAAGCTGCCGCGCCTGATGGAGGACGTCTTGGACCATTGGGCGGGCGACAGGACGCGGCCCAACTTCAAGGCCGAATACATCGTCACCCATAATGTGCGACCGTCGCTCGAGGCGGCGGCACGCACAGCCGCCGGCCGCCTCTGTCTCGCCCCCGCCGAAACCGACGCCCTGGTCGCCCGCTACCTCGGCTATTGCCATTACGACGAGAGCCCCGGTGCCAAGCCCGTCCCGCCGATCCTCTACGTGAATTCCAAGCACAGCCGCGATAACAGCCTGGAGGCATTCGAGGGCATCGTTCTTCCGATGCTGGCCGAGCTCCGCCCTGCGCCGCGTGCCCGGGTCGTGATGCTCGATGCCGGAACGCATATCTATTACGAAGGCAACGATCGCCTGCCCCTCGGTCTCGCGCCAATAGCCGCAAAGATCTTCCACGACGCCATCCAAAACGGGTATTACGTGACGGACTGACCCGTCCACCACCCCACCCGCGAGACCACGATGGCGAAGATCGAGCCCAGACGCATGGCGGCGCAGATTGAGGGCGACTTCGTCGTATTCCTCATTGGAATGCGGATCAACTCCCTGCGCCGCGTCTCGCGCTGGGTGCCCGTCGTGCGGGCCATGGCCGGCATGATGCGAGAGCTGGAGCGCAATCCCGAGCTCGGTTTGCTGCATGCCCGGCACCACGCTGGCCTACGCAACCATATGGTTGTGCAGTACTGGCGAAGCTTCGAGCACCTTCACGCGTATGCAACCGACTTCACGCATGCGCATTTTCCCGCCTGGAAGGCATTCAACCAGGCGGCCCGCGAGAACGATCATGTCGGCATCTGGCACGAAACCTATCTCGTGCCCAACGGTCACTACGAGGCGATCTATCGTGCAATGCCGGCATGGGGCCTCGGCCGCGCCGGTCGCCTCGTGGAGGCAACCGGCCTGCGTAAATCGGCCAAGGGCCGGCTTGGCCGCGGTTCGGGTGCCGACCAGCCGGTGGACGTTTGATCGGCCTGCCGGCACTCAGACGTCCGGCCGCTTGAACGTCTTGTTCGGTCCGCCCTTCTGCGACTTGAGGTACTCCTCGTTGAACTCCGTCGGGTCCATGACCCGGCGCAGCCGCGCGCCTACCAGCTGGTCGAGCTGGATCGCCTGCGACAACGACAGGTCGCGGCCCATCTGCACGGTGATCTTCGAGTGCTCGAGCGGCGCCAGATGCCGGAGCGCGATGCCCTTTGCAACGTCGGTCACATAGGCTTCGAGCTCGCCTGCCGGCACCGCTTTCGAGATGATCCCCCAGCGGTCCGCTTCCTCGCCCGTGACGTTATCCCCGACGAGTTGCATCAGTGTTACCTTCTTGATCGGGATGCCGCCATGGATCAGCGTCGATGTTACGAGCTGGCCGAAGCTGCCGCGCAGGATTTCAGGCATGCCAAGTTGCGCATCCTTGGCAGCGAACACGAGGTCGTGGCAGTTGACTATTCCGAGCGCGCCGCCGAGGCAGTATCCTTCGATTTGGGCGATCATGATGCGGGGGAAACCGCGCAGCGCCTCCGCAAGCTGGATCGTCAGCGTCGGGCGGTCCCAGTCGCGGTTGGTGTCGCGGGAAACCTGGCGCAGGAAGTTGAGGTCGAGACCCGACGAGTACACCCCGCCGGCTCCAGTGGTAATGACGGCCTTCAGCTCCTTGTCTGCGCGTATGATGTCCAGTGCCTCGAAGAAGGCTTCGACCAGCGGTGGATTGAGCG
>JBJOGJ010000337.1:0-3320 GCA_046048295.1 Pseudomonadota bacterium | reverse complement strand
CCATCCAGGCGTGGGCGAATTCTGTCAAGGCCGCCAACACTACAGACAGCAAGGCCGTCATAGCCAAGCTCAACGACCTCGAGCACGATACCGTTCTTGGCAAGTTCACCTTCGACAAGAAGGGCGATCCGAACCTGCCGCCCTACAAGTTCTACCGCTGGTCCAAGGGCAACTACGCCCAGATCAACTAACGTACAGGCAGCGTCCTCCGCCGTGGTCTTGTCGCGCGCCTGACGTTCTGCGCCCGCGCGCAGCGGGCCTGCAGGCCATCGATAAACACAACGGCTGCACTAGCCCCGCAGGTTGTCGAAAAACTTGTTCCGCAGGCTCAGTGCGATGGCGTTCTCATCTATCCGGCCCGTGGCATTGCGAGCGATGGCGATGTGCAACCGCCCCTGCTCGTTTGAGGGGAGAATCTGGGTCTCTTCGAGTTTCGTGCGGGCAAGGCTGTCGGCGACGACCACCACGTGGCGCTCGTCGAAGGTCGCCTGGCACATGCCGAGTTCGTGCGCCACATTCAGTCTTGGCAGGGCGGCTTCTTTCGCACGCTCGGCTATTTCGCGATCCTTGTCGTGTATGGAAGGGGGATCGGTGAAGAGGAGGATGGCAGCCATCGAACGCTCGATGGCGCGGCGCACGATTTCCGGGATGATAGTGCTGGCGCTCGACGTGCGTCGCAATTCGGCCTCGACATCCTCGAAAGACAGTGGCTCGTAGCCTTGGCTCCTGACAACCTCCTTGACCAGTCGCAGCGCTTCGTTGTCCTGGCCGTGGCCGATGAATATCGTGCGTGATTTCGCCGCTTCCAGCTCGCAGCGCGCGACCAGCGAACTCACGGTCTCGGGCGTGTTGTCCAGATTGCCCTTTCCGTCCCAGAGGTCGTCGAAGACGTCGTGACAATAGAAATCGAAGATATCGTCCTTCTGGGCGACATCGTCGATGTAGATCGACCACGGGTTCTGGTTCGCGTTGCGTGTCGGCGAAGTGGTGCCTTTGAAGACGTACGGCCCGAAGTTGTAGAATGGCAGCTCCTGATAGCTGTCCACGAAGCGGATCTGCAGGTCGATCTTGCCGTCTGTCTCGAGCACTTCCAGCCGCTTCAGCTGGTCGCGCAGAACCGTCATGGACTTTATCCGGTCCAGGAATTCTTCGCGGTCCATGAGCGGCTCCCGGAGCAGCGCGGGATCAGCTGCCGCAACGGCTTCCAGGATCCTGCGCAGGCCGCGGTTCAGGCGCCTGTAGATACGACCGGGTGCGTGGATGGAGCCATCGTGGTCGACGGCGTTGGCGCGATGTGCGGCGATGCTGGAGAACGGATTGAGCAGGAGGATGCGGATGCTGATGGTCTGGCCCTGGGCGCCGCGAAAGGCATGGGCTTTCCCGAACAGTTTCTTCAGCGCAGTGTGGGGGAAGGTGTCGGAGAAGAACGTGTCGGCAATCCGGATGTGGTCGTAGAGCTGGGAGGGCTCGGAGGCAACCGAAATTGAGCGACGGTTAGGGCGCCTGAACTCCAGTCCTGCAGCGTCAGTCACCAGGTTCACCCGTTCGCTGATCGCTTCCTCCAGCTGCTCGGGCCTTACCACGACCTCCTGAAGGCCATAGTAGGCGGCGTAGCTCAACTCGTCCCTCATCTGCATAGATCGCCTATCGTTCCGGTTTCTGCGGTGGCAGCTGCGGCCCTGCCGCCGTTGCTGCCCCGTCAGGCACAGCATGCGCGTTCCGCCAGAATTGACGCTACACCGCCTTTATGACGTCCGCTAGCCGGGGTAAGAGCCGCCGCATGCAGCAGTCCGGCATTGATGCAGGCACCACCCTTTGCTAACGGTCCCGGGTTCCCGCGCAGCAGAACAAAAAGGATAACGGCGATGATCCCCCGCTATAGCCGCCCCGAGATGACCGCCGTCTGGTCCCCCGAAACGCGCTTCCGCATCTGGTTCGAGATCGAGGCGCATGCGGCGACGGCCATGGCCGATCTCGGGGTCATACCGAAATCGGCGGCTGACACGATCTGGGCCAAGGGTCGGGACGCCGCCTTCGACATCGCGCGGATCGACGAAATCGAACGGGTCACCAAGCACGACGTCATCGCGTTCCTCACCCATGTCGCGGAGATCGTCGGCCCGGAGGCCCGGTTCCTGCACCAGGGGATGACATCGTCGGACGTACTCGACACCTGTCTCAACGTGCAGCTCGTGCGTGCTTCCGACATCCTGCTCGCAGACATCGACCGGTTGCTTGCCGCGATTGAGAAGCGGGCTTTCGAACACAAGGACACCATCACCATCGGGCGCAGTCACGGCATCCACGCCGAGCCCACCACCTTCGGCGTCAAGCTCGCCTATGCGCATGCCGAGATGCAGCGGACGAGATCGCGTCTCGTCGCTGCCCGCGGCGAAGTCGCGACCTGCGCAATCTCTGGTGCGGTCGGCACTTTTGCCAACATCGACCCACGCGTCGAAGCCTACGTCGCGGTGCAACTCGGCCTCGCAGTCGAGCCTGTTTCGACCCAGGTCATTCCGCGCGACCGGCATGCGATGTACTTCGCCACGCTCGCCGTGATTGCTTCCTCAATGGAGCGCATCGCGACAGAAATCCGCCATCTCCAGCGCACCGAGGTATTGGAGGCCGAGGAATATTTTTCTCCGGGCCAGAAGGGCTCCTCTGCCATGCCGCACAAGCGGAACCCAGTGCTGACCGAAAACCTCACCGGACTTGCGCGCATGGTCCGCGCCTATGCGTTGCCGGCCATGGAGAACGTCGCTCTCTGGCACGAACGCGACATCTCGCACTCTTCCGTCGAGCGGATGATCGGCCCTGATGCCACGATAACTCTCGACTTCGCTCTGAACCGGCTGGCCGGGGTGATCGAGAACCTGCTCATCTACCCAGAGCGGATGCGCGCCAATCTCGACCGGCTGGGGGGGCTGCACAATTCGCAGCGTGTCCTGCTCGCGCTGACGCAGGCGGGCGTCAGCCGCGAAGATTCCTACCGGCTGGTTCAGCGCAACGCCATGAAGACCTGGGAAGAAGGTCGCGATTTCCTCACCGAGCTCAAGGCCGATGGCGAAGTGACCGCAAAGCTCTCGCCCGCCGAACTCGAGGCGATGTTCGACGACGGCTACCACCTGGAGCAGGTGGACGCGATCTTCACGCGCGTGTTCGGGCGCGCTTGAGGTCAAGGGTATGCGCACGAAGGACGTCGACATCCTGCTGGTTCCCGAGCGGCAACGGCTTGCGGATGAGCACTGGCAGTCGCGCTGGGCCAACCGGCTCGCCACTGCACAGCTTATTTCTACTGCAGCGACCGGACGCGACGGAGC
>JBJOGJ010000336.1:0-3324 GCA_046048295.1 Pseudomonadota bacterium | reverse complement strand
CGCAAACTGCACGCGGCGGTGCGGGGCGCGGAGCGCAAGTACAGGCGTCCGATCGGCATACTCGCCGATCTGCAGGGGCCGAAGTTCCGGATCGGAGCAATGGATGGAGGCCAGCAGAGCCTCGCTGCCGGCCAGACCTTCGAGTTCGATGGCGACCAGACGCCGGGCGACACGCGCAGGGTACAGCTTCCGCACCCGGAAATGCTCGCCGCACTCGCGCCCGGGCATCAGCTTCTACTCGACGACGGCAAGCTCAGGATGGAGGTGATCGAGGCGGCGCCCAATCGGATCCGGGTAAAGGTGCTCGTCGGCGGTGCGCTCTCCAGCCGGAAGGGTGTCGCGGCGCCCGACACGATAATCCCAGTGCCGCCGCTGACGGAGAAGGACCGCGCCGATCTCGACTTCATGCTGTCGCTCGGCATCGACTGGCTGGCGCTGTCCTTCGTGCAACGGGGCGTCGACATAGCGCCAGTGCGGGAGATCGTCGGGAGCAAAGCGGCGATCATGGCAAAGATCGAGAAGCCGTCAGCGATTGCCGACCTCCCGGCAATCGTGGCCGCGGTCGATGGTGTGATGGTGGCACGCGGGGATCTCGGCGTAGAGATGCCTGTCGAGACCGTTCCGGGGCTGCAGAAGCAGATCACGCGGCTGGCGCGGGCGGCTGGAAAGCCGGTCGTCGTGGCGACACAGATGCTCGAGAGCATGATCAATGCGCCGACACCAACGCGGGCGGAGGTCTCCGACGTCGCGACGGCGGTATTCGACGGCGCCGATGCGATCATGTTGTCGGCAGAGTCGGCGGTCGGCAAGTATCCCGCCGAGGCGGTGACGATGATGGATCGCATCGTGTTCGAGGCCGAGCGCGACCCGACCTATCCGGCCCTGGTCCACGCGACGCAAACTCCTCCACTGCCGACGGCGCCGGACGCCATAGCGGCCGCTGCCCGGGCAATTGCCGACACGGTGAAGCTTTCCGCGATCGTCTGCTACACGGCAACGGGATCGACGGCACTGCGGGTGGCCCGCGAACGTCCCAACCTGCCGGTCGTGGGGGTGACGCCTATTCCGGCCACGGGACGAAGGCTGGCAATCGTCTGGGGTGTGCATGCGGTGCTCACCAGCGATCCCGAGGATCTTTCGGACATGGTCAAGAAGGCAACGCAGATTGCCTTCAAGGAAGGCTTTGCCAGTCCGAGCGATGGTATCCTGATCACTGCCGGGGTGCCGCTCGGCTCTGCGGGCACCACCAACATGGTGCGCATCGCGTTCCTCAACGAGCGAGGCGAGCCGATGGCGTCGGGCGATTGAGCCGGCGGCGCGGCCAAGTGCCAGTCTCAGGCTAGATGCCCTGGCCTTCGAGCTCGAGTTCAAGCTGCTGGATTGCAGTCTTCACGCCGGCGGCGTGGGGGTGGATCTTGATGACCCTGCGATAGACGGCAAGGGCAGCCTTCTTGCGGCCAAGCTCCTTGAAAAGGTCGCCGAGGCCATCGAGCGCCTTGAAATGATTGGGGTCGAGTGCGATGGCGCGGCGCAGGTCACCGACGGCGCGTTCGATGTCCTCTTCCGCATAGTGAATGTAGGCGCGGCGGGCAAAGCCTTCCGCGTAGTCCGGCCGCAAGTCGACGATGCGATCGAGAAGCTCGATGGCAAGCTTGTTGTTGCTCGCCTTCTGCGCGGTCAGGGCGCGGCGCATCAGAAGGTCTATCGTGTCGCTGCCGGATGTCAGCCAAACCTGCTGAATGACCTTGTCCAGCGAGGCCGACAACTTCTCGTCGGTACTGGCCGCAAGCTGGCGATAGAGCTCATCGAGCAGCTTCGCCCGTTCCGCGCCGCCGTCGGGAATGCGCCCGCGCCATAGCGGGTTGCGGCGCGGCTTGGCCTGCTTTTCTTCGGGATTGGCGTTGTTCGCCGACCTGTCCTTGCCGGACCTGTCCTTCTTTTGCGGCGGCATTGGGAATGGCAGCGGCCGTTCGCCGACATCGGGCTGCGGCAGTTCCTGTACATCCTGCGCGGCGGCCGGCAGAGCCAGGGACGCGGCGATCAGGGCGGCGGCGGCGAGACGGAGCATGGGACGCATGGGCACTCGATTGCTGCGGATGAGTGCCAGCGAGTGTATGATGGCGCACGGGTTCCGCAAATAGGATTATCGTCAATCCCTGATATGCGCGAGCGATCCGGCAAATCAATGGCCAGGTCGCTGTCCGACGTCTGGTTGCGCTGCCGGATGGAAGGGGGTCAGCCCTGACGCGCCTTGAAGCGCTTCTGCGTCTTGTTGATGACGTAGATGCGGCCCTTGCGGCGCACGACGCGGTTGTCCCGGTGGCGGGCCTTGAGCGACTTGATAGAATTCCTGACCTTCATGACACGTCCTCGCCGGCTGGACACTAAACCGGTGCCGCGGCCGGATTAACCGATTTTTCAGCACTTGAGCAAACAGGCACACGTGGCGGGAAATCGTCTCCGCGCCGATGCGACGGCCGTCTGCGGGAAAGAGAGAGTGTCTAGTACACGCATGCGAAGCCCGAGGCAAGGGGCAGCGGTAGTCAGGAGCGCGCGGCATAGGGCTTGAGGAGGTGCACGTTGTCGAGTGCCGATTCTTCGGGGATTATCAGCTCGCCGGCATCGGAAATGGCGAACGGGGGCGGGGCGGGTTTCTCGACGCCGAGTGCGACGAGATCATGGTCGATCTCGGCAATCGCCGCCTTGGCCGCTTCGACCAGCGGCTCAAGAATCCGGGCAGTCGGAACATCGAGGCGGCCGCGGCCGTTGGTCATCGACACCTGGACGGTCTCGCACGACATGATGGCTATGGCCGAGCGGATCGTCTGCTTTCGCCTGCGGACCAGCCGTTCCGCCTGCTCGATGTCTTCGAACTTCATGTCCAACATCTCCGTCCGACCGACGAAGCCGATCGGATTCCTGGCAATTGCCGGGCCCACAGTGCAAAGAAGTCCCCCGCGCTAGAATATTGCCCACGAATCCGAGTCGTTAGCGATCCGATCATGTCCCTAGTGAAAATCGCGATTCTGACGGCGGCCGGGTGGTTGCCGAAGGAACTGACCCGGTGCGACGGGGAATGGCAACTGCAATGGACAGCCCAGTGGAGAACCGGGAGGCAACGGTTGTGAACTGGTCGAATGCAGCACTCAAAATGACCATGGGGGCTGGCAGCCTTGCCGCTGTGGCGGTGCTGGCCGATCCGCTGGGTCCGGTGATCGGGACGTGGGGAACGGTTGGACTCGTCGTCCTGCCGTTCGCCATCGTGGCGATGGTGAAGCCCGGCGAGGAAATTCCGGCCCGCTACGTCAAGGCGCTGCATGGCTT
>JBJOGJ010000335.1:0-3350 GCA_046048295.1 Pseudomonadota bacterium | reverse complement strand
GCCGGCCGGCCCGCCGCCCGCGCCGCCTCGAGATCCTTCGCGTTGGCGGCCAATATCTGCCCGCACCGTGTCCGAAGCGCCTGGGCGGCTGCAACCAAGGCCTCGCTCTTCTGGGCTTCCGGGGCGAGCGCAAGCTCGCCGGCAGCAGCGCGGGCCGCCGCGCCCATCGCCTGCATCATCTCTGCTGTTGGCTGCTCGAACCGCTCCGCCTTGTTCATTCCCTAAGCGTCCTTGGCCTTTCCTCGGTAACACACAAGACCGACATTAGCATGATTGCAAGCGCCATCTCAAAATGGCCCGTCGCCGCCTCGGCCCTGCCTGCGACATGATGCGACGCATCTGGTCCATCGGGATGGCTGATGCTAGCCTTCATTGTAACGGACCACGCAGCCGAAACCTGCGCCTGCTGCCGAACCCTATAGAACGCACTCTGGAGGATATGCCGATGAAGCCGGAGGAGAACGAGAAGCTGGTCCGGGTCGGACCTGGAACCCCCGCCGGCGAGATGCTGCGCCGCTACTGGCAACCCGCGCTGCTTTCGGAGGAGATCCCCGAGCCCGACTGCCCGCCCGTTCGCGTCCGTATCATGTGCGAGGACCTGCTCGCGTTCCGTGACACCCAGGGCCGGGTTGGACTTGTAGAGGCATATTGTCCGCACCGGCGTGCGCCGTTCTTTTTTGGCCGCAACGAGGACTGCGGCATCCGCTGCGCCTACCACGGCTGGAAGTTCGACGTCGACGGCAATTGTGTTGACATGCCGTCCGAGCCTTCCGACTCGGCGGCCAGACTGATCGACAAGGTCAAGCTCACCGCCTACCCGACGATCGAGAAGGGCGGCGTCATCTGGACCTACATGGGCCCCAGGGACAAGATGCCGGCGCCACCCGACTACGAGTGGACGCGGGCGCCGGAGAAGCACCGGTTCGTCTCGAAAACCTTCCAGGAATGCAACTACCTGCAGGCCATCGAAGGCGGCTTCGACACCGCGCACTCGTCGTTTGCACATAACATCAACATCGGCGCCAACTATCAGCCGCGCAACGCCGACAAGTCTCCGCGTCTCGACATCGAGCACACGGACTACGGCTACTGCTACGTCTCAACCCGCCAGACAGGGCCCGACACGCGCTACATCCGCGTCTACCACTGCGTCATGCCGAACCAGCAGTACCGAGGCGGCATCCACTCGTTCGATGGCGAGCGGCGCAAGATGGCGGAGATCAACGGCCACATATGGGTGCCGATCGACGACGAGACGACCTGGGTTTACAATTGGATGATGGGCTATGACGAAAGTGTCGTTCTGACGCCCGAGCACACCGAGATGCGCGAGACTTTCTATGGCCGCGGCAAGCCGGACCTGATCCCTGGCACCTATATGCTGAAGAAGAACAAGTCCAACGATTACATGATCGACCGCGAACTGCAGAAGCAAGTGTTCACCGGCATTACCGGCATAAACACTCAGGACTTCGCGCTACAGGAAGGCATGGGCCCGATCGTCGACCGCTCGAAGGAATTCCTCGGCTCCTCCGATCGCGCCATCATCCAGCTCCGCCGGCTGCTGTTCGAGGCGATCGACGACGCTGCCGCAGGCAAGGACCCGCGTGGCGTGCACCCTGAGACCTATCGCGACGTCCGCCCCTACGACGACATGATCAAGGGTGACGCGGAATGGAAGGATGCATTTGCAGCCAACCTCAAGGCGAAGTGGTAGGGCTGGTCAGCCATCAGACTTCCGCACCAGCCAACCGCGGTAGCGCACCAGCCGGCCGACGAGCGGCAGGCGGATTTCGACGTCGAACGTGAAGCGGCCGTCCCGGACAGTTTCGTAGGTATCGCCTGATGGCGCCAGCGCCGTCGGCAGCGGTATGCTGAGGAAGCTCCAGCGGCGAATGCGGAACTCCAAGCGTTCGCCTTCCTGCACAAGTGCGATGGCGAAAGCGAAGGGCCCGAAGCGTTCCACCAGAAGCCTGTTGTTGCGGCCCTCGCCTCTTGAATGCGTGCTTGCGAATTCCTGTCCCGCGAAACGCCGCGTCCACCTTTCGCTGCCGTTCTTCTTCTCGAAAGTCACGGTGACCGGAACGTCGCGGCCTTCACGCGGCAGACCGAAGATCCACGAAATCCACCTTGTCAGCACGTTATCGCCGTTCTCGACCACGGCCATGCCCTCGGCAATCTGTCGGTTCTCGAAGTCGTGCATGGACCGCACCTCTTCAGGCAGCTGATGCCAGGCTTCCCCCAGCATGCGCCGGAAGAGCGGCCCCTCCGCTTCGCCCGCTTCCATGCCACGGAAGCCAGTGCTGATCGTGCGCCTGGAGAAGAGTGCATCGTAGTCCTCGAGTTCCAGGTCGCGCACCGCTGCACGCGCACCAGGCTCAGGCGTCTGCCCTGCCAGGGACTTGCGAACAATCGCCTCCACCGCCATGGACGGGATGAACGGCCCGTCGTCGCCTTCCGCCAGCAGGTGCCACGAGCGCGTGACGGCCTGACCATCCGGTGTCGTCCCATCGATCTCGATAAACATGCCGCCGCGATGCTCGCCCCAGCGCAGCGTATTGATGGCACGATGAAACACCGGCGCCAGGAACACCAGCGACGGCAACAGCCGCAAACGCACCACCCAGGCGAGAGCGACGAGGCCGCGGTGCAGCACCTCGGGCACCGGCCCGGCGCCCATCCAAATCGACTTCAGCCCCGGCCATTCCGGCGGCAACACCTTCAGGTCCGGCACATCGACGAGCGAGAACAGCTTGTTCCAGAGCGGCAGGCGGCCCGGCGGCGCGATGGTGTAGCGCTTCGTCTCCGTCAGGCCGTAGCCGCATGAGTCCCGCCCCTCGCGCGTCAACTCGATCCGCTTGCCGGCATAGCTCGAGATGGCGCGGATGACGTTCTCCCCGACGCCGGCATAGGGAGAGGGGGCGATGCCGCCGGTGATCCGCTCGACGGTGACGAGGCCGGCTGCGAGCTTCCGGCATACGGCGGCAGTCAGCACGGGGAAGCTGCTGGCCCCCGCAATGACGTAGGTGCCGCGCTGGCGTGCTGCGGCATCGAACGCCGTTATCCCCGCAACGAAATCGCTGCCATCGGCAAGATCGATATAGTTGGCGCCTGCCGCGATCGCCGCCTCGACGAGCCGGTATGGCGCCGCGCCATAGGCCTGGAACGGTCCGCTCGCGTCGACGACGATGTCTGGCGCGAAGTCCAGGACCTGGGTCGCCACGTCGCCATTGCGATCGAAGTTGGCCGGGATGAGCGTCGCCTCGGAAACGAGGCTGTTGCAGAATCCCTCGGCCTTAGCGCGTGAGCGGCCGGCGACGATCAACGTCAGGCCCGCCTCGTCGGCCAGC
>JBJOGJ010000334.1:0-3373 GCA_046048295.1 Pseudomonadota bacterium | reverse complement strand
GGACTGCCATGCCGTCGACCTCGGCGTTGCGGAAGGCGCCGGCCAAATAAACGGCATCGCCTTCATCACGACAGGGAGCGGCGGCGGGTTTGATGGGGTGCGGGCGCTGTCCGGTGGTGCGGTCAACGTCTTTTCGTCGGCGTTCCACGGGTTCCGTTACGTTCCTGCAGAAGAAATCGTTCGCCGTACTGCAGGACGTCGCGATTGCGCATTCATTCTCGATCGGCATCAATGCGCAGTCGGCGTCGTCGGCCGTCGGCACGGCGATCCTGTGCCTGCACAACCAGAGTCTCGGCATCTCCGCCGAGATCAATTCCAACGTAACGGTCTACAGCGGCAGCGAGATCGCCAGCAACGCCTCGTTCGGAGCATCTGCCGCCGAGTTCTCGCGACTCAACCTAACCCGCTGCACGATCGAGCTGAACAGCAGCTATGCGGTCTACTGCTCCAATATGTCGTTCGCATTCGTCTTCGCACTCGTGACGTCGGGCACGACGACGCAGCGGACCGAGTTCGCAACCGATCTGAGCGGGGTCTACCAGGCGAGTACTCATGTCGGCTCTCCGGTCTTCTCACCAGCTATCGGGACAACTGGAAACAACGAGGCGATAACGCGATGAAAGTGCTTCATGACAATGGTGATGTAGTTGCCACATATGCGGACGATAGCGCGGTTCTCGTGGATCATTCGGGGCTGCCGCATCTCATAATGCCGGACGACGTAGTGCTGGAGACCGGCGATGATGGGACGCACAAGCTGCCAACGGGCATCGAGGCATGGCGGAAAATTGGGCGGGCGACGGTCAACCTGTGGAAGCAGCGCAGGCAGGACGGCGGCTTTATGTTCAATGGCGTGCTGTTCCAGTCCGACAAGTTATCGCGGCAGAACATACTCGCGGCGCGCATGCGGGCACGCGAAGCAATGACATTCGGGGAGGCGCTGGTCATTCCTTGGACGGCAGCGGACAACACCGAGCATCCGCTCGATGCGGCAACGCTCGTCGCGTTCTCCGATGCGGCCTATGAGCATCATGTCGGTGCGCACCTGGCCGCGATAGAGGTGAAGCGAGAGATCGACGATGCCAGAACGATACCGGAAATCGAGGACTTGCTCCAACGGCTTGCCTGACGGGTAACCTCTAAATCCTGCAGGAGGGCGATGCGGCGAAGGGGAAATCGCCGATGCTCAGAACGCTCATCGCATGGGCTCTCGCGAGTTATGTCTTGCTGTTGTGGCCGCCAGAGAGCGCAAGCGCCGAGACCAGAGCAAGAATTTCCCCGCTGGCGGTGATGAAAGAGGTGGTAAGGGAGAGCGGTGTTCGCGGCGTGGATCTGCTGCTCGGGCTCAACGCCTGGGTGCATGGTTCGATCTCGGCCAGAGGCCTGCCGCGCAAGGAGACGGTTGCGATCTAAAAGATGAATGAGGAAACGCTCGAACTCTTGGGCGCAGCTTGCGAACACAGAGCTTTCGTCATTCAAGATGTGATGCCTGATCTCGGGTATGAAACCTGCACCACCAGCTTCATCTATGTGCCGGGGCAGGTGAGCCATGCGGCGATGGCTGTGATGATCGAAAGCAAGTGGCACTTCATTGACCCAACGTTCGGCCTCTACTTCAGTCCAAAAGGCAAGCCACACAAAGTACTTTCCATTCGCGAAGCACGAGGGGAACCGCCTGGAATAGAGGTCATGCAGTCCGCGGGGCCGGCTTGGACGGGCAAGAAGCGAAGCCTTTCCGACTACGCTATTCAAAACGCGCACATGCTCAACAATCCGATCAAGCGCGGGAAGATCATAAATCCTATGCTGAAGGAGCGGACAGAGCTTGCCGATGTCGATCAGACCTACTTCGCCTCGACGCTCCTCGATTCAGAAACTGAGACCTACCTGGAGCCATTCTTCATCGACCTCGTACGCAAACCCACGGGCAGGTTCGGAAAGATTGATGGGCAGTTGTAGGACATGGTCGGCGACAATCACACCCAGAAGATGTCCTATGGGCTGGTGCACCATCCCTACTTCTATCTGATCGGGGCCTACAGTGATAACTTCAATCAGGGGACCGGCACAACATCGGCAAGGAACTCGTGTTCATCACACGGAAGCGCGGACTGCTAGTAGTCGAGATCCATTTCACGAAGGCAGTGCCGAAACGACTGGCAGACGCGCTGTTGATAGACGTAGACCCAATCCAATATTCCTTCGAGACGATCTTCGACCGCCTGGACAAGGAGGTTCAGGACAAGTCTCTCAGGCTCCGGTTACCGGTATCGGGCCGTGCAACGAGGGGCCGCGTCTGGCTCCCGCCAACGGTTGTAAAGTGGAACGCACTCTGTCTGGATGCGGTGTCATGGAAGCTGAAGGACCAGTCCCATAGCCCAGTGTTTGGTGAAGAGCACTATTTCACTGTCTCCAGCGTCATGGACGCGAGGCAGATTGTAAGCGGGCGGGCCTCGGCCCAGCCGAGTAGTGACCGCGGCGAAGTCACGACATCGGGCTGCAAGGTCATGTGCACCACCGATCGTGCCGCATGCAGGTACTGTGCTGGAATTGTGAAGCTCCGGGTCTGAAATGAACGCGGCATTTCGAATACCAGCCTGCCTGAATCGTAGTTGTTGACCTTGATCGCGATGACACGGCGCGGAAGCTTCTTGTCCACGAAGGGTTCCGCGACGAAGGTGATCTTGACCTGTCCGGCCATCGTTTTGGGGACGGTGAAAGAGAGCCCCATCGTACCGGAAATGCTCCAGATGCATTTTTGTCCGGTGGCGTTCCAGCCAAAATCCAACACGTGAAGGTCAGCCGAGTCGGAATGGAACTTCCACGCCCGCTTGAAATCGGAGGAGCCCGTGGGCGCCTGCTGTAATGCGTAGAGCGTCGTCAGGAGACCGGCCAAAAGACCGATTGTGACGACTGTGCCATAGAGGAAAACGATCTGTATTCGATTGCGAGATCGCTGATTTGGCAGCATCATGCGAAGTCTGTTCCCGAACCAGGGCCGAAGTAGTTACAGGCGATGTTGGCTGTACGAAGAATCCGATTGCCTCGATCTGCCAATTGCAAGATTTGGGAAAATCCGAGCATTAGTCAATCCGTCCATTTGGACTGGTCTGCTGGCGAGAAGCCCTGCTGATGCGGTCTGAACCCCGGTCGAGCCAAAAGAGTCGTCCGAAAGTACCCTCGGGGCAAATGCCAAATCCATTTGATGGTTTTCCGTTGCGGATGCCGGTCATGACCGATATCTCCAAGCGGGGCGGGCGCCCGTGTCGTCCAAGTCGTTTCACTTGCCCAGGGGTCGAGCATGACACTGAAACTGCTCTCAATCGTCGGTAACCGGCCGCAGTTCGTCAAAATCGCGGCCACGAGCAGAATC
>JBJOGJ010000333.1:0-3385 GCA_046048295.1 Pseudomonadota bacterium | reverse complement strand
AGCCAGACCGGCGTCGACAATTTCGTGCACGACGTGGCTGCCGATGTAGCCTGCACCGCCGGTTACCAGAACAGTCATGGTATCACCTCATCTTGCCCGATCTTCATGTTTGCCCGTGGCCATCTCACCTCTCGCGGAACGCCCGCTCGAACTGATCGCTCAGCGGCTTGACGACATAGGAGAGGACAGTCCGCGTCTCCGTCTTGATGTAGACTTCGACCGGCATCCCCGGCACCAGACGGCCGCCACCAAGGCTTTCGACAAGGCCTGGGTCCGCCGCCACGCGCGCCACGTAATAGGCACCCGAGGCGCCCTCCCTGCTCGCGTCGGGAGCAAGGCGCGTGACGACGCCCCGCATCTCCGGCGTGATGCGCTGATTGAAGGCGGGAAATCGCAGATTGCAGTCCTGTCCGGGTGAAATCTGGTCGATGTCGGCCGGCCGGATCCTGACCTCGATGGAAAGCTGGTCGCTATCCGGCACGATGAGCATCAGCTGCTCACCCGGCGCAACCACGCCTCCGACGGTGTTCGTGCTCAACTCGTGAACGATGCCGTCGATCGGCGAACGGATAACGGTGCGCCTGAGCTGGTCCTCCGCAGCGATCTTCCGATCGCGCAACTCGCTGATGCGCCCCTCTATCTCGCGAATTTCCTTCTGGGCCTCGGAGGATGTATCCTCGTCTAACGATCCGATCTGCAGGCGGATTTCCGAAATCTGGCCGTTCAGCTTGGCGATCTGGGCCTGTAGCAGGCCGCTTTCTCCGGAAATCCGGGCCTCGTCGCGCTGCATGCTGAGGACGCGTGTCTGCGGCAGAAGGTTGCGCTTGAACATATCGCTGACACGGGCAAGCTCCTCCTTGATGAGGCTCTGCTCGCGGCGCTTTGCGGCCAGCTGGACGCTCGATCCGCTGATCTCATCCGAAAGCTGACTAATACGCTCCTGGAGCTGCGATTTGCGGGTCCCCTGGGATACGCGGCGCGTCAGGAACAAGCGCCTCTCGCCTTCGACAATGCGGCCGGAGTTCTGAAACGGCTCGAGTTCCGCGGGAAAGGGAATCGCATCGAGGCGATCGCGCTCAGCGATCAAGCGGGCGCGCCGTCCCAGCAATTCTCCGAGTTGTGAGTTGACGATCCCCAACGACGCCTCGATCTGCGTCGAATCGAGTTGCAGCAACAGCTGGCCGGCAGCGACCCTGTCGCCGTTCTTCACTTTGATCTGCCTGACGGTTCCGCCTTGGAGATGCTGGACCTTCTTGCTGCTTCCCTCGACGACCACAGTGCCCGGTGCGATCACCGCGCCGGCAATTTTCGCAGTCGAGGCCCAGCCGAAGACACTCAATGCAAAGAGTGCACACAACGCGAGCCCGGCAACGAGGCGGTAGCGGAGGCCGGTCAGGTAGCTGCGATCACTATTCGAGCCGTGGTTCATTGCATGCCTGCTTTCGCGCTCACTATCCGTGGCGGGACGTTCAAGCGCCCGCCTGATTGACTGCCCTGATCGGCTGGCGCAGCACCTTCTTCAGGACCTCGCTGGTGGGCCCGAAAGCCGCGATTCTGCCGGCGGACAGCATGGCAACGAAGTCTGCAGCAGCAAGCGCACTCGGGCGATGCGCCACGACGACCGCAATGCCACCGCGCGCCTTGACTGACTGAATGGCGGCTGTAAGTGCCGCTTCTCCGTCGGCATCCAGATTGGAATTCGGCTCGTCCAGTACGACGAGGAACGGATCCTTGTAGAGCGCACGTGCGAGTGCTATCCGCTGGCGCTGGCCGGCTGACAAGTTGACGCCGTCCGCACCGACGTTGGTCTCATAGCCATCCGGCAGTCCGAGGATCAGATCGTGGACGCCGGCAGCCTTGGCAGCCGCCAGAACCGCAGCTTCATCGACGGGATCCTCGAGGCGGGCGATGTTCTCGGCGACGGTACCGTGGAAGAGAACGTTCTCCTGCGGCATGTAGCCGATGTGTCGCCCGAGCTCATCTTCAGACCACTGCTCGAACTCGGCCCCATCCAGCCGGATGGAGCCCCGCGCGATCGGCCAGACACCACAAAGAACGCGCGCCAGCGATGATTTTCCTGCCGCGCTCGGGCCGAGAATGGCGAGAGCCTGCCCCTTGGCCAAATCGAATTCGGCATCCTGCAGTACAATCTGGCGGGTTCCGTTGACGGCGACGGCAACATTCCGGAGAGAAAGCGAGTTGCAGGGTCTCGGCAGTGTCAGCGCAGGACCACGTGTCGGGACGCCATCGAGGGCGGACAAGAGACGGCGATAGCCCTGGCGCGCCGAGAGGAAATTCCGCCAGTGTGCGATCGCCTGCTCGAGCGGCGCCAACGCGCGCGACGCGGAAATCGAGGCTGCGATGATCGCGCCTGCCGTGACCTGTCCCTCGATCACCAGATAGGCGCCAATGCCGAGTACGCCGGACTGCAACGCGAGGCGGACGACGCGCGAGATACCGGTCAGAACCGCCGCCCTGTCGGTCGCCCTCGTCTGCTCATGGAGATAGCGGTCATTGGCGAGCGCCAGCCTTTCGGAGGCACGAATCCCGAGACCCATCGCCCGGATGACTTCGGCGCTTCGCGTCGCCTCATCGCCCATCGCCCGCCTTGCAGCATCGGCGCGCGCAGCCTCCTTCACGAAGCCGGCCGTCAGATACTCCGAAGCGAGCGCAAGACACGCAATCACTACGATGCCACCCAGACATACATAGCCAAGGACGGGATGCAGTATGAACAGGAAGACGACATAGATCGGCATCCACGGAAGATCGAAGAGAGCAACCGGACCACCCGTTGCCACGAAGCTGCGAATGCTGTCCATGTCGCGAAGCGGCTGTTGTGCCTCGGATCGCGACATGTGATTGGTCCTCAGCAGCACGACACGGTTGATCGTGGCGGTGAGCCGCTGCTCGAAAACCAGCGCTATGCGCGAAAAGGCTTGCGACCGCACGCCTTCGAGCAAACCCTGAAGCAGAAACACTACGCCTACGATGACCGTCAGAGTGACCAGCGTCGGGATGCTGTGGCTCGTCAGGACACGGTCATAGACCTGAAGCATGTAGATGGAGCCGGTAAGCGCCATGAGGTTTATCAGGCCGGACATCGTCGCCAGTGCGGCAAACGCAGAACCAAAGCCTTTGCGGGCGCAGGCCGCTTCGCTTTTCGCGGTGTTTATCGATTTCCTCACGCTGCACTCCCTGGCCGGCATCGCAGCCGCAACAAGTCAGAAGATGAAGTCGCCCTGCGTCAGTGCCAGCGTGCCGTCCAGAACGATCTGGAACTGGACAGTGTTGACGTTGGCATTGGTCGTGCCCTCGACATAGGTGAGACCGGCATCATGGCGGAAACGCATCTGGCCGGCTCCGGTGAAGACTGAACCTTCGA
>JBJOGJ010000332.1:0-3398 GCA_046048295.1 Pseudomonadota bacterium | reverse complement strand
TTCATGGTTGTCGAATGGCAGCAATAGGGTGAATACCGTGCGTCCCGGGCGGCTGTCGAACTCGATCAGTCCGTCGTGTCGTCCGATCAGATCCTGTGCGACAGCGAGACCGAGGCCCGTGCCACCTGGTCGCCCGGTCACCAGCGGATAGAACACGGTGTCCTTGAGTTCGGCCGGCACGCCAGGGCCGTCGTCCTCGACCTGGATGCAGGCCACGACGCGATATCGGCGGCTGCCGATGCTTGCGTTCGTAATGGCACGCGTGCGCAGCACGATGCGACCGCGCTGGCCCACCGCCTGAATCGCGTTGCGCCCGAGGTTCAGCAACGCCTGGATGATCTGATTGCGATCGAGCCTGAGTCTAGGCAGGCTCGGATCATAGTCCCGCTCGATCACCACGCCGGTGGGCGCCTCGGCAGCAAGCAGGTGCCCGACGTGCTGCACCAGCTCGTGGATGTTCACCGGTTCCTTGCGCGGAGGCTGACCCGGGCCCAGCAGCGCGTCGACCAGTGCCGCGAGCCGGTCGGCCTCGGCGATGATTACGGTCGTGTACTCGTGCAGCGTCGGATCCTTCAGCTGGCGCTCGAGCAGCTGCGCGGCGCCGCGCAGGCCACCGAGCGGATTCTTGATCTCGTGCGCGAGCTGCCGGACCATCGCGCGGCTGCCGCCCAGCTGGGTGAGCAGCGCGTTCTCGCGCAGGATGCGCTGGTGCTGCGTCACGTCGGCGATCTCGACTAGCGCTCCACAGGGCTGCCCGGGGGCATCGTAGGGCGTGACCGTGAGGTCCACGAACCGTGGTGGTGAGGCGGGACCGGTCTCGAACGGCAGCTCGCGACGCGAGTACTGCGCGCCCGCGGCGCGCGCGCGATCGATGACGGCATTCAGCTCGGCGTTTGTGCGCAGCAGCTCGCGGATTGCGCGGCCGACGGCCTGGTTGCGGCTGGCTTCGAGCAGGTCCTCGGCCGGCTCGTTCAGGTGCAGGACGACGCCGCCGGCGTCGAGCCAGATCACGCAGGTCGCGAGTCCGTCGAGCAGGGACGCGACTTCTGGGACGCCCGGGCGATGGAAGTTGTGGGGATCCGCTGCCACGTCACGCCACCTCCCGGTGGCGCGCCGGCGCCTGACCTACTTGGGCGAACGCGGTGTCGGCGCGGGCAGCGGCGTCGGCCTGGGCTTGAGTGCCGGCCCGACTGCGGCAGGATTGTTGACGCTTGGCTGCTGCACGTAGATCGTCCGAGGCGCGCTGCGTAGCAGCACCGTACCCGCCTCGTCCTGGATCGCAGCCACCAGCGTGTGCGCACCGCGCGCGAGGTTGCCGATCGACTCGCCCTGCATGAGCTTGCCGTCGAAATAGATGACGACGCGATGACCCTGCGCCAGCGCCGGATCCGTCTCGATCGCTACATTCACCGAAGCATCGGCACCGAAGAAGGAGGCGCCTTCTTCTGGTTGTGTGAAATTGACGGAGCGATACTGGACAGCACGCGCATCCTCGGGGGCGGGACGGGCAGCCGGAGTCGTTGCGACCGTCGTGGGCGCCGGCGTCGGCGCGCCGTAACCCGATAGCTGAATCTTCTTCGCACCCTGGACGGGGGTGTCCGAATAGTGTGTGACGCCGTTCGCGTCGGTCCAGGTCCACATCTCGCGCGTGGACGAATGCGCCGTGACGGTCAGGACGCAGAGGACGCCGGCGAGCATGACAACGCGCTTGTTCATGGCGTCGGAGCATAGTCCCGGCCTGGGCGACTGACAAAGACACGCTTTCCGTTCCGCGAAGTGCGTCAAGTGTCGGGAGGAAGCGGTGCCGGGCGACCGCCGCCCGGCACCGCGAACCCGACCTGCGGGGACTCAGACGCTGTAGTAGAGCTCGAGCTCAACCGGGTGCGTCGACATGCGGAGTTTCGTGACCTCCTGCATCTTGAGGCCGATGTAGGCATCGATCACGTCGTCCGTGAACACACCGCCTTCCTTCAGGAAGCCGCGGTCCTTGTCGAGCGCGTCGAGAGCCATGTCCAGCGAATGGCAGACAGTCGGGATGTTCCTCGCCTCCTCGGGCTCGAGGTCGTAGAGATCCTTGTCCGCCGGATCGCCGGGGTGGATCTTGTTCTTGATGCCGTCGAGGCCGGCCATCACCATCGCCGCGAAGCACAGGTAGGGATTCGCCGTGGAATCCGGGAAGCGCACCTCGATGCGACGCCCCTTCGGGTTCATCACGTGCGGGATGCGGATCGAGGCCGAGCGATTGCGCGCCGAGTAGGCGAGCATGACCGGCGCCTCGAAGCCCGGCACCAGGCGCTTGTAGCTGTTCGTGCTCGCGTTGCAGATCGCGTTAAGCGCCTTGGCATGCTTGATGATGCCGCCGATGTAGTAGATGGCGAGCTCCGAAAGGCCGCCGTACTTGTCGCCGCCGAACAGGTTCTTCCCGTCCTTCCCAAGCGACTGGTTGACGTGCATGCCGTTGCCATTGTCGCCGACGAGCGGCTTCGGCATGAAAGTCGCCGACTTGCCATAGCTCGCCGCCACGTTGTGGATGGCGTACTTGAGGATCTGCACCTCGTCGGCCTTCTTCGTCAGCGAATTGGCCGCGACGTTGATCTCGGCCTGGCCACCGGTGGCGACTTCACTGTGGTGCACCTCCACCTTGAGACCCATCTCTTCCATCGCGAGGCACATGGCGGTGCGCAGGTCCTGATAGGCATCCACCGGCGGGACCGGGAAGTAGCCCCCCTTCACGCCCGGGCGGTGACCGAGGTTGCCGCCTTCCACCGAACGACCGGCGTTCCAGGCGCCCTGGATCGAGTCGAGTTCATAGAAGCACCCGTTCATTGACGCGCCATGGCGGACGTTGTCGAAGATGAAGAACTCGTTCTCCGGACCGAACAGGGCCGTGTCGGCGACGCCGGTCGACTTCAGGTAAGCCTCGCAGCGCTTCGCGAGCGAGCGGGGGCAGCGCTCGTAGCCCTGCATGTTCGAGGGCTCCACGATGTCGCAGCGCAGGTCGAGGGTGGTTTCCTCGAAGAACGGGTCGATGAAGGCGGTCGAGGGATCCGGCATCAGGATCATGTCCGACTCCTGGATGCCCTTCCAGCCAGCGATGGACGAGCCGTCAAAGCCCTTGCCATCCTCGAAGAATGACTCGTCCACGACGCGTGTCGGGACGGTCACGTGCTGTTCCTTGCCCTTGGTATCGGTGAAGCGGAGGTCCACGAACTTGACCTCCTTTTCCGTGATGAGCTTCAGAACGTCGGCAGCGGTCGTCATGGGAACTCCTTAAGCGGTGCAGCGAACTCGGATGCCTCGGGCCGCTCGCCGCGACGACCCTGCAGGCTCAATACTGGGACCCAACGAAATGCATCAAGTATGCCAGCGCACTGGATTGGCGCAAATACGCCTGCGAC
>JBJOGJ010000331.1:0-3398 GCA_046048295.1 Pseudomonadota bacterium | reverse complement strand
TGCCATGGGGCAGCACGATCGGCTCCAATACGGTTGCAGGCACGGGATCGGGGGGCAACCAGTCGCTGACGGTGTATGGCAGAATTCCGCCGCAGGCTACGCCGCCGCCCGGTACGTACTCGGATACGGTCGTCGTCACAGTGACCTATTAGCGGTTCGACCTGGCGTCCTGGATTGCGCGCCAGATCCTCGCCGGCGTCATCGGCATGTCGAGATGGCGGATACCATAGACGGAAAGGGCATCGATGACAGCGTTGGCGACGGCCGGTACAGCGCCGACGGCTCCAGCCTCGCCGGCGCCCTTGACGCCAAGTGGGTTGGTCTTGGTCGGCACCGGGTTCGAGACGATGGCGAAATTCGAGACGTGCTTGGCGTGCGGGATTGGATAATCCATGAAAGAGGCGGTGAGCAGTTGGCCGGATTCGGGGTCGTAGCGGACGTCCTCCAAGAGGGCCTGGCCCAGTCCCTGCACGACGCCGCCCTTGATCTGGCCCTTCAGAAGCAGCGGGTTCATAACAGTGCCGACATCGTCGGCAACCGTGTAGCGGAGAACCTCGACCTCACCGGTGTCCTCGTCGATCTCGATCTCGCACAGATGACAACCGTTGGGGAAGTTCGCCTGTTCGAGCTGGAAGATGTGTTGGGCGATCAAGCCGGGCTCCATGCCTTTGGGGAGCTTTGCCGGCTGCGACGCTGCCTTGGCGACGTCCTTTATGGTCACGGTTTCGTTGGTCTGCCGGCTGGTGAAGACGCCAGCGTCCAATGACACGTCCTCGACGCCGAGCAGGTGGGCGGCGATGGTGCTCGCCTTGGCGACGATCTTTTCCGTTGCCATGTGCATGGCCGCGCCGCCGATGGTGGCGGTGCGCGAGGAGCCTGAACCCTCACCATAGAAGACCGCGTCCGTATCGCCCTGGACGTAGGTGACCTCGCCGGGGTCGATGCCAAGGCGGTCGCAGACGAGCTGCTTCAACACGGTTTCATGGCCCTGTCCCTGGCTGCCGGCGCCGCAGAGGATCGTGACGCTACCGGCGCGGTCGAAGCGGATCTCGGCACCCTCGTAACCGGGGCTTGCGGCTTTTTCGATGGTGTAGGAGACACCCATGCCGCGAAGCTTGCCGCGGGCTTTGGAGGCGGCGCGGCGCGCCTCGAACCCGGCGTACTCCGCGATCTCAAGAGCCATGTCCATGGTCTTTTCGAAGTCGCCGCAGTCGTATGTGAAGCGCAGGCTGGTCTTGTAAGGAAACTCGTCCCTGCCAATCATGTTGCGGCGACGGATCTCGACCGGGTCGATGCCCAACTCGTCGGCGGCTATGTCCACGAGGCGCTCGATGTTGTAGGCGGCCTCGGGGCGGCCATTGCCCCGGTACGATCGGAGCGGGTTGGTGTTCGAGAATACCGTCGTCACGTCGGTGTGGATGGCTGGGATACGATAGACGCCGGCAAAAGTGCCGATGTTGCTGATTGCAGCTCCTTCGCCGCCAGCGTGTAGATAGGCACCGACATTCACGATGTTCTGCAGGCGGAGACCCTTGAAAATTCCGTTCTTGTCGAGGGCGATCGAGACGTCGGCGAAGTTGTCGCGCGCCGAACAGTCGCCGAGGAAGGCCTCGGTACGTGTTGCCGTCCACTTGACCGGCCTGCCTGTAACGCGGGATGCCAGGAGGACCAGCATGTTCTCGGCGTAGAGCGAACCCTTCATGCCGAAGCTGCCGCCGACGTCGCCGGCGATGAGGCGGACCTTGCTCTCCGGGACCTGCATCACCTGGGCAATGAGCTGGCGCATGCGGAACGGGCGCTGAGCCGTCATCCTGACAGTGTAGCGGTCGTCGGCCCGGTCGTAGTGGCCGAGGCAGGCGCGGGGTTCCATGGTCGCGGCGGTGACGCGGTTGATAACGAACCTTTGCGACACGACGTGATCTGCCTCGGCAAATGCACGGTCGGTTGCTTCCTTGTCGCCGTACTGCTGCACGTAGCAGATGTTGTCCGGGCAGTCGTCCCAGACGAGCGGTGCGCCAGGCTGGGTGACATCGCCGGTGCCGACTGCTGCAGGCAGCGGGTCGTACTCGATCTCTACGAGTTCGGCAGCGTCCATCGCCTGCTCGAGCGTTTCGGCGACGACGAACGCCACATGGTCGCCGACCCAGCGGACGCGGTCGCTGACGAGCGCCGGGTGCACGGGGCGATACATCGGCGAGCCGTCGCGTCTCGTCGAGCGGCCGCGGCCGACAGGAAGGTCGGTGAAGCCGGCGGCAGCCCAGTCACTATGTGTAAGTACGGCGATCACTCCCGGAGCACGAAGTGCGGCAGTGGTGTCGATGGATAGGATGCGGGCATGGGCGACGTTGGCGCGGACAACATAGCCATGGGCCATGCCGGGCATGGTGAAGTCGTCGGTGAACCGGCCGCCGCCGCGAAGGAGGCGCGGGTCTTCGAACCTCGACACAGATTGTCCTAGCGCGAACTCGCCCATCAATTGGTCTCCGTCTGCCTGTGAGGTAACGGCCGGTCTGGCCTGTCCGAGAGACTAGCGCAGAATGGGAAGCGAGGCCAAGGGGATGCCATTACGACTGTTGCTCGGCAACCAGCCTGGCGAGGTACTGGCAGTAGGCGCTGTTCGGCATTTCGGCGGCAAAACGCTTCAGGTCTTCGAGGCCGATCCAGCCCTGGTTGAAGGCGATTTCCTCTAGGTGACCGATGGAAAAACCCTGGCGCTCAGACAGTGCACGAACGAACTCGCCGGCAGACAGGAGGCTGTCGAACGTGCCGGTGTCGAGCCACGCGTAGCCGCGACCCAAGAGTTCGACGTGCAGGCCGCCGTCCTCGAGGTACATGTTATTGAGGGACGTAATCTCGAGCTCTCCGCGTGCAGAAGGCTTCACCTTCTTCGCGAATGCACTTGCGCGGCCGTCGTAGAAGTAGAGGCCAGTGACCGCAAAGTGAGACTTCGGTTGCCTGGGCTTCTCCTCTATCGTTTCGACCCTGCCCGACTTGTCGAAGCTCACGACGCCATATCGTTCCGGGTCGCGTACTGCATAGCCAAAGACGGTTGCGCCGTGGATACGGGCATTGGCGCGCTGCATCATTGCGGAAAGGCCGGCACCGTAGAAGATGTTGTCGCCTAGGACGAGTGCGCTCGGCTCACCGGCCAGGAATTCCTCGCCGATGATGAAGGCTTGTGCGAGGCCATCGGGGTTCGGCTGCACGGCATAAGTGATGGCAATGCCATAGCGGGTGCCGTCTCCGAGCAGCCGCTTGAAGGCGGCCTGGTCTTCGGGGGTGGTGATGATCATGACGTCCCTGATGCCTGCCAGCATCAGTACGGAGAGAGGGTAGAAGATCATCGGCTTGTCATAGACCGGAAGCAGCTGCTTCGAGGCCGCACGGGTCAGCGGATA
>JBJOGJ010000330.1:0-3451 GCA_046048295.1 Pseudomonadota bacterium | reverse complement strand
TGATCGGCAAGCGCTGAACCAGGCCGCCAGGCACGATCCTGGACGAACACCGTCGACCACTGAACGAGCGAGCGTCAATGCTCAGGCCGCGAGGAGTTTGGCCATGACCTCAATGAACCGTTTCGCCATCGCCTGCGTCTGCGCTGTTGCCGCGTGGATGCCTGCAGCCAACGCGCAGCTGCACGGTCGCCAGGAGACCCGCTCCGGGGTGCTCGAGTTCGAAGCGAACGGCTATCCCACCGCCGCGACCGTCGAACGTGTCCGCGAGGAGATCGACTACCAGCGCGCCGTGCAGGCCTACATCCATTTCATCCCGGCGATCGGCATCATGCAGTGGCGCAACGCGCACTTCGGCGCCCTCGGCGGCAAGCCGGGCGATCTGATCGTCTACCGGACCACCAAACAGAAGCTGCCGATCCTGACTGCAAACGACACGACGACCTACGTGATCACCTTCGCGGAGTTGAGTGACACCGGCGGCCTGCTGATGTACGAGGTGCCGCCCGGGCCCACCGGTGGCGGAATCAACGACCTCTGGCAGCGTGCGGTCACGGATACTGGCATGGTTGGGCCGGACCGCGGGGGTGGTGGCAAGTTCCTGATCGTGCTCGAGGGCACCAAGGTCCCGGAGAATCACGGCGCCGACTTCGTGGTCACGTCGAAGACCAGCACGGTGCTGATCGGCACCCGCATCCTGACGCCGGATCCGAAGGAGGGTCAGCGCATCCTGAACGCCCACAAGATCCATGGCCTCGGCCAGGAGTCCAGGATCCGAATCTTCGAGGCGCCGAACGATGATTGGGAGGGCCATCAGCCGCGCGGGCTCGAGTACTGGAAGGTGGTTCACCAGGCGATCCAGCTGAATCCCGTCGAAGAGCGCGACATGGCCGTGCTGCAGGGGCTCAAGACTCTCGGCATCGAGAAGGGCAAGCCCTTCGCCCCGACCGCCGCGCAGAAGAAGATCCTCGAGGAAGCGGCGCTCGTCGGCGAAACCTGGGCGATGGGCAACAGCTTCGCCAAGCCCCATCCGGTCAAGCACTGGACGGACGATCCGAAGTCCCAGTGGCAGTACATCCTATTCATGCAGAGCCCGCTCGACCAGATGGCGAAGACGCACATGGAGATCGATGCGCGGACCGCCTACACCTACGAGGCAATCACGGTCACCGAGGCCAGCACCCAGAACCTCGTCGACGCGGGCATTCAGTACCTCGCGGCCTACAAGGACGACGCCGGTCGGTGGCTGGACGGCGGCGAGGCCTACGAGCTGGTCGTGCCCAAGGACGTGCCGATGCTGAACTTCTGGTCGGTCGTCCTCTACGACAACGACACGCGCTGCATGATCGTCAACCCGCAGGGGAAGACGGAGGTCAATAGCCGCCAGCCGCTCGTCAAGAGCAAGGACGGTTCCGTGCGCCTCGTCTTCTCCCCGAAGAAGCCGGACGGCGTGCCCGACGCGAACTGGATCCAGACCAACCCGGAGAAAGGCTTCTTCGCTTACTTCCGCTGGTACTCCCCGACCAAGGCGTTCTTCGACCGCTCCTGGAAGATGGGCAATATCGTCGAAGTGAAACAGCCATGAATGACTGAATTGAACGGGAGAGCCTCGCCGGCGTTGTGCTGCTGAGACGGCGGCACGAAGCCGTACGATTTCACACGTCAATCACACGCGAAGCCGCGGTCGTCTTTAAGTGATTGATTCGGCGAGCGGCGTGGCGACGCTTACGTGGGTTCGATTCCCATCACCCGCTCGTGTTCCAGAGACCGGCATTCCGAGCGTCCGCTTCTCGCAGGCCCGACGGACTGCTCCGGGTCGATTGGAGTCCTTGCCAATGGCACAGAGCGGACGTTCGAGAAGTGCTCCGAGTGGCGTGATCGAGGTGCCATCCCCTACCCGTGCACTGCATGCGGTCGGCGCGCAAATCGTCGGATACGACGGGCGACCCCGCACGGACTTCACTCCCCACGATCACGTCAGCCGAACACGAACACCTTGACGAGGATGTCGCCGATGCCGACCAGCGCCGCGCCCGCGATGAGTCCCGCGCAGATCGGCTCCTGCGAGTCCACCCAGATGGCGTAGCCGCGCGATTCCGGCTGCGATCCGTAGCGGCGACGCATGAGCCAGAACAGCGCTGCGCCAGTGAACATCATCAGCGAGGAGTCGGGCGGGACCACGACGCCGAGGCCGATCGCGAGTGGCGACAGGGGGAAGCGGTTGTGCGTGCGGATGCGCAGCACCTCCATCACGAGTGCGGCGAATGCGGCGATGCCCATCGACCACACCATCGAGTGGCTCAGCAGCGTCCCGCCGCCACCGCCGCCGAACACCGCCGTGACGAGGTCGGAGACACCCTTCCACTGCAGTGCGCCCGGGAACGAGAACTTGTCGGTGACCATGGTGTCCATCACCGAGCGGTCGCCCGCGGGATCGAAGTTCGTCAGGCCGAACAGCAGGAAGAACAGCGGCGTGGCGGCGAGCGCACCGGCGACGATGCCGATCACGTGGCCGATCGCCTGCTGGCGCGGCTTGGCCCCCAGCATGTAGCCGGGCTTGATGTCCATCAGCAGGTTCGAGGCGTTGCTCGCCACCTCCGCGCTCATCACCGCCGTCATGAGGTTCGGCGCCGGGGTGCGCGGGTCGATCGCACCGAAAGTGAACTGGGGGATCTTCGACAGCGAGCTCGACGGCGTGATGCCGGTGAGCGCCGTGCTGCTCGCGGCGATCAGCGCCAGCACCATGATCAGCGGGATCGAAAGCGCCCCGAGCAGCCAGTGCACGCCGAACCACTCGTGCGCCATCCAGATGCCGAAGGCGCCGACGATGGGAATGCCGATCCAGGACACGGGCAGCGGCAGCTCGATGTCCCTAAGCACGTCGCCGCCCGCCGCGGCGGCGCGCCTGCGCCCCGTGAGGCTGCGGAACGCTTCGACGAACACCTCGGGTCGCGCGAACAGCGCCACCATCGCCGCGACCACCATCATGGTGATGCCCCACCACAGCGCCCAGGTGTTGAGGATGTGCGCCCTGCCGAACAGCGCCGTGCCCTCGGCGATCGAGCCGGCCCGCGGCTCGATCTCGCCGAGGGAGATCATGACCGGCACGACGACGACGAAATTGAGCACTGCGCCCAGCAGCAGGCTCGCCGCGCTGCGGATGCCCATCAGGCCGCCGGCACCGATCATCGCGAAGTCGAAGGTCGGTGACAGCGCGAGCTGGCGGATGTCGACGCCCGCGAGTTTCGGCAGCGGAGCGAGGCCTTTCTCGACCAGCGTGTAGTACCAGGCATCGAGGTGGGTCGGCAGGTGCCAGGAAGATTGCAGGCCGAGCCACTTCTCCTGGATCAGCCTCATGTAGTTCTCGCCCGAGATGAAGCTCACGCCGCCGGCGAGTGCCGCGGCGGTCGTCAGGACCTTTGCCTTGAACATGCCGCTCGCCGCCTCGGCACGC
>JBJOGJ010000329.1:0-3458 GCA_046048295.1 Pseudomonadota bacterium | reverse complement strand
TCATAACGGCCACGTCGTTGGCCGACTTGACGATGAGAGCCTTGATGGCCGTCTCCAACGGCAGCTCACCACCAACGGGCAGCCCGATCTTGCTCGGCGGCTGCTCGTGCGCCTTTTCGCTCACCTTGAGCTTCGTCTCGAACGTGACCTTGCCCGCCCTCATGGCCTCGAAAGCCAAGTAGGCCGTCATGATCTTCGTCAGCGAGGCGGGATGCCACTGGTCATCCATTTCCTCGGAATAGAAAATTCGGCCATCGTCCGGATTGAAGAGCAATGTCGGATTGGCGCCCGCGCCTTGGGGCAATACGCAGAGCGCCACGGTGAGAACCGTCAATAATCGACCAAGACGCCGCATTCACACACCCCTGCCAGCAGGAAATCCATTGCGGCTTAACATAGTTAGCGGAGATGGGGCAAACCGCCGTCGGGCCGGCTGGCGAACTGTCCGGCATAGCGTTGCGAACCCGCATCATCGGGCGGGTGCCCAAATGTTCCATCGGCGATGATGGTGCCCCAGGCCCGACTCGAACGGGCACTCCCTTGCAGGAACCAGATTTTGAGTCTGGCGCGTCTACCGGTTCCGCCACTGGGGCGTTGGAAAGGCGCGCATAATAACTGGAGCGGCCGGGCAGTCAACGGAAGCTTCGGTCCGCCGGCTTGTCGAGGCATACACTTGAGACATGCCTGAAAATGATGCGGTTATTCATCCCATTTTCGGACGCCTGTTAACCGCTGATTGATGAAAACACGCCAATATACTCAGTATGTTGAAACTTCACCGTTGTGGGAGACGGAGAATGTCAGTTCCAGTTGCATGCAAGTTGCAATCCGTTGCGTCAGAAATCGAGCGCCAAACGGCGCAGCTCTTCCATCTGAAGGCGGGGCTGGCGAAGATCCAGTCCGAGATCGATACGCTCATCGGGACCCTTGGTACTCTTGCCGCGGCGGCCGGAGAGGCCACAGTCGACGACCTGGACGAGGAGGAGGCGCGCCGGCAAATTGCCGAGTTCGACGCATTCATCACCTCACTTGAAGTCGCTGCCGAAGCTCCAACAGCCGGCGAGGTTGCCGTCTCCGAGACACCGCAGCTCACGCAGATCAAAGGCATCGATGCTGCTGCAAGCCAGGCACTGTCGGAGGTAGGGTTCTCGACGTTCGAAACGCTCGCCAACGCCACAGCCGCCGACGTAGCTGCCATCAGGGACAAGCTCGGACCTGACTGCCGGATCTCCAAAGACGGCTGGATCGAGCAGGCGGCCATGCTCGCGGCGGGGACGAAGACCCATCATCTCGAAGCCATGGACACCGTGGCCGCGACCCAGACGACCGCCGAACCCGATGCAAGCCATTCTGCCAGCAGCGAGGTCGTCGACCTGTTCGGGCGGCGGCGCGTCATCAGGGATATCATCACCGCTGCCAGCGAAGGCGCAGCGGGCATAGGCCGGAAGACGGCCATAGCCGCCTCCTTCGTAGCACTGGTCTTCGGGCTTCAGACAACGCCCATCGACTTCAGCTCGGCATTTGCCACTGCGCAGATCAAAAATGTGGCGGCTTGCAGTCGGGCAGTACTCGCGGGCGATGCCACATGCGCCGGGGTGACCTGGTTGCGGTCCTGAGCGCCTGTGTCAGGCGCGACCGATCCAGGCCGGCGGGACCTCTGCCTTTCGAATCTTGCTGTCGCGGTCCTTCTCCAGCTGGTCTCGAAGGTCGATATAGCTGGTGGTGACAACAAAAACGATGACCATCAGGCACAACGCGACAATGATTCCAATGCCAGCGAACATGATCAGGTTGATGCTGCGCTCATTGGCAAGCACAATCTGCAGGTCGTCGAGCACGACGATTGTGGCGAGTGCAAAGTTCAGGAAGGTCGGGAGTGCTACAACGGTGATAATTGCGTGGTCTAGCGCCTTGTTGAGTATGAGCGCTGCCCAAACACACATCATTCCGATCAGAATGAAAACATTCTGATCGATGTTGTACATGCGTGTAACGAATTCTTCCATCCCCGGCCACCTGGACAAAAATTGCATTCCGATCGCGCGGCAGTATGTTGTTCCTGCCTTCCGTCCGCTGACCTTTTCGGGTGCCAGCGTCCGTCCACGATAATGAACGAAGCTTAACCCCGCCTTGCGGTGATGCCGAAGTGAAAGACATCGTCTAGTCTTGGTTTATTTTTCGTAACTCTATGAGGCCCCGGTTCAGTTCGGCGCCCAGGATAACAATGACCGCCGTGACCTGGAAAAAAATGAGCGCGACCATCAGGTGCGATAGGCCCGCATAGAAGCGCGAGTAGTCGCTGACGCCGATGTAGTATGAGTAGACACCGGCGAGTGCGAGCCAGAGCAGGACGCTCAGCAGAACACCGGGCCAGACATCAATCAGCGTACGCCGACCTGCGGCGAGCCAGAGATGTATTGCGAACAATTGAGCGGAAATCACTATGGCGGCCGCAGCATAGCGCAGGAGCGCAAAGGTCGAGCTCGAATAGAGCACGGTGCGCACCCAGTCGAGACCCAAGCGGGCCAGCCAGGCCGGTTCGAGGGCCGCGGCTACCGCCGGGCCAACGAGGACGAACCAGGCGAGCACCAGCAGCGTAACCGCGCTCAGCAGCACCAGTAGCATCGACAACGCCAGGCAAAGGAGGTAGGGGCGCTGCTCCTGAATCCGGTAGGCGTTGTTCAAGGCTGCGCGCAACGTCTCGATGGCGGAGGTGGCGAAGAACAGAGCAATCAGCGCGCTCAGCGTTACCAGTTCGATGCGCGTGCGCCCGAGGACGGCGATTACTTCCGGTGCCAAACCTTCCGCGACCTGGCGCGGGAAGAGTTCGAACAACTGCTGGATTGCGATGTCAGCCAATTCTCGCCCGCCGAACACGCCTGAAAGCGCTGCGATGAATATGCAAAACGGGAACAATGACAACACGAAAGAGAAGGCTACAGCGCCAGCCATCGTGAAACCGGAATGCTCGTAGAGCCGATAGATTGCCTCGAACAGGGGCCGGTACCGGGTCATAGGCTAATCACTCCGCGGGTTCAGTTGCTTGCTGCCTCATCTTCAGGCCGCTCATGCTGGCGCAACGTCGCCCCAACCGTCAACCGCACGAGTGTCGGATTGGGTAAGCTCAACAACACGCAAGCGTTGTATGCCAAGGACAATGAGCCTAATGTCCGCTCAAACACTATGCGCGACAGTCGACAGTGACGGGAACGTACGAGACACGATGTCTTCAAAAGGAAATAGCTCGATCGCCCGCGGCGCGACACCGGAGGTCGAATCGGCGCAGCTGCAACCATTCCGGACTCGGGTAAAGATCAAGACCGAGGCTCATGTACCGGACGATCTGACCGCTATCCGCGGCGTCGACAAGTCATTGGCTGCCCAACTCGCGGGCCTCGGGATCACCCGGTTCCGACAAATTGCAGAATGGGAGCCTCAACACGTTCGTGAGGTCAGCG
>JBJOGJ010000328.1:0-3483 GCA_046048295.1 Pseudomonadota bacterium | reverse complement strand
ACCCGCTTTCAAGACAGCGACTGAACAGGCGCCTGCACTCGTCTCGATCGCGAGAAGGTTGGTCGGCATCAGATGATCGATGACATCTCGGTGAAATCGAACCGCGGTAGCCGTGGAAACACGCCTTCCGGATCGCCGTACCCCAGGCTGCAGATGAAATTGGACTTGATGTTCGTTCCGCTGAAGAATTCCTCGTCCACGCCCTTGTTGTTGAAGCCCGACATCGGACCGGTATCGAGCCCCAGGGCACGCGCTGCGACGATCAGGTACGCCCCCTGCAGAGTGCCATTGCGAAACGCGGTTTCCTCCGCCAGCGCCTGACTGGAGGTGAACCAGCTTTTTGCGTCAGCGTGGGGGAAGAGCCGTGGCAGGTGATCGTAGAACTGCAAGTCATGGCCAATGATGGCGGTTACCGGCGCCTGCATCGTCTTCTCGCGGTTGGCCGACGAGAGATGAGGCTTAAGACGCTCCTTTGCATCATGGGACTTCACAAACACGATGCGTGCCGGCAGGCAATTGGCGCTGGTCGGCCCCATTTTCAGGATATCGACGAGTTCATGCAGCAGTTCGTCCGACACATCCTTGTCCAGCCACTTGTTCTGCGTGCGGGCGGCCAGAAAAATCTGATCCAGCGCCTCATCCGATAACCGCATCGACATGGTAGACGACCTCCTCGTTTGCCTGATCAGACTGCCTGCACCTCTTCGACCTCTGGGCAGAAGTGCTTGAGCAGGTTCTCGATGCCACCCTTGAGCGTCGCTGTCGAGCTTGGGCAGCCGGCACAGGCGCCGCGCATATGGAGGTATACGACACCGTCGCGGAAGCCGCGGAAGGTGATGTCGCCGCCATCATTGGCAACGGCCGGCCGCACGCGGGTGTCGAGCAGCTCCTTGATCGTCGCTACGACGTCGTGGTCCTTTGCGTCATAATCCTCGTCGGCTTCTCCGGCTGCTGCCTCCTCAAGGGCCTCGGCACCGGACATGAAGTGTTCCATGATGGCCCCCAGGATCGCCGGCTTGATGTGCTGCCAGGCAACGGCGTCCGACTTGGTGACCGAAATGAAATCAGAACCCAGGAAGACGCCCTCTACGCCGGCCACACCGAAGACGCGGGCTGCCAGCGGTGAGCCCGATGCCGAGGCAGCTTCGCGGTATTCGGCGGTTCCCGAAGCAAGGACGGTGCGGCCAGGCAGGAACTTCAAGGTTTCGGGATTCGGTGTTGCCTCAGTCTGAATGAACATGGTCGGTCTCCTCTTGCGCATCGCCAAGGGCTGGCGGCCCCCGCACGCGCCTTGCAATCTGCTCGCTCATAGTAGATGGCGGTGTCGACGTCAAAAGTCGAGTGCTAGAGTCGGAGAATGGGTGATCAGGCGAGCGACTTGAGGTCCTCGAGTGTCATGTCCCCAGGCACGATAACCATCGGTATCGGAAACGTGCCCGCGGTGCGCCCCAGAGCCAACGACGTCACCAGCGGTCCTGGACCGTTCTGCTCGGTCGAAGCGCCGAGCACGAGAATAGCGATGTCCTCGTCGTCCTCTATGAGACCGATGATCTCTTCGTTGTTCTTGCCTTCGCGGATCACCTCCTCCGTTACGACGTGCTCGAAGCCGGCGTTATTGAGTTTACGGCGGAAGAGGCGGAAGAGCGCACGGGCCTTGTTGGTCTCCTCCTCCATCTGGACCTGGCGCACGCCCATCCAGTGCTGGAAACCTTGAGGTTGAATGACGTAGAGCAGGATGATCTTACCGCTCGTGTGTGCGATTCGACTGGCACAGAAGTACAAAGCCGCGTCCACCTCGGGCGACTCGTCCACGATGAGCAAGTACTTGCGGTTGTGGCCCTCCTCGTAGGAGCGGCGCCTTCTCTTTGTCGTCATGACTGCATGCTGCCATGTGTTCGAACGCCCGGCAACATAATACCTGGCTGTGTCAGTGAAGTGGCGGAGACGGGTTCTAGGAACGAACGAAGCCCACTATGTCCTTCACGTCGCGCATCACCGGCTCTGCTATCTCCCGGGCACGGGCGGACCCGTTGGCCAGGATGGCGTCGATGGAGGCCGGGTCCTTGGTCATGCGGGCCATCTCGGCGCCTATCGGCGCCAGCCGTTCCACTGCGACTTCGGCCAGTGCCTTCTTGAAGCCGGAAAACTGACCGCCGCCGAAGTCGGCCAGCACTTCCGACTTCGAGACGCCGACGAGAGCTGCATAGATTCCGACGAGGTTGTCCGCCTCCGGGCGGCCATCGAGTCCGGCGGCTTCCGATGGCAGGGGCTCGGGGTCGGTCTTGGCCTTCTGAATTTTGCGCGCGATCGTGTCGGCATCGTCGCTCAAGTTTATGCGGGAGAGGTCCGACGGATCAGACTTCGACATCTTCCGGGTGCCGTCCCTCAGGCTCATGACGCGCGTTGCCGGTCCCTGAATGACAGGCTCGGGGAGTGGGAAGAAGCCCCCGTCGCCAAACCCGGCCTCCACAATCTCAGCGCGGAAATCGTTGTTGAATTTCTGAGCGATGTCGCGCGACAATTCGAGATGCTGCTTCTGGTCGTCACCCACGGGGACGTGCGTCGCCTTATAGGCGAGAATGTCGGCTGCCATCAGGTTCGGGTAGGCGAACAGCCCCACCGAGGCGTTCTCGCGGTCCTTGCCCGCCTTCTCCTTGAACTGCGTCATACGGTTGAGCCAGCCCAGCCGGGCGACACAGTTGAACACCCATGCGAGTTCGGCGTGCGCGGCCACCTGGCTCTGGTTGAAAAGGATGCTGCGCTCAGGGTCGAGTCCGCAGGCGAGATAGGCAGCGGTGACCTTGCGGATCGCCTGCTTCAGCTCCTTGGGATCCTGCCACACAGTGATCGCATGCATATCGACGACGCAGTAGATGCACGTGTGCGAATCCTGCAGCCGGATCCACTGCAGCATGGCACCGAGATAGTTGCCGAGATGAAGGCTGCCGGTCGGCTGCATGCCCGAGAAGACACGTGGAGCAAAGTTCATGACTATAGATTCCGGATTTCCATTTGGGCGGCGGTTATCGCCCGGTCGCGGCCAATGCGCAACCCGTCCGGCCGCGCCTTGCATCTAACCGCCCCGACGCATTGCTGCAAGAAGCTGGTTGAGCCTCGCAGCCCCCGTCAAGTGGCAGAAAGCGAAATAGACTACAACACCAGTGCCGACGAGCACGGACAGCGCGGCGAGCTGGATCAGCGGACCACTGGTGCGCGACAGATAGGCCTCGAGTTGATAAGCCGTGGCGAATAATGCCGCCCCCATCACGGCGCTCGCGACGATGATCTTCGGTGCAGCGCGAATGAGCTGGCTGTCCGGCACGAACTGCCGGCGCCGCATGAGCAAAGCCATAAGCAGGCCGGCGTTAAGCCAGCCGCCAATGACCGTGGCGACGGCAATCCCAAGATGCGGCATCCAGCCGACCTCCCGAAAAACAACGAACAGAGCTGCCGCAGCGACGGTATTCACTGTCAGACTGAGGC
>JBJOGJ010000327.1:0-3515 GCA_046048295.1 Pseudomonadota bacterium | reverse complement strand
CCCGGATTTTGATCTCATCTTCGCTCCTTTACGGCTACGATGATCTCAAAATCCTCCACTCCCGATTCGCTTCAAAACGTCTCGTGAATGCTGACGGGGGACACCCAACGCCTGGCTTCTGGCCTTATGGGGAATGAAGGGCGAGGCGTGGGGGAAGGAGTTCACACGTCGCCTGTTCGCGGATCTCGATCCGCAGAGGCGGAAGGAGGGCATGACAGCGCTCACCTCTCTCACCGTCGCCGGCGAATTCATTGCCAATCTTCCGGCTCCGGAATGGCGGGCCGATAATCTGCGCGAGAAGGGCGCCCCGATAGGCTACCATTGTCCCTCGCCGACCCCCATAACGATCTCGCAGATCGTCATGCTGGAGAAGGCACCCAATAAGAATGCCGCCCGCCTTTTCGTGAACTGGATGCTGAGCCGGGAGGGCCAGTTGCTGCAGTATTTCAAGACGAGTTCGGTGCCGGTTCACAAGGCGTTGCAACTGCCGCGCTTCGTACCCTTCGCCGATACGATCATCGGCAAGCCTGCCGCACTGCGCGACGATGCCCTGCTCGGAAGCGAGTTGCACAAGAAGATGCTTGCTGCATGGACTGCGAATTGGGGATCGCATGCCGGTGGAAAGTAGCAGCCGCGACGGTCGCCAGAGGTGACGAACGACCAGGAACTCGAAGTCGGTTACAACCTGCCGGCCAGGCCGGGGATGGCGGAATCCGACATCCAGACGCCATGCCTCGTCATCGACCTGGATGCGTTCGAACATAACATCGAGACGATGCGACGCTTTTGCGAGCGGGCCGGCGTTCGGCTGCGCGCCCACGCAAAGATGCACAAGTCGGCTGATGTCGCTCGCTATCAGATGGCCCACGGCGGTGCTTGCGGCATCTGCTGCCAGAAGGTCTCGGAAGCGGAGGCGTTTGCCCGCGCGGGCATCCGCGACATTCTGATCACCAATGAGGTCCGGGACCCCGGCAAGCTCGACCGCCTCGCGCGTTTGCCTCTGCTGGGCGCGCGCATCGGCGTATGTGTCGATGATCTGAGCAACGTCGCCGAGCTTTCCGAGGCGGCCAGTCGCCACGGGACGGTGGTCGAATGCCTGGTCGAAGTCGAATGTGGCGGCGGACGTTGTGGTGTTGCCCCCGGCAGATCTGTTGTGGAACTCGCCAAAGCCATAGCGGCTGCGAACAATCTGATTTTCGCAGGGCTTCAGGCATATAATGGGTCAGCGCAGCACGTGCGCCCGTTCGAGGACCGGAAAGCTGCCGCCGAATCCACGGGTCGGGTGGCGGCGGATATGGTGGCGCTTCTGGCCGCGGAGGGGATCGTCTGTGAGAGCGTCACCGGCGGCGGCACGGGATCCTACATGGTCGAGGCGGGCTCCGGCATATACAACGAACTGCAGTGCGGTTCCTACGCCTTCATGGACGCTGACTATGGCCGTATTTTCGGCGAGGACGGCAGGCCTCTCGCGACGTTCAGGAATGCCTTGTTCGTCCTGACTTCGATCATGAGCCACGCCAAGGCGGATCTTGCGATCTGCGACGCCGGACTCAAGGCCCATAGCGTCGACTCTGGACTTCCCATCGTATTCGGCCGCGATGACGTCGAATACATCAAGTGCTCCGACGAGCACGGGGTCATCAGGGATACCGGCGGAACGCTACGAATCAACGAGCGGCTAAGGCTCGTACCCGGTCACTGCGATCCGACCTGCAATCTACATGATTGGTTTGTCGGCGTGCGCAACGGCAGGGTCGAATGCATCTGGCCTGTCACGGCACGTGGCTTCGTGTACTGACAAGAGCCTGTTTGCCGATATGGCCGCCGGATCGGTGGCATTGTTCTTTTGCCGGCGTTTGCATTGTCCTGGATCAATGCTTGAATCGATCGTTTCGTAGGCTACTAGAATTGAGTTCTAGGGTCGAAAAAGAGCGCCGAACGAGGAGGCTAACCGATGGCAGCAGCGGAGACGGATAGAAGTCCGCTCAAACGGGGCTCGGTTGTCGGGTTCAATCTTCCTGCGATCGCGGAAATTCCAGCCGACCGGCCATGGTATTGGTTGGCGGAAGGCTACCGGGACATGTGGCGGGCACCATCGGTAAGTCTTCTCTACGGAGCACTATTTACCTTGGTTGCGGCACTTATGGTCTGGGGACTGACCATATTTGGAATGCAGGCGATGATTCTATCTCTGTGCGGCGGGTTCCTGCTCCTAGGCCCCATGCTGGCTGTAGGTCTCTACGAGTCGAGCAGGCGTATCGAGGCCGGCGAGCAGCCAACTCTGGCTTCCGCCTTGTCGGCAATCGGTCGCGCCAAGGGCCAGCTGTCGTTCCTTGGCGTCATCCTGATGGTACTCTATCTTGCCTGGGTCCAGTTCGCGCTGATCCTCTTCATGCTGTTCATGGGACCGGTGGATCTTCCTCCGATAGAGCAGTTCGTCCATTCGCTGCTCATGACGCCTTCGGGGCTTGGTCTCCTCGGAGTTGGCACAGCCGTCGGCGCGGTCCTTGCCACGACCGCGTTTGCGATCAGCGCTGTGTCCATTCCACTTCTGCTTGTCGAACGCATAGATGCCATGACGGCAGTCCTGACAAGCATCAAGGCGTGCATCATGAACTGGAAGCCGATGGCGCTTTGGGCGATCTTGATCGCCGCGCTGGTGGCCCTCGGCATCGTCACGCTCGGGCTGGGACTGATCTTCGTGTTTCCTCTGCTGGGACATGCCACGTGGCATGCCTTTCGCGATACCATACCCGAGCCTTCGAACCGCTGATTGCTGCGCCAGGGGCCGCGAGCCGTACCCACCTGCTCATGAGCGATTGGTTGGGGAAGGGACGCCCTTCGAAGTCAGATCGAGATCGGTTCATTCGCGCGGGGGTTCATCGTCGTCCTGTATCGCACGCCAGGCGGCGCCGTCGAGGTCGTCGAACTGTCCGCGCTTGAGCGCCCACATGAATGCGATGAGGCCAAGCAGGCCAAGGCCGAGGGCTGCGGGTATGAGCCAGGTAAGCGCCGTCACGTGCTAACTCCCCCCTTCCTGCCGCCGTCCAGGCGCATGGCATAGAGCCGAACCGCGTTTGCCGTCACTGCGATGGACGAACCGGACATGGCGAGCGCCGCGATCAGTGGGGTCACGAAACCAGCGGCAGCCAGCGGTACGCAGACGATATTGTATCCGAGCGCGATTGCGAAGTTCTGGAGGGCGAGCCGGCGGGCAGCCTTGGCAACCGACAGCGTCTCGACAATCGGCATGATGTTCTTGCCCTGGAAGACGCCGTCAGCGGTAGTCTGCGCGATGTCTGCAGCAGATGCCGGTGACATGGAGGCATGCCCGGCAGCCAGTGCAGGAGCGTCGTTCAATCCATCGCCAACCATGAGCACCTTGACGCCGCAGGATTTCATTGTCTCGATCTCGCGCAATTTCTCATCAGGCTTCACTTCCGCCCGCCAGCTGTCGATGCCGAGGGACTGCGCCACGGACCTGACGGGGGCGGTTCGATCTCCAGACAGCAACG
>JBJOGJ010000326.1:0-3524 GCA_046048295.1 Pseudomonadota bacterium | reverse complement strand
CCCGGACATGGGGGCGTATGAGCAGGGGCAACCGCTGCCGGTGTATGGGCCGAGGGGGCGGGCATCGCGCTGATAGCGCATGTAGGAATTGCGTTGTTGGCCGTGGGGCGGTTGCGGGCTAGCCTGGGATCCTTACGCCGCAGAGAGATGCCATGGCCCTCAACGCCCTCGGTTTGTATGAAGCCCTGATCACCGAGGGCTTGTCGGAACGACTGGGTAAGGCCGGTGGCAACGTCCACATGGTGCGTGACGCTCTCCGACCACCAGAGGTGCCTGACCGAATCGCCCTCCATTTGAGCCAGGTCGTCGAACGGGCGATGGATTTGATGCCGGATCGGGACCGTGCACATCGTGGCGTGGAATTGGCGCGGCAGATCATCAACCTTATCAACCAGTCCATCGATGACGACAGCTTCGCGATGGAGCGACCCGTAGCGCCGGGTGAAGTGCTGCGAGCAGTGCAGAGACTGCTTCCCGATGGCTCCGCACCGACGCTGGCGGCGCCGCTCACGCCATTGCTCGATACGACTCTGTTGACCAATGCGCCTCACGAGCCTCGGGTGGGCGCCCAGATCCTGTCGGAATTGGATTCCTCCGATAGCATCGACGTGGTCATGGCCTTCGTACGCTGGAGCGGCATCAGGCCCTTGCTCGATGGCCTGCGGCGCCACTGCGCCGACGGACGGCCTGTTCGTCTATTGACCACCACATACACGGGTTCGACCGAGCTCAGCGCCTTGGAGGCGCTCACCGCTGCAGGCGTCGATGTACGCGTTTCTTATGAGACCGGCAGTACCCGGCTGCATGCGAAGGCGTGGCTGTTCCGGCGGTCATCCGGCTACACGACGGCCTATATTGGTTCGTCAAACCTCACGCATCAGGCTCAAGTCACAGGCCTCGAATGGAATGTGCGCGTGTCCGGCGCCCGCAATCCCGCGGTTGTCCGACAGGTTGAGGCGGTATTCGAGGCCTATTGGAGCAGTCCGGACTTCAGGCCCTTCGTGGCAGACGAATTCCGGGCGTTGAGCGAGACGAACGCTGATGCGGACATCGCGTTTCATCTGCCGGCGATCGAGCTCCGCTTGGAACCGTTCCAGCAACGCCTGTTGGAGCAGATTGAACTGGCGCGCTCGCAAGGTCATCGGCGCAACTTGCTGGTGTCGGCGACCGGCACAGGCAAAACCGTCATGGCCGCCGTCGATTACTTGCATTTGCGCGGTCGGTTGCCGCGGGCGCGGTTGTTGTTCGTCGCGCACCGCGAGGAAATCCTGGAACGCAGTCGGGCGACGTTCCGCGTTGCCCTGCACGATCCGGCCTTTGGCGAATTGTGGGTTGGCGGCCAGCGCCCGCGCCAGTTTGAGCACGTCTTTGCCTCAATCCAGAGTTTGGCTCACGCAGACTTGGCACTGACGGATCCTGATCACTTCGACGTGGTGATCATCGACGAGTTCCATCATGCTGCGGCAGCGTCGTACCAGCGTTTGCTGGCGCACCTGCGGCCCCGCGAGTTGCTTGGGCTGACCGCAACGCCAGAGCGTGCTGACGGGTTGTCGATTCTCGAGGAGTTTGATGGTCGCATCGCCGCGGAGTTGCGGCTGTGGGATGCCATCGACCAGCAGCGCTTGGCGCCTTTCATGTATTTCGGCGTCCATGATCAGCTGGACTTGCGGGAGGTCGGCTGGATACGCGGTCGCGGTTATGACATCGAGCAGCTGACGAATGTCATCACTGCGGATCACATGGTTGCGGGGCGGATACTCCAGCAGCTGCGATTGAAGGTGGAGGACCCGAAGCGCATGAGGGCGCTGGGGTTCTGTGTCAGCGTAGGGCACGCCCGATTCATGGCGGAGCAGTTCACGAAGGCGGGCGTCAGCGCCTTGGCTGTTTGGTCAGACACTCCCGACGATGAGCGCAGGGCGGCGCTGCGGCTTCTGGCGGAGGGCAAGCTCAATATCCTTTTCACCGTGGATCTGTTCAACGAAGGCATCGACATACCCGCCGTAGATACTTTGTTGATGCTGCGGCCCACAGAGAGCGGAACCTTGTTCCTGCAGCAATTGGGGCGCGGCCTGCGCAGGAGTGCCGGCAAGCCGTATTGCACCGTCCTCGACTTTGTGAGCCAGCACCGGCAGGAATTCCGTTACGAGGCCCGTTTCCGCGCGCTGTTGGGTGGTCGACGCCAGCATGTGGTCGAGCAGATCGAACAGGGGTTCCCATTCCTGCCGGCAGGCTGCCATATGGAGCTCGATCCCGTCGCAATGGACGTCGTCCTCAAGAGCATCCGTAGCGCACTGCCCAGGGCACATGCCCAGCGGGTCGCCGCACTTGCCCAGTGGAAGGGCGGCAGGGCGCCGCGGCTCAGGGAGTTTCTTGAGGAGACCGGGCTCGAACTTTCCGATGTCTTGGGCCACAGGATGGGTTGGTCCGGCCTTCTCGCTGCAGCAGGATTTTCCGTAGCCGCCGCCGGCCCTCTGGAACTTGGGTTGCGTGCTGCGGTCGGTCGTTTGCAGCACATCGACGACCCTGAGCGCGTTGCGCTTTACGAAGCGTGGCTTGCTGGAGCCGCACCTCCCAACGTTTCACAGCTTTCCACGAGACATCAGCGCCTGCTGCGCATGATGGTCGTTTCACTCGTCGAGACACCCTTGGCTGGCAAGGGCAGCGTGGAAGACGGGCTGCGGACACTTTGGGAACATCCCCAAGTGATCGCGGAGATGCTGGAGCTGTTGGATGTTTTGAAAGGCACGCAGAGCCATGTCACACCGGACATAGTGCTGGTAGACGAACCCTTGCGATTGCACGCGAGCTACAGCCGGCTTGAAATCCTGTCGGCGATGAACCTCGGCGACGGTGTCGGTACGCCACTCTGGAATTCGGGCGTGTTCTGGGTTGGGGAAGCGAGGGCGGACCTGTTCACCATCACGCTCGACAAGAGCGGCGGCCGATTTTCGCCGACGACCCGTTACCGGGATTACGCGATCAGCCGTGACTTGTTCCATTGGGAGTCGCAGTCCCGAACTCGGAGCGCGAGCGATATTGGGCACCGCTACCAGAACCACCAGCGGTTGGGATCGCGCGTACTGCTCTTCGCGCGGCGGACGCCGGACGAGCGTGCCTACTATTTCCTTGGCCCCGCTGACTACGTGAGCCACGAGGGAGATGCGCCAATGGGCATTACGTGGCGCTTGCATCATCCGCTGACGGAGGATCTGTTCGCGGACTTCGCTGCCGCGGTCACTTGACCACTGTCTGCGTCTGCTGGACCTGTCTCATGAGCGTGTTCAGTTGCCAGCCGCAGAGGCAGGTAAACGCCCTGTCCAACAGTTCCTTGCCGGCATCGTCCGTGGACAAGTAGAGATCAGCGAGCCTTTGCGACTGATCGGCATCGTCGCTCGATATCGCTTCGTGGATGTGGCTGATAAGCCCGGCGTACTGATCAACCATGTCTGCGCACCTTGGTGGACTGATTTGCCCCCGATCTTGCCCCCGCGGCGAATAGAGACCACAATCTCCGCATAAATTGC
>JBJOGJ010000325.1:0-3562 GCA_046048295.1 Pseudomonadota bacterium | reverse complement strand
CCCGACATTTCCTGCAAATGCTTGCCGTAGTTGCGGCCGCAGGCGATGATCTTGGTGGGCGACAGCGGCGCGAAGAGACGCGCTTCAGCGCGGGCCATGAACAGCGCTTCGCCGCCTAGTCCCGTTGCAGCCTTGTCGCTTGCCGCGAGCGCCTTCAGCCATGCCACCGTACGCTCGACGAGACCCATCGCATGCGGCCCGGCCGCCAGGAGGGCCGCGCACTCCACCGGCACCCTGAGTGCGGCAATCGCCTCGGCCTGGAGGTCCTTTTCCTCCTCCGCGAGGTAGCGCGCAGCCCCTGCCCTGACGTCGGCAATGACGTCGCCGTCGAGCAACACGCCGAGCCGGCGCTGACGTGCCAATTCAGTGCCATGAACGTAACTCACCAGCCGCATCAGGCGTCTCCCAGATCGCGAAATTCGTTGTTGGCAGCGATCATATTCCGATTTGTTGCGATGTATAGGGGGCGGGATGCGCGTTCTCATGCGCGACCGCTGTCATGTTTGAACGGACCGAAAGCGCTGGCGGGCAGCCATTGGGGTGATTGGTTGTTGTCCTCCGTCGCTCGTGTAATTCTGGCGCCAACACCAATACATGAGGAGGATGCGAGGATGGGGCGGACGGTCGGGATCGTGGGTGTGGGCGCGCTCGGGCTGCAGGCGGCAAAGAACCTCATCGAACGCGGGCACAAGGTGGTCGGATACCGGCGCTCACCGATGGACGCGTTCGTCGCGGCGGGCGGGATCGCGGCAACCTCGGCCGCGGACGTGGCACGGCAGGCGGATCTCGTCGTTACGCTGCTGAGGCCCGAGCAGGCGGTCGAAGAGGTCTACTTCGGCGAGAATGGCATCCTCTCGGTAGTGCGCCCGGGACTCATCGCGGTCGAACTCTCGACGGTGCCGATGGCGATCAAGCGCAAGCTCGAAGCCGCAGCCAAGGGTGCCGGCCTGGCACTTCTCGATGGCACGGTGAGCGGCAACCCGAACTTCTTCAAGTCGCGCACCGCGGCGGTCTTCCTCGGCGGAGAACAATCCGTGTTCGACCAATGCGCCGAAACACTCCGGGACATCACCGACAAGGTGACGCTGGTGGGGCCGATCGGGTCAGGGCGCGCGGCGAAGTTCGTGGCGCTCTATCTCGTTGCCGCGCACGTGCTGGCGGCGGCGGAGGCCTTCGAGCTTGCCGAGCGCGCGGGGCTCGACAAGGCGGCCATGCTGGAAGCGATCGCGGGGTCGAATGCAACATCGGCGATGCTGGAATCGCGCGGGCGGCTGATGGTCGATGGAGGGTACAAGGACTATATTCCGGAGAAGGTAGGTGGCACGCGCGCCGATGGCACCAAGAAACGCGGCATCGACAGCAGGCTACGGCAGATCCAGCGGCTCAACGAACTGGCGGGCGCGCTCGGGGGACGGTATCCGCTGATGCATGCGATGACGGCGGCCTATGAGGCGGCGGCGGACAGCGGACATGCCGACCATGACATCTCGCAGGTGATCGAGTACCTGAAGGCGGATGCGGGCGACCCGCTTTCCGAGCAGCGACTCTCAGAGCTGCTCGAGCACTATAGTTGATCCCGTAAAGCCCGTTACCACGTATTCGGGCTTATGTCAGACCATGCCCCCTGGCGTTAGCATGTGATGCGGTCGCAAATCAGAACAAGAATCCGTCGCGGCCTCGCAACTCAAATGGAACGTCAGGGAGACTGCAAATGAGAATTACCAAACGTCGCGCCGCCGGCGCGGCTGGCGGAGCGCTCGTCGCATCCGCAGCTCTATCGCTTGCCATGGCGACCCCCGCCATGGCGGAGGACTTCTACAAGGGAAAGACCCTCACCATCCTCATCGGCTTCCCGCCGGGCGGCTCCTATGACGGCTATGCCCAGGTCGCCGCACTCCATTACGGAAATCATATCGCCGGGAAGCCGAACGTCATCGTCGAGCACCAGCCAGGCGGCGGCGGCAGGAAGGCGGCCTCCTATTTCTTTGCCAAGGCCCCCACCGACGGAACGATGATATCCATCATGCCGGAGACACTTGCCTCGCTGCAGCTCCTGGAGCCGAAGCGCGTCCGCTGGGATATGCGAAAGGTCAAGTTCATTGGCTCGTTCGTACCAGCGCACTCGGTGTTCGGGGTACGCAAGGATTCCGGCGTAAAGAACGTCAAGGACGCACTCAGCAAGGAGTTCCGGGTCGGGTGCACTGCCAAGGCTTCGCCCAGTGCGCAGGTGCCGCTGCTCATAAAGAACCTGCTGGGTGCGAAGTTCGACATGGTGTGCGGATATCGCGGATCTGGGCCCTACCGCCTTGCACTGCTGCGCAATGAAGTGCAGGCGATCCAGATGAACTGGGCAACCTGGAATGCCAAGCTTTCGGACAAGGTCGAGTCCGGTGAACTCATTCCGCTCTGGCAGACGGGAATAAAGCGGGGTGCGGATTCCAAGGATATTCCTGTCATCCAGGAGGTAATCGGCAACGAAAAGACCAAGCCGGTCTTCGATTTCGTCGGAGCGCCAGCGCGGATTGGCCGGTCGCTGACAGCGGCGCCGGGAATGCCTGAGGCACGCACCAGTGAACTGAAGGCTGCCTTCCAGAAGCTCATCAAGGACAAGTCGTTTGTCGCCGACATAAAGAAGCGCGGATTCCTGTTCGATCCGGCGCCTGGCGAGGAGGTCGATGAAACGATAAAGCAGATTTTCTCGACCCCGAAGGACGTCATCGAGCTCGCCGCCAAGGCCATGAGTCAGGGCTACAAGGAAGGTTGTATTACCTGCGGCAGCGAGAAGAAAAAGAAGAAATAGTCTATTATCGTCAATCCTCAGCGGATCGCGGCGCTCCCAAAGGGCGCCGCTTTTCGTATTTATCGAAAGCGCGTTGACTTAGGCCCGAGCGCGTAGTCAACTTCGGCATTCGCGCGCCGCAACGGCATGGACCGTAAGGGCGCGCGACGCGGCCTTTTAACAAATCGGTCGCGTAAACCCAAACAACGCTCGGGAGGATTATCGATGAAGCGATCACTCAAAAGCATTGTCACAGGTTCTTTGTCCGTGCTTGCACTATCTGCAGCACTTGCCGCCGGCTCGTCAGGTACCGCCGTCGCCCAGGATGACTTCTACAAGGGCAAGACAATGCGCATCCTGATCGGCTTCCCGCCGGGCGGATCGTATGATCTCTACGGGCAGGTGATCTCCCTCTACTGGGGTAAGAAGATCCCGGGCGAGCCGAATGTTATCGTCGAGCACCGGCCTGGCGGCGGCGGACGGACGGCAGCGTCCTACTTCTTCTCGAAGGCGCCGACCGACGGCACCGTGATCGGCAGCCTGCCCGAAACGATCGCTACACTGCAGCTCCTCGAGCCGAAGCGTGTCCGCTGGGACCTCAGGACGGCTCGCTTTATCGGCTCCATCGTGCCGGCGCATTCCGTGTTCGGCGTTCGCTCAGACTCAGGCGTCAAGAACGCCCAGGACGCATTGACGAAGCCCTACAAGGTCGGCTGCACGGCGAAGGCTTCGTCCAGCGCACAGGTCCCCCTGCTCATCAAGAACCTGGTCGGCGCCAAGTTC
>JBJOGJ010000324.1:0-3610 GCA_046048295.1 Pseudomonadota bacterium | reverse complement strand
CATACAGCGCGACGTTCTCGGGTAGATAGGCGATCTGGCGTCGCGCGGCCTCCGGCTGCGTGGCCGGATTGACGCCGTTCACCCGCAGCGAACCCGAGTCCGGCGCAAGGAAACCGAGCAATGCCGCGAGCGTCGTCGACTTGCCGGCGCCGTTGCCACCCAGCAGCGCATAGATCTCGCCGGGAGCAACCGCGAGCGTCAGGCCATTGAGCACACGGCGCCCGCCCCGGGCGAGCACCAGTGCGTCGATCGCGATGACGGGTTCAACAGGGTTGGCCACGGATCAGAAGCGTACACGCACGCCGATCGTGCCGGTACGGGGCGGCCCGGGCTGCACCCACAGCGACGCGAAGCTGTTGAGGTAGTAGGTCTCGTCGAAGAGATTGCTGACCTCGGCCGTGAGCTCCACGGATTCGGTCACCTCCAGGCTGCCGAACAGGCGCGCCAGCGTGTGGGAGGGCAGCATGAAGGTCGTGGCCGTCTCGCCCAGCCGCTTGCCCACATGCTGCAGGCCCGCCCCCAGGCGCAGCTCGCCTGCCGGCAGCTGCCAGGCCCGCGAGGCCTGGACGTTCAGGCTCTGCTTCGGGATGTTGATCAGCCGGTCGCCGGGGCGGATGGCCAGCGAGAAATTCGGATCGAGCACGGCACTGCGCCACTCGGCATCGACGTAGGCATAGGAAAGTAGCAGGTCGACCTCGCCCGGGAGCCTTCCGGAAAGATCGATCTCCAAGCCGCGGCTGGCCGCGCGTCCGATCGGCAGCGAGAAGCCCACGTTCACGGGGTCGGCGGCGAGCACGTTGCGCTTCTGCAGCGCGAATGCCGCGACGGTGCCGGTCAGCGTCCCGTCCGCCAGTTGGAACTTCGCGCCGGCTTCCCAGGACTTGCTGATCTCCGGGTCGAAGACCGTGCCACTGAAGTCCGCGCCGATATTCGAGCGGAAACCCTGGCCATAGGCGGTGTACAGCGATAGTTCCGGCCGAAGCTGAAACACCACGCCCGCCTGCGGGCTGACGCGACTGGCTGAGCGGCGGTTGACCACCGAATTGGCGCGGTTCAGCGACCGCAGCGTGAAGTCATCGAAGCGCGCGCCAACCCTGAGCTGCCATCGCTCGGAGAGCGTGATCTGGTCCTGCAGGTAGGCACCGGTCGCGCGCTGGGTGTCGACGCGATTGGTGAGCGGGGCGGGGGTGGGCAGCATGAACCGGCCGTAGACGGGTGCCTGCACATTGATGATGTACGCGGCCGCATCGGCTGGGTTGCCACTGACCGCCGGCGGCCGGAAGCGCAGGAAGACCTGGTCGTTCTCGAAGGCATCGTAGTCGCCGCCGAGGAGCACGCGGTGGCGCAGCCCGAGGGCCTCGAAATCGCCGGACAACTCGCTCCTGAGCACTGTGTGCTCGGCGTCATAGTCGCGGAATCGACGCTGACGCGACAGTGAGCTTCCATCCACATAGAGCTTCTGCCGGCTGCGCACCAGCTCCGGATCACTCGAAAAGCCCTCGAGGCTGGTGTCGCGATAGCTCGCACCCAGCAACAGTTGCCAGGCATCGTTGAAGCCATGCTGCAGCTGCAGCTGGTGGCCGGAGACCTTGGCAACAGTGGGGCCATCACCCGGTTCGCCGAGGAAGCGCTCGTTGGGCACCGTGCCGAACTGCCCATTGGGCACCACGATGCCGCGATCAAAGTCGGCCTCGCTACGCGTCAGGTCCAGGTCGTAGGTGAACAGGGTGTCTGGCCCCAAGCGGATGCTGGCCGAAGGCAGGAAGCCACGTCGCTGGCTGTTGACAGTATCCCGGAAGCTGTCTGCCTTCTCGTAGTAGCCCACCAGCCGCAAGCCCACGCGCTGCGCGAGGGTGAAGTCGACGTCGGCCTCGGCGCGACGGCGCTCGTAGCTGCCGTAAAGCAGGGATGCCGAGCCCTTTGTCCCCTCGAAGGCGGGGCGCTTGGTGACAAGATTGATCGTGCCGCCAGGCTCGCCGCGACCAAACAGCGCCGCATTGGGGCCTTTCAGGATTTCGATGCGCTCCAGGCCGGCGACATCGCGCGAGCCGCCGAAGCCGCGGCCGCCATTGAAGCCATTGACCAGGTAGCCGCTGGGCAGGTTCTCATCACCCGCGAAGCCGCGCACCGCAAAGGCATCCCAGAGGCCACCGAAATTGTTCTGCCGGGCGACGGACGCGTTGAGGTCCAGGGCATCAGTCAAGCGAAGGATGACGTTGCGGTCGATCACCTCGGAATCCACAACCGTGATCGATTGCGGGATCTCCCGGGCCTCGAAATTGCCGCGGTAGGCCTGGCGAAGGGCCGCGACGACCACCTCGTCGAGGGTGTCGGACGGTTCCGCGGCTGAAGCAGCGGGAGCGACAACCGCGGCCACCAGCAGGGCCACGGTTCGTTGCAGGTAGTGTGTAAGAGTATTCATGAAGTGCTCTGTGCCCGGATCGCTTTTTTTATGTTACTATGTAACAAACGCGGGGTGCAACTGGGACGCCACGACCACCTCAAGCGAAATCTGCATCGGACCGCTGCGACTGGCGGGTCACTGCCGAGTCAGTTGGTCCTCGCTACTCGCGGCAGGTCGCGCAAAGCCCCTTGATCTCGATGTCCTGGGCATCCGTCGCGAACCCGAGCATGCGTGCCTTCTCCACCAGCATCTCGCTGATCGAGGGATCGTCCAGTTCCGTGACGCGCTGGCACTTGCGGCAGACCAGGAACTGCGCCGCATGCCCTTCCTGGGGCGACTCGCAGCCGATGAATGCGTTCAGGCTGTCGATGCGGTGAACGAGGCCGGCCTCCTGGAGGAACTTCAGGGCACGGTACACGGTGGGTGGCTCCAGCGCGCCTTCGCCCTTTTTCAGGGACCCAAGAATGTCGTACGCGCCCACGGGGGCATGCCGGGCCCAGACCAACTCCAGCACCCTGCGCCGCAGCGGCGTAAGGCGAAGCTTGCGCTCGCCGCAGATCTTTTCGGCCGCCGCCAGCGCGCGCGTGACACAGCGACCATGATCGTGCTTGCCCAGCGACTCCGTATAGCGGGCGGTGGTGGCAGACATGCTTGACACTCAAAGCGGCCGGGAAACGGCTTGTATGCTAACCCCAACAGACCCGCTTCTGCCGTCTGCGGGCGGCACTCAGAAGTGCGATATGATGCGCCGCGGCAGGCTCTTGACTGGCTTGCCAACAACAGAAACGGGATCGGCTGGTCGATCCGACGGGCGGTGTGGAAATTTCACTGTCCTGTCCGGCGCGGCTCCTGTACCGAAAAACCCAGGAAGGGAGAACCCATGCGTTTGCTTCGCAGTGTCTTGTTCATGTGTCTTGCGTTCTTTGGTGCCCTAGGCACCAGTACCGCCGCGGAGGCTGGCAAGGGCAGCCTCGTGCCGGTGGATGCGCCTCATGCCGGTGCCCAGGTAGTGACGGTCGGTTTCTACCCGATCTCCGTGTACCAGTTGGATCTGGGCAGCAACACTTATTTCGTCGACACGTACGTCTGGATGCGCTGGAAGGGCGACATCGACCCGACGGCCTCCGTCGAATTCGTCAACATGGTGGACGAATGGGGGAAGCTGAGCGAGAACCTGAACGAAGAGCCGAAGGTGCTGGAGGACGG
>JBJOGJ010000323.1:0-3615 GCA_046048295.1 Pseudomonadota bacterium | reverse complement strand
GCTAGCGCAATACAACTAAACTTACCTCTCCGATGTGTCTGAAGTGCAACGAAATTCCACCTCTTGTGCCTCTATTGGGCCACATTGGGGCATCATGAAAGTTAGCAGAGGACTGGATGACTGGCGGGGCTGCATAGTCTCGCTGCAGCGGTTCGGTTAGCCCGGACTGGTAAGAGCGGCGTTGGAAACGGCATCGATGGTTGCGAACGCTTTGACTCTGCTCGGTCAAAGAGGTTTTGCACGCGTCCTGTGACGCGCGAACGACGGAAAGAAGATGGACTCGAAAAAATTCGATAAGAGCAAGCTCCCCAGCCGACACGTCACGGAAGGTGCATCGCGGGCGCCACATCGGTCCTACTACTATGCGATGGGGCTGAGCGAGGAAGAGATCCACCAGCCGCTGGTCGGGGTGGTTTCCTGCTGGAACGAAGCGGCACCCTGCAACATCGCCTTGATGCGCCAGGCGCAGGCGGCCAAAGCCGGCGTAAAGGAAGGCGGGGGCACGCCCCGGGAATTCTGTACGATTACCGTCACGGACGGTATTGCAATGGGGCACCAGGGCATGAAGTCGTCCCTGGTCAGCCGCGAAGTGATCGCCGATTCGATCGAGCTCACGATGCGCGGTCACTGCTACGATTCGATGGTCGGCGTGGCCGGGTGCGACAAGTCGCTGCCGGGCGTGATGATGGCCATGCTGCGGCTCAATGTGCCGTCGGTCTTCATGTATGGCGGTTCGATCATGCCCGGATCTTTTCGGGGCAAGGATGTGACTGTCGTCGACGTGTTCGAAGCTGTGGGCATGCATGGCGCGGGCAAGATGAGCGACGAGGACCTGCACGAGCTCGAATGCGTCGCCTGTCCGGGCGCGGGGGCCTGCGGCGGTCAGTTTACGGCGAACACCATGGCCTGCGTGTCGGAGGCGATCGGCCTTGCACTGCCGGGGTCGGCGGGTGCGCCAGCGCCGGATGAGCGGCGGGACCACTACGCGATGGAGAGCGGCAAGGCCGTGATGCGCCTGCTGGCAGACGGGATACGCCCGCGCGATATCGCCACGAGGAAGGCTTTCGAGAACGCGGCGACGATCGTCGCAGCAACCGGCGGTTCGACAAACGCGGCGCTGCACCTGCCCGCCATGGCGCACGAGGCCGGTATTGAATTCGACCTGTTCGACGTGGCGGAAATCTTCAAACGTACGCCCTACATCGCGGACCTCAAGCCGGGCGGAAAATATGTTGCGAAGGATGTGTTCGATATCGGCGGAGTGCCTCAGATCCTGAAGGCGCTGATGGAAGGCGGACATCTGCACGCAGACTGCCTGACGGTGACCGGGCGGACTATCGGGCAAAACCTCGAAAGCGTTAAATTCAATTCTGATCAAAGGGTTGTCTACCCGGTTTCAAATCCCATATCACCGACGGGGGGCGTTGTCGGACTGCGGGGCTCATTGGCTCCTGACGGGGCGATCGTGAAGGTTGCCGGGATGAAGACGCTACAGTTCAAAGGCCCTGCGCGCTGCTTCAACTGCGAGGAGGATGCATTCCGGGCAGTCGAGGCGGACCAGATCAACGAAGGCGATGTGATCGTCATTCGCTATGAAGGCCCGAAGGGCGGACCTGGGATGCGGGAAATGCTGTCGACAACTGCAGCGCTCTACGGTCGTGGCATGGGTGAGAAGGTGGCGCTGATAACGGACGGCCGCTTCTCCGGCGCGACGCGTGGCTTCTGTATCGGCCATGTTGGACCGGAAGCGCAGGTGGGCGGGCCAATAGCGCTGATCCAGGACGGCGATATCATCGCGATAGATGCGGAGAAGGGGCTACTCGACCTCGACGTCTCGGAGGCTACGCTGGCGGAACGTCGCAAATCCTGGTCGCCTCCTGCCAATCCCTATCAGACCGGGGCGCTGCGCAAGTATGCGGACCAGGTCGGCCCAGCCGTGACAGGGGCGGTCACACATGCCGGAGGTAAAGCGGAAGTTGTTTGCTATGCGGACATCTAGAGCAAGATTACTCGGGTTGGCCGGGAGCGTCCTCGTGGCGTTCGCCGGTGTGGCAGTCTCGAGCCGGGCCGCGCAGGCTGCGGATGGGCTGGTCCACTACTCGTCGCCCAAGGAGGCCTACGAGATGGGTCGGAGGGCTTTCCACCGGCAATCCTGGGATGAGGCGATGCGCGCCTTTTCTTTCGCCGCGAAGGGTGGGGTCGGGCTGGCAGATTTCTACCGAGCCAGAATGTTTGCGGATGCTGCGACGCCCTTCTATTCCAAGCCGAAGGCCTACTTCCTCTATGTCGATCTTACGAAGGAACTTATCAACATCGATCCGGATGTCGATGCGAGAGTGAAATTCGCCGGTCAGACACTGACGGCCCTCGCGCGTTTCTTGAGAGACGGTGTCGAGGAGATAGATCTTCCTCCGGATCCACGGCGCGCCTACGATTTTCTCAACCATGCGTGGACATTCTTCCAGGACAAGGATGCGGAATTCGAGATTGCGCGGATGCGGCTCTACGGAGAGGGGCTCGAACAGAGCCCTGCGCTGGCGCTCCACTCGCTGTCACGGCTGGCACGTAGCGGGCATGCAGGTGCACTTGCCACGCTGGCCGATCTCTACTGGCGTGGTAGCCAAGGGATCTGGCGTGGGAAGCCGCAGGTCAAGGCCGATCCGGTGCTGGCCTACATGTTCTCGAGATTGGCGGTCGAAGGGGCACCCTATTCGGACAGGATCTGGATAGAGGATACCTATCAGAGGATCTATTGCGGTGCCTCGGATGCGGTACGCTCGCGCGGCGGGGCACGTGTCGCCGGCTGGCGCAAGAGGTATGGCGAGGTCGGTCAGCCAACCGATCTCGGGCAGTCGTTCGTCGGTTTGATTCAGCGTCCCGTGCGGACCTGCAGCGACGGCGCGCCTGTGGTCTTTCCACGCCGGAGCGAGGGGATCATGGCAAAGCCGAAGCCGCCGGTTACGACGATGCCGGCGCTGCACGGAGATGCGGCCGGCTTCCCGCTTCCTGGCAGTAATGGCAACTAGGTCGCCATTTCCCCAGTACGAAGCGCCACCGCCCAATTCGTCCACGGGCACGAACGGTTGCGGCTGCGAACGCCGCCGAAGAGGTTTGGCGGCCGAGGCGCAACTCATCAGGTGAAAGAGGCCCAGACCGGGGCGTGATCGGACGGTTTTTCCCAGCCGCGCGTGATCTTATCGACGCCGCTCTCCTGCAGGCGATCTGCCGCCTGAGGCGACAGCAGGAGATGGTCGATGCGAATGCCGTCATTCTTCTGCCATGCGCCGCGCTGGTAATCCCAGAACGAGTAGACGTCCGGCTCGGGAGCGCAAGCGCGCAGGGCATCCGTAAGGCCGAGTGCCTTGTAGCGACGATAGGCGGCGCGGCTTTCGGGCTGGAAGAGTGCGTCGTCGCGCCATGCTTCCGGGCGCTTGGCATCGATGGGATCGGGAATGATGTTGTAGTCGCCGGCGAGAACGAGATGCTCCTCGTCCTGTAAGAGGACGCTTGCGTGGCGCTCCAGCCGGTTCATCCAGGCGAGCTTATAGGAGAACTTGTCGGTGCCGATCGGATTGCCATTCGGCAGGTAGATGGATGCGATCCTGACGACAATGT
>JBJOGJ010000322.1:0-3638 GCA_046048295.1 Pseudomonadota bacterium | reverse complement strand
GATCCGCCCCGAGATCGCTGAGTGTTTCGACAAGCTGCAGCACGAGAAGTATTGTGGCCGCAATTCCGAAATCACCCTTGGAGAGCCAGGCGGCGATCAGCATGTTGCGCGCGAGCGCCGCGGCCTGCACGAGCGTATAGCCCCCGAACAGTACTGCGCTCTGCCCGGCTATCCGTCGGCCGGCGAATGGCGACTTCTTTCTTCTCTCGGTGTCCATGGCGCTCACGAGGATCGGCGCCCGTGGACACGCCAGCCGGCAGCACCTGGCAAGCGACGAGAAAACTTCTCGACAAGCCCACCCATTAGCCATCCCAATCCGCCGCCGATACGCCCGGAATTGATGTGGATGAGCGTACACGTCGTCTGGAGCCAACGCGGACGGAGCACATTCGACCACTTGCTGCTGAATGCGCGTGCGGATGCATGGAAGTCAGCCGACTTGCGTCCCGGGCTCAGATGGCGAAGGTGAAAATCGATGACATACGAACTGTACCCCATGATTTCTGCAGCGAGACATATATCGGCACCGTAAAGATGGAAGCCATCGAGGTTCCTGGAAAAACCGATCCGCGCCTCACGCTTCACCACGATGAAATTTTCATCCAGACTCTGCACCCGCGCAGGCAGCACACCAAGATGGCGATCGATCCCGTGCGGATCGCTGATGCGAATAGCGAGTCTGCCGGCAGAAACACCACCCGCATTGCCGGCCAATGCCCAGTCGGGATCCCGACATTCGAGATCGGCAAGGCAGGAATCGAGCTTCGCACGCTCGTCGAAATCCAGCCGAACGTCCTGATGGCAGAGTATCACGTAGCGTCCACGCGCTTCGTTCAGCATGCGGTTGAGGCCGGCATAGGCGGAGGTCTGGCTGGGGCCGCTATTGTCGATGAAAATGAACTCGGTTCCAGGCGCGGAGAACCCCGCCCGCACGAACGAGCGCCGCATTTCCTCATGTTGTGCAAAGTCCGTGACGAGCGTCGCCACCGAATAGTCCGGCACTGCTTCAACTGTCGTCATCGTTCATCCCCACAGCCCGCTCGCAGCGACATTCATTCCGCAGGTGCACCACACGCAGCCTCGTAGCCGAGACGCCACTCGCCACGCGCGTCCCAGATCTCCCGCCACACTCCTGCCGACTGGCGCAATCCGGTGCTGCCGGTCAGCCGCGAAACGATCGAAAGAAACAGCCATCTCGAAAACGGCCACGCTTCAAGCAGAACCAATCCGACCGGCACCAGATGTGGACGCCAGTGCCGACGGATCAGGCTTGCCTTCGCCGCAAGAAGCTTCACCATTTTACCTGTGCGCGTACGTTCTGATGCGCCGCCAAGATGGATGATGGTGGCAGCAGGCGTAATCATGGGCCGGTACCCGACCCGCCCCGCGCGAAGACAGAAGTCGGCTTCCTCGCCGTACATCCAGAACAGAGGATCGAATCCGTCGAGCTGGCGCCACAACGCCCGGGTGGTAAGGAAGAAGCACCCCGATACGATATCGACGTGGCGAATGTAGTCGCGCGGCCACGACCCGTAGGCTTCGCCGTTGAAGATCTCGCTCCCCTTGAACAAGCCGGTGAGTCCCGTCGCACGACAGAGCTGGTTCCAGGCCGTCATCCGCCCCCAGCACGAACCTGGATTGAGCCGTCCATCGGCAAAAAGCGTGCGGCCGCCCCAGATGCCCGCGTCCGGATTCGACCGCGCGAAATCCAGCAAATGCACGATCGCCCGCTCGAGCACGATCGTATCCGGGTTGAGCAACAGGATGTATTCGCCACTTGCATGACGCGCAGCGAGATTGTTGGCCCGCCCGAATCCGATGTTCTGCCCGAGCGGCATGTATGTAGTTATCGCCGGATGCCCTGCGAGCGCCTCGGCTGAACCATCGGTCGAATCGTTATCCACGACGATGACCTCGACGCTTGCCGGCGGCAGCCGCTTAAGCTCGACCGCAAGGCTGTCGAGACAGGCGAGCGTGATATCCCGCGTGTTGTAGCTCACCACGATGATCGAGAGCGCGAAGCTCTGGACACCTTCATGCACGCTTGGGAAATGCTGGTCTGTCGACATCGGTCCGCTCGTTTACTCGTGGCCGCAACATATCAGGGCCAGCGCTAACCGGACGTTAAACGTGAGCAGCGATTGTGACCCGATGAGCGCGATGGCCAGGCGCGCCAGTAGTTTCGCAATCGTTACCGGGGCTTTCGGTGAAAGTAGGTCAGGAACTTACGGTGTCTGCGTTCGACGGTATCATCTGTATTGGCGGCGAGGACTGGTGGTATCACAACCGCGGCCACTTCGATTTCCAGATAATGCGGCGGCTGGCAAAGCGCTGGCCCGTGCTGTTCGTCAATTCGATTGGCGTCAGGGTTCCAAGTGTGGCCGACAAGCGCGTTTTTCTCCAGCGCGTCGGCCGAAAGCTGAAAAGCTTGACCCGCGGCCTCAAAGAGGTCGAGCCGGGCTTTCACGTTTACTCACCGCTCTCGCTACCGGGAAGCGTCGGCCATAAGTGGGCGCGATGGGCACTCGTCCAGCAGATCAAGTCCGCCGCGCGCAGGATAGGCATTGAGCGACCTCTCCTCTGGGTCCATTGCCCGGCCGGCGCCGGCCTCGAAGTTGACCTCGGCGCCCTGGGAATGGTCTTGCAGCGTACCGATCGCTTCGAGGCCTATCCGGAAGGCGATCATGAATTGCTGAGCCGCCAGATCGCACATCTGAAAGCGCGCGCCGACCTCGTGGTCTACTCGAGCGACCTTCTGCTCGACGAGGAAGTGGGGCAAGTGGGCCGCTCCATGCTCGTCACGCACGGCGTCGACCTCGAAACGTTCGCGCGTGCAGGCGACCAGGAAGAAACTGTTCCATTCGACGTCGAGCCTATCCGGGGACCAAGGGTTGGGTTCATCGGAGGCATGGATGCGCATACGTTCGACCCTACACTGTTCCACGAAGTAGCCGAGCGACTTCACAACGTCAGCTTCGTAATGGTCGGCGGCAGTTCCCTGCCAGAAGACTGGTGCACGCTGCGAAACGTACACTTTCTCGGCCAGAAGCCCTATGACGAGGTCGCTGCCTACATGGCCGCCATGGACGTCCTCATCATGCCTTGGAACAGGAGCCCGTGGATCGAGGCCTGCAATCCGATCAAGCTGAAGGAATATCTCGCAGTCGGCCGCCCGGTCGTCAGCACGGACTTCAAGGCACTCGATCCCTGGCGATCGTTCATACGCGTGGCCGGAAACGCCGACTGCTTCTCAGCCGCGATTGCAGAGGCGCTCGACAGCCCGCTGGATACCGCGGAAGTGCGCCGCCTGCTGGTGACAGAGAGCTGGGAACACAAGGCAGCCGAAATCGCTCGAGAACTCGAATCCATCCCCTGCGGGAACCGAACGGATTCGGCTCGGACTACAGCCACACAGGCAAAAGCCGCTTGAATAGACGGCACATTAACGGTCGGCTAGCCACAAGTCGCTAAGCTAAAGCAGTCGAATTACATGTTGTAGGTGGCATGATGCTTATACTTGTTACTGGCGGCGCAGGCTTCATTGGCTCGGCGGTTTGCCGCTACCTGATCTCAGCAACCGGCGACAGCGTACTGAACGTCGACAAGCTCACCTATGCTGCAAATCTGACTTCGCTCAA
>JBJOGJ010000321.1:0-3651 GCA_046048295.1 Pseudomonadota bacterium | reverse complement strand
AGGATGCCCATGTCGGCCTGGAACTTGAGCGCCGAGAAGTACCAGGTACCGACCGACACCGTCATCGTGATCGCGGTGAACAGCGAGGCGGTACCACGCTGCTTGAGCGCCTCGACGTAGGCGTCCCTGAGCGACATTCCCTCCGCCATCTCGTGCTTGATGCGCTCGAACAGGTAGATGCCGTAGTCCACACCCACGCCCACGCCGAGTGCAACGACCGGGAGCGTGTTCACCTTCAGGCCGATGTCGAGCATCGCCATCAGCGCATTGCACAGCACCGTGACCAGCGCCAGCGGCAGCAGCACGCAGAGCGTCAGGCGCAGCGAACGGAAAGTCAGCATGCACAGCACGCCGACCGACATGAACAGCGCCAGGTTCACCCACTTGTCGGCCGCATGCACGGCCTCGTTGGTGGCCGCCATGACGCCGACGTTGCCGCTGGCGAGGCGGAAGGTCACGCGGTCGGTGTCCCCGCCCGCTTCCTTGAACGCCTTGATCTTCTCGACGATGTGCTCGATCGTCGTCGCCTGGTGATCCACGGTGTAGAGGTTGATGGGCATCGCCGTGCAGCGCGAATCCATGAACTCCGTGCCGAGACGGGTCGCATAGCCCACGCCCTGCGCGATCTGCGCCCTGGACTCGGGCAGCATTCGCCACTTGGAGTAGGTCTCCGCGAACATCTGCGTCATGTTCTTGACGAAGCCTGCGAGGCCGCGCACCGAGGCCACGCCGTCCACCTGCCGCATCTGGAACTCGAAGTCCTCGACCTTGTCCATCACGTCGCGGTCGACGCAGGGCGAGTCTTCGTCGTCCAGGGCCTTGGCTTCCGCGATCACCTGCAGGTTGTCGACGCCGATCGCGAAATGGCTGGTGATCACCTCGACGTCCTGGTTGTAGCGAGCGTCGGGCTTCAGCTCCGGCACGCCCTTGCCGAGGTCGCCGATGTGCAGGTGTCGCGCCTGCGAAATGCCGAAGGCGAGCAGCACGAGCCCGATCAGGATCGCGATCCAGGCGGTCTTCTTCGTGGCCAGCGGCCCGAGTCGTTCCCACAGCCAGTCGCCCGCGGTCTCCTTGCCGGCCAGCTTGCTGGCTGCCTCCGGGGAGAACTTGTAGTAGGACATCAGGATCGGCAGCAGCACCTTGTTCGTAATGATCATCACGGTGACGCCGATGGTCGCCGTGTAGGCCAGTTCGCGCACGATCTCGATGTCGACGAACGCGATCACCATGAACCCGAATGCGTTGGCGAGCAGCGCCGTGGCGCCCGGGATGAACAGCTTCTGGAAGGAGTGGGTCGAGGCCGTGACGCCGTCGGCGCCGTGCAGCGTCTCGAGCTTCCAGGCGTTGGTCATCTGCACGGCGTGGGACACCGCGATCGAGAAGATCAGGAACGGCACCAGGATCGACATCGGGTCGAGACCCAGACCGAACACCGGCAGCAGCCCGAGCAGCCAGATCACGGGAACGATCGCGCAGATCAGCGCCAGCGCAGTCAGCATCAGCGAGCCCGAGTACCAGTACAGCAGGATCGCGGTGACCACGAACGCGACGCCGAAGAACACCAGTACGCCCGCCGCTCCCTCGGCGATGTCGCTCATCGCCTTCGCGAAGCCGATGATGTGTACGGTGATTCCGTCCTTCTCGTACTTGCCGCGAATCTCCTCGAGCTTCTTCCCGACTTCCTGCAGGTCGAGCCGCTCGCCCGTGTCCGGGTCGTTCTCCTGAAGCGTCGCGACGACCATGGCCGCCGTCTGGTCGTTGGCGACGATGCGACCCACCCAGTCGGACTTGAGCAGATTCTCGCGCACCAGCTTGAGCTGCTCAGGGCTGCCGTTAAAGTCCGCGGAGACGATGTTGCCGCCGCGGAAACCGTCCTCCACGACCTCGTTGAAACGGACGTTCGGCGTGAACAGTGAGGTCACCGAGCTGCGCTCGACGCCCTTGATGTAGAAAACTTCCTCCGTGACCTGCCGGAGCTGCTCCATGAACTCCTTCTCGAAGATGGAGCCGTTCTGGTTCTTCAGCGCAACCAGCACCTTGTTCGCGCCGCCAAAGTCCTGCTGGTATTCGAGGAACGTCGACATGTACGGGTGATTGAGCGGGATCATCTTCGTGAACCCGGCCTGCACCCGGAGCTGGCTCGCCATGACCCCGAGCACGATCGTGATCAGTATGTTCAGGATCAGCAGGTTCCGGCGATGGTGGAAGATCCAGTACGAGATCTTGCCGATCCAGTCGTGCTGGAATTGCTGGCGCTCGATCTCGGCGTCGTCGGCCGCAATGGCGGTTTTTTCTTCAGACATGGTCTGCCTTCCAGGGTTAGCCGGTCAGGTTACTTCGTCTCGAGCGACGAAAGGTCGAGGATGCCGACACCACGTTCGCCGGCGACGACGATGCTGCCGTCCGGTGCCTGGACGACGGCCGAGAGTCCCGCGCCCTGCGGCGACCACTTCACGCTCAGCGTCTGCCCGTTGTCGTCGCTTTCGACGACCAGCCCAGCATTGCCGACGAGGAGGATGCGGCCGTCCGACAGCAAGCCTCCCCCGTTCAGCGAGGTGGTCGTGCCGACATCGATCTTCTGCCAGGAAATTGCAGCATCGGCCGACCGGAATACGCTGCCCCGCATTCCGAACGCGAGCAGCGAGTCGTCCTTGGCCTGCAGCACACCGAAGAACGAGCCTGCATACGGCGAGGGCACCTCGCTCCACGTCTCGCCTCCATCCTCGGACCGGGCGAGCGTGCCGTATTCCCCGACCAGCCCGAGCAGCCCGAGCCGCCCGACGATCACCTGGGAAATGTGGTTCTCGAACTCCTCCGAGATCACCGTTCGACGCGTCCATGTCCGGCCTTCGTCTGTGGACAGGAAGAACATCCCGAACGCCCCGTAGGCCGCGAACTTCCCTCCTCCGAGGCTGGTCACGCCCAGCAGAGATTCCGGCTCGGCCTCCTCCATCGGGACCTGCGTCCAGGTGTCGCCGCTGTCCTCGGTCCGCACCACCGTTCCGCCGTGCCCGACGGCGATGCCGAGCTTCGCGTCTTCGAAGGCAACGCTGGTCAGCGTGCGGCTGGCCGGGGTGCCAACGGCCCGCCAGGACTTGCCGCTGTCATCCGACAGCAAAGCAAAGCCGCGCTCACCGACCGCCACCACCCGGTCCCCGGCCCTGGCCAGCCCCAGCAGGACGATACGGTCCGTCTTGATGTCCACGACGGTGCCCTCGCGCACGCCACCGTCGCCGCGGGCGATTGAGGACGCGAGCACAAGGGCTCCGGCGAACCCGAGGCCGGCCACCTTCAGCCATGTCTTCATGGGAACCCTCTCCCGCTCATTCCGGCGGGCCTCTTGACCCGCCTCTGCCGGTCAGTGCCGCCCGGGAAGATTCCCGGGCGGCCTGCCGTCTTCTTCAGCGACGTTCCTGCACGAACGCCTGGTTACTTGGTGCCGATTCGGCGCAGCGAGTCGGGCTGGAAGTCGCCCCACTTGCCCTTCTCGCCGAACTTCCACGGCTGCTTCACCTCGTTGTCGAGCAGCGAGAAAAGGTAGCTCGAGTTCGAGAGGTCGTGCCAGATGTTGGCCCGGTACCACGGCACCTTCGCGTCATAGAACTGCATCAACGGGTGGATGTGCACGCGCCACAGCTGCTTGCGCGTGTC
>JBJOGJ010000320.1:0-3716 GCA_046048295.1 Pseudomonadota bacterium | reverse complement strand
CCAGATAACGGCGCGTGTTGCATGAAATCATCATTTTCCAAGGGTTTTTGAGGAGTTACAGCATCAAAAGCATAAAGACTATCCGTTGAAGCCTCTAACCTGATCGTGCAAAACGTGCTCTCGCGAGTGCATTTCAGCAGTTAAATCCGAATCAATTTGCTGTCTGAAAACTCTTCCATCCGCATCCAGAAGTCTTTTCGCGATTCAATCAGGCAACCTTTGCAAGGCGTTCCTGCAGATCCAGTACCGCAAGCATGAAACCGACGCGGTCCTCCATTGCCTCTTCGATCACTGAGAAATAGCTGGCTGCTTCCGGCACGATTTCCCCGATCACTTCTCCGGGTTCGAATCTCAGGCTGGCCTCGTATTTTCGCGCGATGGATTGCATTCTGCGATTTTCTGTGAGGCAGCTCATATAGAGCCGCTTTACGAATCTGTTTCTCGCCGATCGAATTACGCGGCCCATCAGCAGTGTTCCCACACCGGTATTCTGGAAACACCTTTCGACCGAAACGGCCGCCTCGGCGTCGCTGCCCCAGCCATAGCCGATCTGCCGGAGCTCTGCCGCTGCCCGCACCTCCCCCTCGACCAGTAGGCCGAAGCATAGGTCGCCTCCGTCCGGCACGCGCTGAGCATATCGTTCTATGTAGCCGTCGCTGACCCCATGCGCGAACCTCATCCGCCGGCTCTCCTTGTCCAGTCTGAGCAGGTGGTCGCGGAACAGGTCTGTCTCCGACGTCAGCAGCTTGCGTATCGTGCCGCCCGCCGGCTTGCCCATGGCATCCTCGGCGTGCCGTTCGTTGTGCTTCATGTTCATCTCGACTTGTCGTTGCTCGATGGTATTGCCGGGCGTGCCCCAACTGCGTAAGGCTTCGCGCCAACCGCGCAAACCTACAGGTCCTGGCAGGACGATTGCGTTCACTTCGTGTTTCCCGGGTCATCGGCCGCCTCCGCGGTGCAGGCAGGCAACACGTTCGCGCGGCCCGAATTCTGCCGACGCCTTGACCGCGCGGGAGCCGCGGGATAGCCGGTCCGGATCGTATTGGAGGAGTTGGCCCGCCGCATGCTGCAGAAAGAATACGAGAGGCGCGTCGAAAGCGGCCGACTTGAGCCGGACCCGCTTCAGGCCGGTCTCGTCGCCCGCCTTGACGCGCTCGCTGTCGCGCTTTCGCGCCGCGGTTCCGGCTGGTGGCCGTTCTCGCGCCGTGGTGCCGCAGCCGGCGCCCCGCGCGGGCTCTACATTCACGGCCCCGTCGGTTCCGGCAAGACGATGCTGATGGACCTCTTCTATGATCACGTGCGCATGGAGCGAAAGCTGCGTCTCCACTTCCACGAGTTCATGGCCGAAGTGCACGATCGTCTGGCTGCCGCCCGCAAGAAGGTGCCTGGTGATCCCATCCCCAAGGTTGGAGCCGCCATCGCCGCCGAGGCGCGCCTGCTGTGCTTCGACGAGTTGCACGTTACCAACATCGCCGATGCCATGATCCTGGGTCGCCTGTTCTCAGCCCTCTTCGACGATGGCGTCACGGTCGTCGCCACCTCCAACAGCCCGCCGTCGGAGCTCTACAGGAACGGCCTCAACCGCACGCTTTTCCTGCCGTTCATTACGATGCTCGAGCAGCGGCTGGAGGTCATCGAGGTTCCGGCCTTCAAGGACTACCGCCTTCAGAAGCTTTCCGGCCGGCGCCTCTATTTCACGCCTGCCGACGCCGCCGCCGCCGAAGAGCTCGACGACGCCTTCGCCAGGTTGACCGGTCTTGTCGAGGGCCGCCCCCGCCTGCTCACCGTCAAGGGCCGGCGCATCGAGGTACCGGAAGCCGCCATGGGCGTTGCGCGCTTCACCTTCGACGATCTCTGCGAAAAACCGCTGGGGTCACTCGACTACCTGCGCCTTGCCCACACCTTTCACACGCTCGTGATATCCGACATTCCGCGTCTTTCTCCGGACCGCCGTAATGCCGCCCGCCGGTTCATCAACCTTATCGACACGCTGTACGACAGCGGCGTCTGCCTGATCGCCTCAGCGGAGGCAGAACCGAACGAGCTGTACCCGGCAGGCGACAATTCCATCCTTTTCGAGCGCACCGCGAGCCGCCTCTACGAGATGCGTTCGGAAGCCTACCTAAAGGAGCGCCGCCGCACTGCCGGCGAACTGGTGGCCGATGGCGCCGGAGGGACGACGCACCAGGAATGAGGATTGCGGCCTCGTGACTACACTGCCTCGTCTTGAACCGCCCGGTGTTTCCGGCTAACCAACCGGGCAACGAAGTATTGCAACTTGGCCGGAGCGGTGCCTTTACCGGTTTCGCCTGCCTCCGGCCGGATCGAACATTCGCCAGCATGTGTAGGCGTCCCGAGCGGTCGGGGCCGCACTGGTTAAGGAGAAGAGCCAAATGGCCCGCAAGAAGATTGCGCTTATCGGCGCCGGCATGATCGGCGGCACACTCGCCCACTTGATCGGCCTGAAGGAGCTTGGTGACGTCGTCCTGTTCGACATCGCCGAAGGCATTCCCGAAGGCAAGTCGCTGGATATTTCACAGGCCGGCGCTGTCGAAGGCTTCGACGCCGTCCTGAAGGGCACCAGCGCCTATGCCGATATCGAGGGCGCCGACGTCTGCATCGTCACCGCTGGCGTGGCGCGCAAGCCTGGCATGAGCCGCGATGACCTGTTGGGGATCAACCTGAAGGTCATGGAGCAGGTCGGCGCCGGCATCCGCAAGTACGCCCCGAATGCTTTCGTCATCTGCATTACCAATCCACTAGACGCCATGGTCTGGGCGCTGCAGAAGTTTTCCGGCCTCCCGCGCACCCACGTCGTCGGCATGGCCGGCATCCTCGACACGGGTCGCTTCCGCCACTTCCTGGCTGCCGAGCTCAATGTCTCGGTCGAGGACGTGTCGGCCTTCGTCCTCGGCGGCCACGGCGACGACATGGTCCCGCTTGCCCGCTACTCGACCGTCGCCGGCATACCCCTCACCGACATCGTCAAGATGGGCTGGCTCTCCCAGGAGCGGCTCGACGCCATCATCGACCGCACCCGCAAGGGCGGTGGTGAGATCGTCGCGCTGCTGAAGGCCGGTTCCGCCTACTATGCACCGGCCTCCTCCGCCGTCCAGATGGCCGAAAGCTACCTCAAGGACAAGAAGCGCGTATTGCCGTGCGCCGCCTATCTGAACGGCGAATTCGGTGTCAAGGGCATGTACGTCGGCGTGCCCGTGATCATTGGTGAGCAGGGCATCGAGCGCATCGTCGAGATCGATCTGAACGGCGAAGAGCGGCGTATGTTCACCAAGTCTGTTGAGTCCGTGAAGTCGCTGATCGACGCCTGCGTCGGTATCGCGCCCCAGCTAGCCTCTTAACTCCGGCGGCCTCGTCGGGTATACGCGCATGCTGCCGGGACATCCGTTCCGGCAGTCTCATCGAGAGGGATGATAGATGACCAAGAGCGTGATAGAGGCCCCGCCGCTGAAGGCGATCGGGCCATACTCGCTTGGCGTAGCCTCTGGAGACTACGTCCACTACTCGGGCCAGATCCCGTTGGATCCGGGCACCGGCAAGCTTGTGGAAGGCGACGTCAAGGACCAGACCGAACAGGTATTCTCGAACCTGAAGACCGTTCTGGCCGCCGCCGGTCTCTCACTTGCCGATGTGGTGAAGGCTACGGTCTTCCTAACCGATATGGGTGATTTCGCCGTCATGAACGAGGTCTACGCGCG
>JBJOGJ010000319.1:0-3771 GCA_046048295.1 Pseudomonadota bacterium | reverse complement strand
CGATTATCAGAACGCTCCCTGACGAACGCCACGTGTCCGGGCTCGCCGAGACCCGGCTGGCGCGTGCCGCTTTGCGGAAACTCGTGTTCCGCGTTTGTGAGGGGCGAGGCTATGCGGCGGGCTGACCGGAAACGGTTGGAAGGGTTCGAGTCCCTTCAGCTTCACCAGTACGACTAGCTCAATGGGTAGAGCACAGGAGTTCCCAATCCTGGGGTCGTGGGTTCGACTCCCACGTCGTCCTCCAAGTGCCTGAAAAGCACTTTGCAACGGTGAGAGATCACCAATTTTTGGGGAAGCCGGCTGCTTCCCTGCCGAAACGGTTGATCCTGAGGCTTCGGCTGAGGGTGAGGCCGTCGCGGCGAGCATCGAGACGCTCTGCGCCCGGGCGGATACCGCCTGATTGCAAAATCCGCGGAGCCGGCACCGGCACGGTGGCCCTCGGGCATCCGTGGACGCAACCGGCAACAGGGGACAGCGCATCAGGCTCAAGCTCGGGCCCGTGCTCCCGGTGTGGGCGGCAGCCGGTCGACCCTTCGGTATTTTCTGCCGGGCATCCGGCTGGAGCCCAGGTGGGGCTGACTGGATGCGTCGGGAAAGGAGAAGCGAAATGTTTCGCTATGCAGTTTTCAAAACGGTCGTGAAGGACAACGAGCGCGCATTTCTGACCTACGACGGCAAATTCGTGCGCCTCCTAGGCCCGGGCCGATTCACCGCATTCGACCCGGCGCGCCGGTATGCGTCGGAAATCGTCAAGGTCGTCCGGGCAGAGATCCCGGCCGAGCGGGCCCTGCTCCTGGAACGGACGCAGCCGGCGCTCGCCGATGAGCACTTCGAGATCGTGCAGGCAGGCCCGCAGGAGATCGCCATCGTATCGTTCGATGGCGAGCCGACGCATGTCGTCCTGCAGAACTCGACCCGTGCCTTCTGGAAGACGCTGACCCGCGTCGATGTCGAGCGGATCGACACGGCGGACGACCTTCGCGTCGCCAAGCGTCACCTGGAAAAGCTCAATTTGCAGTACGTCTCCCAGGTCGTTCACGATACGGTGCAGGCGCACGAGGCGGGCCTCTTGTTCGTCGATGGTGAACTCATTGAGCGCTTGAAGCCGGGACGGCATGCGTTCTGGGCAGTGGGGCGCGCGGTACGGATCCAGAAGATCGACCTCCGTCCGTCACCGCTCGAGGTTACGGCGCAGGAGATCCTGACCAAGGACCGCGTCAACATCCGCGTGACGTTGACCGCGTTCATCAGGGTCGTCGATCCGGAGAAGTCGGTTCTTGCATCCGGCGATACGCTCAACACGGTCTACCGCCTCGTTCAGTTCGCGGTGCGTGAGGCCGTCGCGACGCGTACGCTTGATGACATCCTCGCGGCCCGCGACACGATCGACCGGGAGATCCGTCAGTTCGTGACGGCGCGGACGAGCGAACTCGGCGTCGAGATCGGCGAGATCGGCATCAAGGACGTCATCCTGCCGGGTGAGGTGCGCGAGATGCTGAACAAGGTCGTCGAGGCGGAGCGGACCGCGAAGGCCAACCTGATCCGGCGCCAGGAGGAGACCGCTGCAACGCGCTCTCTCCTCAACACGGCCCGGCTCATGGAGGACAATCCTCTCCTCCTCCGCCTCAAGGAACTCGAGGCGCTCGAGAAGCTCGTCGAAAAGGTCGGCCGGATCGACCTGCATGCAGGCCAGGGGACTGGATCTTTCGAGGCCCTGCTCCAGAACCTCTACAGCCTCCGTGACGAGAAGGCATCATGATGGAACGGCCGGCCTGGCAACGGGCCGGCCGTCACCCGAAGGCCCGGATATGCGACTATAGATAGTTGTTCGGCCAGATGATGCTTCGCCACATGTGTGATGTCGGGCTGCTGTCGAACCCGAGGCCTTCTTCAGGCTGCTTGAAGTTCCTCCCTATGATGTCGGTGAACTCGTCGATATCGACGACGACGTTGGGATCGAACGCATAGAGGTCGTTGGCCGTCACCAGCCTGGCCGACATGTACCATTTATGGGCCCGGGCAAATTCATAGTCACGTTGGATGTAGGGCTGCGGCTTGTAGTCCGCCCCGAATGCACGCACGTACATTTCAGGATATTCGTACCCGACGCTTTCGTCCGGATAGAAGCGCAGCGCCTGATGATAGCGCACTGCGAACGCAACCTCTTCATCGACATAGGGCTCGATGAGTTGCGCGCCATGGTAGCCATGGTCTGTCCTGAGATAGAGGTAGACGGAAATGTCGTGCAGCAGGCAGGCCAGCACGATCTTTTCGGAAAGCCCGTTCCTCCGCGCAAGGTTCGCGCTCTGCAGCAGATGGTTCGCACCGCCGTCCCTGACCATCACCCGGCGTTTGAAATAGTCCAGCAGCGTCGGTTTCGCCGGCATCTGCGGCAGGCGCGGCTCCTCGTGCATGAAATAGGGCAGGTCGCTCTTGTCGTTGCGGCCGGCTGCGAGTTTTCCCACTCTCCCGAAATAGGGCACCATCACAGCCTTGCCGAGGAGGCTGATCATTGCTGCCTCGAGAATCTCCTCCTTCTCCTCGAGCCGCATCTCAGGTGTCGTCTTTTCTTCGGCAATCCTGATTGCCTTCTCGACGAGATCCTTCTGGCTAAGTGGTGCATCCTGGGCCATTGCATCCTCCGCAGCGGTCGGTCGGTAGCGCTCGAGCGCCGGCTCGCCTCGCATTGCACTCCCTGAGACCTCAGAAATCAAGCTTCACCTTGACGCTAGAACCAATATCGGCGGGCGAACAGAACCGTCAGCAGCACACCGATCGCGACAATAACGTAGCGCATGACCCTTTTGGGCGCGACCATTGCGATCCTGGCCCCGATATGTCCACCGATGAGGCCGCCGAGCATCATCACCAGGCCCTGGGACCAGGCGATTTTTCCATTCAGCGCGAAGAGCGTGATCGCGACCACACTGCAGGCACTCGTTATCAGGTTTTTCGTCGCATTTGCCTTGCGGTAGTCGCCCTGCACGCCGACCGCCAGCGCCCCGAGCACGAGGATGCCCACGCCAGCCCCGAAATAGCCGCCATACGTCATGACAGGCACGATGGGCACGATGCAGCGCCGCCAGCTTGGAGCGGCCGATTCCGCAGCGCCGCCCGGCGAGGCACGGTTCGCCAGCCAGCGGCCGAAGTCCTCCGCGTAGTAGAATAGCACGGTTGCGAACGCGAGCAGGATCGGCACCAGCCATTGGAACAGCCGCTCGGGTGTCATCAGCAACAGGTAGACCCCGAGACTCGTTCCCGCGAAAGCCGCCCCCACGAGCAAAAGGAAGTCGCCCTCCTTGGGCAGTTGCTTCCGCTCGAACACCGCGGCCAGCATTACACCCGGCATCAACGCAAGCATGTTCGTGCCGACCGCCGAGACCGGAGACACGCCGGAAGCGAGCAAGGCCGGAAACGTGAAGACCGCAGCACCTCCGGCTAGCGAGGCCGCGATGCCGCCGAGCACGCCACCCGCGAGAAGCATTGCGATTTGCAGATAATCCATCGTGTCCCTCAGCCAGATAAGAATGCCTTCATGCTGCCCTCACAGTCGCATACCGGCATTCCCAGCGTGAATTCCAGCAACTTCGATTCATTTCGAAAAGCCGCATGGAAGAGGACTTAAACGAGTTTCGTCGATTGTCCTGCGGCACCACTCGCGTTATACCCCGTTCGATGGCAACCGCGTTGCAATCGGGTTGGGGAACCTGCGTGGCGGTTGGCTATTGCTGCGTCGGCGTTCCAAAAAACCGTAATAAGCAAACGGGGCTG
>JBJOGJ010000318.1:0-3828 GCA_046048295.1 Pseudomonadota bacterium | reverse complement strand
ACGGATGCTGGCAGAGATTTCCGGTGCCATGACAAGTGCGCAGGCGATGTTGGTCATCGGGCCGGTTATCACAACGGTGGTGCTTTTCGCGGGGGCGGCCTTCAGCTGACGGATGATCGCGTCGACGGCATGGCCTGCAGCCAGCGGCGCTTTGGGTTCGAAAATCTCGATGCCCTGGATGCCGGAATCGCCGTGGAAGTCTTCGGCCGTCACTGGCGTGCGGAGCATCGGCCGGGGGCAGCCCGCATGAACCGGGATGTCCGGGCGGCCCATGCGCTCGCAGACCATGCGGGCGTTGCGGCTGGTCAGGCGTAGCGGCACATTGCCAGCGACAGCAGTGATGCACTTCACGTCGAGACGCGGTGACCGCAAGGCCATCATCAGCATGACGGCGTCGTCGATCCCGGGGTCGCAGTCGATGATCAGGGGGAGGGCAGGGGTGGTCATGCGCCGCGGGCTTTCAGTTCACCGAGCATACGCTGGAAGACTGCGTCCAGCGGAGGGCTTTCGAGCATCACGCCGAGCGCCTCCATCGCTTCTTTTGCCGTGACCTTGGCGCGCTTGCGGCCATACAGGCGCGCGACCATCCGGCTCTCGGCGTAGACCTGGCCCTTGGATATGAACTTGTGTTCGAAGCAGATGAAGACATCATCCCATCCGGCGAGCCGCGTCTGCACTTCGAACTTCTGCGGGTACTTCAGCATACGGAAATAGTTGAAGGACTCGGACTGCACAATCGGGATCCAGCCCCGCTTCCGGTAGGCCTTCAGTGCGCCCGTGCGGCCCATGAAATTCATCGTGCCGAGATCGGTGAAGGAGGAATAGCGCGAATTGGTCATGTGACCCATCGGGTCCTGGTCGCCGAGCCAGACCGCCGAGCGCACGATGTGCAGGTCGAGAAGGCCGGTCTTCACCTTCGAGAAGAAGGCGGGAAGGAAGACCCGCAAAAAGCGGAAGAAAAGATTCATGTGGCGTTTCCGGGGACGTATGCGGCTGCTCTGGCAGCTCTGTTTTGAGGCAGATGTGTATGCGCAGCATGAACGCCGCTTTCAAGCGCCGTCTTCCCGATACAATTAGCAGTTGTGCCTACTCTGCGGGGTGTGCGAGGCCGGCTGCCTCTTCCTTTTCGAGGCGGCGGGCGACATCTCCCGGCGAGCCGGTGTGGCGGGCGAGCAGGGTGTAGGCAGCCGGCACCACCAGCAGCGAAACGAGCACAGCCGCAAGCGCGCCGAACAGGATCACGATCGCGATCGCCATCCGGGTTTCGGAGCCCGCACCCTGCGACAGGATCAGTGGCACGGCTCCGGCCGCGGTGGTGAGGCCCGTCATCAGGATGGGACGCAGGCGCGCAAGCGTGGCCTCGCGCAAGGCTTCGTCGAAGGACCGCCCCTGGTCGCGCAGCTGGTTGGCGAACTCGACCACCAGAATCCCGTTCTTTGCGGCAAGGCCGATCAGCATCATCATCCCGATCTGGGTGTAGATGTTCAGCGTCTGGCCGGTAAGCCACAACCCCATGAGGCCGATGGCAAGCGTTGCCGGAACCGACAGGATGATCACCAGCGGGTGAATCCAGCTTTCGAACTGCGCGGCGAGGACGAGGAACACAATCAGCAGGCCGATCCCGAAAACGAACAGGATCGAGTTGCCCGACGACCGGAATTCCAGAGACTGGCCCTTGAAGTCGATGGTGGCTTCCGCCGGCAGCACATTCCGCGCGATCTGCTCCATCCCGTCGAGCGCCTTGCCCAGCGTTGCGCCGGGGGCGAGGTTCGCGTCAATGGTGATCGCGCGGACACGGTTGTAGCGGTTGAGCGTCGGGCTGTCGGCGAAGGGCTCGATGGTGACGACGCTGGCCAGCGGGATCAGCTCGCCGGAGCGGGAGGAGCGCACATAGATGTTCTGGACATCGTTGGGCGTCGTCTGCTCCGAACGCAGCCCCTCAAGGATGACATCATACTCTTCGCCATTGTCGATATAGGTCGTGACGCGCCGGGAGCCGAGCATGGTCTGGAGTGTCGAGCCGATTTCTGAAACCGTCACGCCGAGGTCGGCGGCGCGCTGATAATCAATCTGTATACGGTATTGCGGCTGGGTTTCCTTGTAGTCCCAGTCGATATCGGTGATGCCGGGATTGTTGGCCTCCACCGCTTCGAGGAAGGTGTCCCGCCATTCGACAGCCTGGTCATAAGACGGCGCGCCAATAACGAACTGCACCGGCTTTCCGCCGCCTCCGCCCGCGAGGCCCTGGCGCATCAGGGCAATGGCGCGGATGCCGGGAAGGTCAGAGAGCTTCTCGTTGATCTCGTTGATGACCACATCGGCCGGGCGGCGCTCGCCCCAGCTGTTCAGCACAGCAACGACGTTGCCCTGGTTGTAGGCATTCCCGCCAAAACCAGGCGCGCGGACAAGCAGGCGGCTGATCTCTCCGGATTCCGTATACGGAAGGATGCGCCGTTCGATCTCGTCGAGGTATTTGGTCATGTATTCGAAGGAGGCGCCCTCGGGGCCGCGCACCGTGATGAAGAAGCTGCCGCGATCTTCGCGGGGCGCATACTCGGCGCCGATGTTTTGCATCAGGAACCAGATACCGCCGAGCGCGGCGACTAGGCCGAGGGCCAGCACGATGGCCCGGCGTGCGATGAGATCGTAGACTTTGCCGTAGGCACCTTTCAGGCCTTCGAACACGCCGTCGACAAACTGGGGAAGGGCAGAGAAGATCCCGGTGCCGGATGCGCTGTGGGGCTTCAGAAGCTTCGATGCCAGCATGGGTGAAAGCGTCAGCGCGACGAAGCAGGAGAACGCAATCGACCCGGCAATCGCGATGGCAAACTCTGAAAACAGACGGCCGGTGTTTCCGCCCATGAAGGTGATCGGCACGAACACCGCCATCAGCACCATTGTGGTTGCAACGACGGCAAAACCGACCTGCCGTGTGCCGTTGTATGCGGCGACGAGCGGCGTCTCGCCATACTCTTCCATACGGCGGTGGATGTTCTCGAGGACAACGATGGCGTCGTCGACGATCAGGCCGATCGCCAGAACCAGCGCGAGCAGGGTGAGCAGGTTCAGCGACAGGCCGAGCGCATAGAGGATGATAAACGTCGCGATCACCGACACAGGCAGCGTGACGGCGGGAATCAGGGTGGCGCGGAAGCTGCCGAGGAACAGGAAGATGATGAAGGTCACGAGCACGACGGCGATGCCGAGCGTCATCCAGACTTCGTGGATAGAGGCCTCGATAAACACCGAGCTGTCGAAGGACAGATAGATCTGCATGCCGTCTGGCAGGGTTTTGTTGAGTTCGACGGAAAGAGCTTTGGCAGCTTTTGCCACATCTACCGTATTGGCGGTCGACTGTTTGATGATGCCGAGCCCGACCATCGGTTGGCCATTGCCCCGGAAGACCGTGCGGTCGTCCACGGTGCCGCGCTCGACGCGGGCGACGTCGCCGAGGCGGACGAGATAGCCGTCGCCCTGTGCGATCACCAGGCCAGCGAAATCCTCAGCTGTGCGGAACGCACGGTTGAGGCGGAGGGAGTAGAAAAGGTCGCCCGATTGGAGGTTTCCGGCCGGCGCTTCGATATTCTCGGTGCGAAGCGCGCGTTCGATATCCGAAGACGTCAGCCCGCGGGCGGCCAACTCGCGCCGGTCGATCCAGATGCGCATCGCATAATCGCGGGCCCCGCCGACGCGGACCTGCGCCACACCGTCGAGCGCGGAAAACCGGTCTATGAGATAGCGGTTTGCATAGTCCGTCATCTCCGGCGTCGACAGGGAATCGCTGGCTAGGTTCAGCCAGAGGATTGGCTCATTATCCGAATCCGCCTT
>JBJOGJ010000317.1:0-3829 GCA_046048295.1 Pseudomonadota bacterium | reverse complement strand
CAAACCCGGGCCGCGGACGCCCATCTCGGCGAAGCTGGTCGCCAACCTGATCGAGCGGGCAGGTGCTGACCGGGTGCTCACACTGGATCTGCATGCAGGCCAGATCCAGGGCTTCTTCGATATCCCGACTGACAACCTCTTCGCAGCCCCGGTCATTGTCCGTGACTTGAACGAACGCTTCATGTCTTCGGACGAGATCACGGTCGTCTCGCCTGACGTTGGCGGCGTGGTCAGGGCGCGCGCGCTGGCGAGCCGCATCAACGCCCCGATCGCCATATGCGACAAGCGGCGTGAGCGCGCCGGCGAGAGCGAGGTCATGAATGTGATCGGCAATGTCGCTGGTCGGCGCTGTGTCCTGGTCGACGACATCGTCGATTCAGGTGGCACGCTCTGCAATGCCGCTGCCGCCCTCATCGACAAGGGTGCCACCGAGGTTCACGCCTATATTTCCCACGGTGTGCTTTCTGGCGAGGCCGTGGCGCGTGTCGCGCAATCGCGCCTCACCTCCCTCGTGATCTCCGATTCCATCCAGCCCACGAAGGCGGTGCTTTCGGCCGAGAACATCCGCGTCATGTCGATCGCCCCCCTCATGTCCGAGGCGATTTCACGGACTGCCCGCGACGAGAGCGTATCGAGCCTCTTCGACTGACGCTCGCCGATCACGGACCAGCCTTCGGCAGCGGATTTCGGCGACGCCACACGCCGGCAACTCGAATTGCGCCACGCAGTTGGAATTCAATCGTATTAACCGATATAAATGACTTGAAAGCATTTCTGGGAGTGGCGAGCCTGTGAAAAACCCTAGGCTGGAAGACTATGACTTCGATCTCGAGCACGCACTGCAAGCGGTCGTCGAGGTCAAATCCACTGTTCCTGAAGACGCATTCTCGGCCAAGACGCTTGGGACCGAGCGGCTGGGCAACGGCGTACTCGTTCGCGCCGACGGCCTCGTCCTCACTATCGGCTACCTAGTCACCGAAGCCTCGTCAATCTGGCTTACGCTTGCCGACGGGCAGGTGATTCCAGGCCACGTCATGGCACACGACCAGGAGACCGGCTTCGCCCTCGTCCAGGCGCTGGCCAGGCTCGACCTGCCGGCGCTCGAATTCGGCAACTCTGCCGGCACGAACATTGGCGATTCCGTCGTTGTCGGCGGTGCGGGCGGGATTGTCCATTCGGTTGCCGCAACCGTCATCGCCAAGCAGGAATTCACCGGCTACTGGGAATACGCGCTCGACGAGGCGATTTTTACCGCTCCTGCCCACCCCCATTGGGGCGGCACGGCCCTCATCGGGCCGGACGGGGATCTCCTCGGGATCGGCTCACTGCAAATGCAGCAGACCCTGAAGGATGGCAGCACCGAAGAAATCAACATGATGGTCCCGATAGACCTTCTGAAGCCGGTCCTGGACGACCTTTTGGTCCTCGGCCGCCCAAACAAGCCGGCGCGCCCCTGGCTTGGCGTCTACGCCACGGAAGTGGGAAACCGCGTCGTGATCGCCGGCACATCTCAGCGCGGCCCGGCAAGGCGCGCGAACATCAAGACCGGGGATATCGTGCTCGGCGTCGGGGATCAGGAGGTCCGTAGCGCGGGTGTCTTTTTCCGTCAGGTCTGGTCTCTGGGTGACGCCGGCGTCGAAGTCCCTCTGCTCATCTACCGCGATGGCCAGACTTTCGAGGTGACGGTCCAGTCAGACGATCGCCGTTCGTATCTGAAGGGGCCGACCGTACACTGACCCTCTGCCACCCTGAACCGCTGCTCCCTGAACCGCTGCTCCCTGAACCCCAATTGCAATCGGTAGGCCAACCCGCTATAGAAGCGCCTGGGGAGCACAAGTTCCCTGGTCGGCACCCTTGGAGGCCGGCCGGATAGCGGGCCGCAAGGCCCTTTTTTCATTGGAGTAGGCAATGGCTGAAATCACAGAGATCAAGGCCGAAGCGCGTCCGCGGGCTGGTAAGGGGGCCGCCCGGTCTGTGAGGCGCGAAGGCAAGATTCCTGGCGTGATCTACGGCGACAAGAAGGAGCCGGAGACGATCGCGGTGGACCACAACGAGTTGTGGATCCTCGTCAAGAAGGGCAAGTTCACCTCGACGCTGTTCGACATCAAGGTCGACGGCAAGACAATCCGGGTCCTTCCCCGCGACGTTCAACTGGATCCCGTCAAGGACCTCCCCATTCATGTCGATTTCCTCCGGATTGGGCCCGACAGCCGGATCCGCGTCGACGTGCCGGTGCGCTTCATCAACGATGCGGCTTCACCGGGCCTGAAGCGCGGCGGCGTCCTCAACATCGTCCGCCACGAGGTCGAGGTCTTCTGCCCGGCCGGCCAGATCCCCGAAGCGTTCGAGTTCGACCTAACGGGCCTCGAGATCGGGCGTTCGATCCACATCTCGGCAATCCAGCTGCCACCCGGCGTCAAGCCGACGATCGCCAACCGCGACTTCACGGTTGCCACGATCGCGGGTCGCGGCGGCTCCACGGCCGAAGCCGCCACTGCCGGTGACGGCGCGGGCGAAGGCGCAGAGGACAAGAAGTAGGTGTAATGAGGTTCTGCAGGACGCTTCGTTCGGCAGGACCTCGCCCTACCTTCCCACACCTTCAAATAGGGCGAGCCACCCATGAAACTGTTTGTCGGGCTCGGCAATCCCGGCGACAAGTACGCCGGCAACCGGCACAACGTCGGGTTCATGGCTGTCGATGCTATCGCCGCGCGATTTGGTTTCGGCCCCTGGCGCAAGAAGTTCCAGGGTCTCGTCTCCGACGGCCAGATCGGCAGTGAGAAGGTGCTGCTGCTGAAGCCGCAAACGTACATGAACGAGAGTGGGCGCGCCGTTGCCGAGGCCGCCCGCTTCCACAAGATCGAGGAGGGCGACGTCGTCGTCTTCTACGACGAGATCGATCTTGCGCCGGGCAAGTTGAAGGCCAAGACCGGCGGCGGCAATGCTGGCCACAATGGGTTGAAATCGATCACTGCCCAGTTTGCCAACGAATACCAGCGCGTGCGGATCGGCGTCGGCCATCCTGGCCGCAAGGAACTCGTCGCAGGTTATGTCCTGCACGATTTCTCGAAAGCGGACCGCGACTGGCTTGATCCACTGCTCGACGCCATCGTCGATGCCTGCCCCCACCTCGCCAGCGGTGATCTGGCCTGCTTCCTTACCGAGATCGGGCAGGCTCTCAAGGATACCTCTGGCGATGACGGCGGCCGCAAGCCGAAATCCGATACCAGCTCTGCCCCCGCCTCCACCGGCAAGCCGGAAAAGAAGGCAAATACAAATCATCCGGCCGGAAGCCGCATGGCCCACCGCCGGAACGCGCTCGCAGACAACCTCGAGAAGTGGCTGAAGAAGGCCAAGCGCGAAACGTGACCGTCGCGGGGTCATCGGGTGCGGCCAACTGGAGAAAGACAACATGGGCTTCAAATGCGGCATCGTCGGCCTGCCAAACGTCGGCAAGTCGACCCTCTTCAATGCCCTGACGCAGACCGCTGCCGCGGAAGCGGCGAACTATCCCTTCTGCACCATCGAACCCAACGTAGGTGAGGTCGGCGTTCCCGACCCCCGTCTCGAAAAGCTCGCCGCCCTTGCGAAGTCCGACGAGATCATCCCGACCCGCCTTACCTTCGTCGACATAGCTGGTCTCGTCCGCGGAGCCTCGAAGGGCGAAGGCCTCGGCAACCAGTTCCTATCCCACATCCGGGAAGTCGACGCCGTAGCCTACGTGCTCCGCTGTTTCGAGGACGGCGACATTACGCACGTCGAAGGCCGCATCGATCCGCTCGCCGACGCCGACACCGTCGAAACCGAGCTCATGCTCGCCGATCTGGAT
>JBJOGJ010000316.1:0-3846 GCA_046048295.1 Pseudomonadota bacterium | reverse complement strand
GCCAATATTTGGCTGATATTGTCGACACTGGGCCGAAACGAGGACCACTGGCCATGTTTGGAACGCAGAGATTTCCAACTTTTGCGAAGCTCCGTGCGGGCACATTATTGCTTTCAGCGCTGGTTGCTGTCGGTGCCTTCCCGGGCGCCATAGCGCAGGCAGGAGGTAATGGCGCAAATGACGCCGCCATCAAGGCGCACGAGATGGCGGACCGGTTCGCACGCGGTCGGGCCAACGAAGAGCGGAAATCTGCAGCGGAAGGGGAGGCGACCCGCCCCGATGTGAGTTCCCCAACGGGCGACATTCGGCGCCGGGCACACGATCACACCGCCGATCTCGATGAGATCTCCCGGAAAATCGAGGCTGCCCGAATCCGGCGGCTTGGCAAAGCGTGGCCTGTGGCTGGGGGGACCGGCAAGGCGACGGTGCTCCTGATCATGGAACCTGGACGGCGCGGCATCAGAGCAATCGCGCGTTCCGCTGATCCGGTTCTGTGCATCGACTACGACTGCTACATAAGCCGGGGCTTCGAAGCGCCGTCGCTCAAGGTGAACAGGCGCAAGGCGTTCGGCGTGTCCAACACGCTCGGGCGACGCGCTGGCGCATGCTCGGGCAATACGCACTGTGTTTTTCGCGATGTCGAACTCGCCGGGACCACGATCATCCAGCCCGTCGATCTGCGCCTGCTGCGGCATGACCGGCGGGTGCCGCGGCAAGTCGAAGTCGATCGCTCCTGCCAGATGAGCGAGGGGCACCTGGTCTGCTATGGCGGCCTGAGAACCGCCGACTATACGGTATGGATCGTCCCCGAGGGGCTTGCGGAAAAAATCGGCCGGGTGGCGCTGCTCGATGCGCTCGATCGTGGGTTGCGGGGCCCGTCGCGAGCGGCGTTGGCGCAGTAGATTGCGATTGGGCCGGCGGTCATGCGATTTGCCGCGACCTCTCAATTGTCGAAAGGATCATGGCTATATCTTCTGGGCGCGAGAGCCGATGATCGCCGCCCTCGACCTCGATCATGTCGATGTCGCCCTGCAGGAATTCTATCAGTTCCTTCACGTGCACGAGTGGTACGTCGGGATCTGCTGCCCCCTGAAGAATGGTAACCGGTATGCCGGGACGCCACGGCTTCCGATCGAGCAGGTGCCTGCGTCCTTCGTCGATCAGTTTGCGCGTGATCGGATATGGATCGCCATAGGCCGACGGGCGAAGCCATCTTCCTGTTCTCTCGATCTCATTCCGTATTTCGGCCGGGAAAGCCTTCCACATCAACTCTTCCGTCATGTCCCAAGCTGGGGCGATCAGAACCAGGGCCACGAGGCGTGCAGCGTCATCCGGATAGTCGGCCTGGAGCCGGCGCAGCAGAAGAAGCGCCAGGTATCCGCCCATGCTCGAGCCGACGACCACTTGGGGACCCTCGGTCAGGCTTCGGAATACGGCAAGCGAATCGTCGAGCCATTGGCCGACCGTGCAGTCCTCGAACCGTCCGCCTGACTGCCCGTGTCCAGAATAGTCGAATCGCGTCAGTGCAATGCCATGATCTTCAGCCCAGGTCTGCAATGCCGATGCCTTGGTGCTTACCATGTCCGACTTCAGGCCTTGCATCCATAGCACTCCGGGCGCCGAGCCCGGTTGCTTCAGATAAGCGATCCGCCGCGCCAAAGCGCCTCTGTCGACGTCCAGGAATTGCAGTTGCAGGCTTGTCATCCTATGCAGCCTCCCAAACGGAGCTTCGAATTCGATGCGATCGCAGCCGACGATACTGCAAATCATACCAAACCTCGACACCGGGGGTGCAGAGCTGGCAACTGTCGAGATCGCGGCAGCGCTTGTCGCGGCAGGGGCGCGTGCGCTGATTGCGACGGAAGGCGGCAGGCTTGCCGATAGACTCCGTGCTGCCGGTGGTGAGATCGTGCCGCTGCCGGTGGCATCGAAGAATCCAGCAACGATCATCCGGAATGTCGGTCGTCTGGCCGAACTGGTGGAGCGAGAGGGCGTGAATCTGCTGCATGCGCGGAGCCGCGCGCCGGCTTGGAGCGCGTTGTTTGCGGCGCGCCGTACGAAGCGGGCCTTCGTTACGACCTATCATGGCGCCTATAAGGAAAATGGACAGATTAAGCGCCTCTACAACAGTGTGATGGCGCGCTCTGACGTGGTGATCGCGAACTCGCGCTATACCGCTGATCTGATCCACAGCCGTTATGCGACGCCGCGTTCCCGTATCGCAGTGATCTATCGCGGCATCGATGAAGCCAATTACATTCCATCGGCGGTGCCTGCTCAGCGCGTCGAGGTGCTGCGGAAAGCCTGGGGCATGCCCGGTCATCACCGCATCGTGCTGCAGGCGGCACGACTTACGTCCTGGAAGGGGCAGAGTGTTCTGATCGAGGCTGCGGCGCGGCTTGCCAAGGAAGGGCGGCTGGAGAATGTTGCCGTTGTTCTTGCGGGCGACGCACAAGGCAGAGACGACTATATCGGGGAACTTCGAGGGTTGATCGAACGGTCGGGCTTGACCGGGATCGTCCATCTGGTCGGTCACGTGGACGATATCGCTGCTGCCTTCCTCGCCAGCTACGTGGCCGTTGTAGCCTCGGTGGAGCCGGAAGCATTTGGCCGGGCTGCTGCTGAGGCTCAGGCCATGAACTGCCCGGTCATTGCGACCCGGATCGGTGCACCACAAGAGACTGTTCTTGCCGAGCCCGCTTATGGCCGCGATCAGCGTACCGGATGGCTGGTGCCGCCCGGGAACGCTGCGGCGCTTGCCTCGGCACTCGGGGAGGCATTGGACTTATCCGATGGTGAGCGCGCTGCGATGGGACGTAAGGCGGCGGCTCATGTGACCGCGAATTTCTCACTGCGACGCATGCAGATGGAGACGCTGGCCGTCTACGACCGTCTGCTCTCTACACGATTGTCGCAGCAACTCGGGAGCAGTTGAGCGGGCGAATTTGCGCGCGCCCCTGCGACACTCTGGCTTGACACCAGGACGTTTCCGAACCAATGCTCGACTTCAAAGGGTGCTATGTGCGCCTGAATTGCGGCCAGATGGCATAAGAATGCGGCCGCAGGCACTACAGTTTGATTGGCGAAGCAACACGAAAGGAGCCGAACATCCGCCGACCGATGAGAGCCGCGCCGGAGCGCGAGCCCACTGGCCCGAGGATTAATGATGCGATCCGGGTCAGAGAGGTACGTCTAATAGATGAGCAGGGCGAGAATGTGGGGGTCGTAAGTAGAGACGACGCCCTGGAGCGGGCTGTCGCTGCCAATCTCGATCTGGTTGAGGTGTCTCCCGACGCCCAGCCGCCCGTCTGCAAGATCCTGGACTACGGCAAATTCAAGTACCAGGAGCAGAAGAAGGCTGCCGAGGCCCGCAAGAAGCAGAAGACCGTCGAAGTCAAGGAAATCAAGCTCAGGCCTAATATCAACGAGCACGACTACGACGTGAAAATGCGCTCGATCAAGCGCTTCTTCGAGGAAGGCGACAAGGTGAAGATCACCATGCGCTTCCGTGGTCGCGAGATGGCCCACCAGAACCTGGGCTACGATCTTCTTCAGAAAGTGAAGGGCGAGCTTGCCGATCTTTCGAAGGTCGAGTCCGAACCGCGTCTAGAAGGTCGCCAGATGGTGATGGTGCTGGCGCCTCGATGATCCGCAGCGGCGGGCACGAAAATCGTTGCAGTGGCCGTCGTCTGGACCTATAAAGCCATCTTTCCAGCCGCCCGGCAGGGCATGCCGTGGCGGTTGCGCTGCTTTTGGAAGCAAGAAAATCAGACCGAGCACCAAACACCGGCTTTCCGCGGGAGTTGATGGTCGGCGCGCTTCCGGCCAAAACGATTAATGCAAGGA
>JBJOGJ010000315.1:0-3932 GCA_046048295.1 Pseudomonadota bacterium | reverse complement strand
CGAGCTGGGCGTTCGGGTGGAGGCGGAGCCTGGAAGCATTTGCACTCCCATCAGCTGGAGTGGTTGCCCGTGCCGGCACTCGCGGCCGCATTGGCCACGAATGCAGGTGACCGCACTGGTGAGATGGACCGGTGTCGGGCGACAAGTGCCCCAGGCGCGGGACGGCTCCGGTCCCATCTTAATTACTGTTCGACGGCCCGTGCCGTCCCGCCCCCTTCTTGGGGAAGAAATGCTAGACCCTCGAAGCCCCATGCGGTGTCATGGGGCCTGGAGGCGTTGGCTGGCGCAGTGGAGGCTTTTTATGAACATTGTTTTGGAATGGCTCAAGAGCACGCCGAACCGCACGTTCATCCTCTATCCGGTGGTCGTGATCGTGTTCGAGTTCCTGCGCCGCGGCATCCTGTTCGACGTGCAGCCTGCGGGCATTCCGCTCTTGTTGTGGGGCTACCTGCAGTACCGGCTGACCGGCTGGTTTCGGTCGAAGCGCGGCGGCGGCGGGCCGGGTCTCCATACGCCGCCCGACCGCCTCGTCACCAGCGGACCCTACCGCTACGTGCGCAATCCCATGTACCTCGGCCACCTCATATTCATGACCGGGCTCGCGCTCACGTTCTGGTCGGTGCTGGCGTTGCTGATCCTGGTGGCGAACGCGGCCTGGTTCCATGTTCGCGTGCTCCATGACGAGGCGCGGATGGAAGCGCTGTTCGGCGACGACTTCCGCGCCTACAAGCGCCGCGTTCGCCGGTGGCTGCCGGGACTGCTGTAGCGCGCGGCTCTGGTCGTCAGTTCGTACGCGTCCTGGCGCGACCTTCCGCCGTCGCATCGGGACGGAAATAGACATCCACCCGCATGCCGGGAAGCAGGGTGCCGGCGCTCTCCATCTCGATCAGCGTCTCGAGCACGTCGAGATCGCTCGGGCGGCGCGGACCTCTGGGACCGAGCTGTGCTCCGCCGAGCGATTTCGCGATCCGGAAGACCTTGCCGACGAACTCCTGGTCCGGGAACGAGTTGGACTTCACGATGACCTGTTGGCCGACGCGGATTTTGGAGATGTCGCGCTCCTCGACTTCCGCCTTCACGCGCAGCTTCTGCAGGTTGCCGATCACCGCGATCGGGGTGGCGGTGGTCGGTGAGATCGACTCCCCGAGGCGGGCGTCGAGCTGCAGCACCGTGCCGTCGGCGGGCGCACGAATGCGCGTGCGCTCGAGCGCCTGTTCGGCCAGCGCAAGTTCCGTGCGCGCTGCCGTCAGCGCCGATTCGGTCCTGGTCGGCAGCGGCGCGTTCTCCTTGACCTTCTCCGCTTCCCACGCGTCGCGCTTCTTGCGCAGCTCTGCCTGGGCGAGCGAAATCCGTGCCCGGGCCGCAGCGACGGACGCCGGCCCGCCGGTCCCGGCGTTGACGTCAAGCAGGGCCTGGTCGAGCCGCATGCGGGCAAGGTGCATCGCGCGCTCTGCGGCTGCGAAATCGTCCTCGATCTTGCGCCGGTCCTGCACCGACTTGCCGACGGTTCCGGCATCGCGCTCGCGCTTGCGCAGGGCTTCCATGGCCTCGGCGGCGCGCAACCTCAGCGTCTGGTCCTTGTCGTCGAGCAGGACGAGGAGGTCGCCCTCCGCGACGCGGTCGTTCTGCTTGACGATGACGCGTTCGACGCGGCCGGAACTCTCTGCAGCTACGCGGATCTCGCCGCCCCACGGCTCGACGCGACCGGGCGCGGAGGCGCTCCACGCCTGCGTCGGTGTCACCGATTTCTCCGCGACCGGAGCGATCCGCTTGACCTTCGCGGTGTTCTCCCGGGTGGCCATCTGCGTGAGATTGTTTGCAGTATATGCAATGGAAATCGCGACCAGCGCCGCGACTATGAGCGTGCCGGCTGTGGAATCCATTTTAAGCATGGGCTTTGCGCTTCCTTGTACGATCAATGCGGGTCACGTTCTTCTGCTCGTGTGCAGGACGTTCCTCGCCAACGATTTTGCCATCCTCGATGCGAATGATGCGGTCCGCATAGGGATGAGTTCTCGGGTCATGGGTGACGGCGAGCACGGTGCGGCTCTTGTCGCGGGCGATCTCCGCCAGCAGCGCCATCACGGCCTTGCCGTTCTCGCTGTCGAGTGCTGCCGTCGGCTCGTCTGCGAGAATGACGGACGGGGTGCTGGCGATCGCCCGGGCAACTGCGACGCGCTGCTGCTCACCACCGGACAGGTTGCTCGGGTAGTTGTTCAGCCGGTGACCGAGGCCGACTTCCCGGAGGGCACTTTCGGCGCGGATGATGGTCTCGGCCGTGCCGGTGCCCCGCACATTGAGTGCGATCCGGACGTTTTCGAGTGCTGTGAGGGTCGGGAACAGGTTGTAGGACTGGAAGATGAACCCGATGTGCCGGCGTCGCACAGCGGCCAGTTCCTCCGGACCAAGTCCCGACAGGCGCTCGCCGTTGATCTCGACGGTGCCCGAGGTCGGGGCGAGGATGCAGCCGAGAATCGAGAGCAGCGTGGTCTTGCCGGAGCCGGAGGGACCCATCAGCAGCGTGAGTTCGCCCGGGTAGAGCTGCAGGCTGACGTCGTCCAGGGCGCGGACGAGGCCGGTGCCATGTCCTAGCTCCTTGACGATATTCTTGGCCTCGAGGATTGGGGCGACGGTCATCTACTGAACACCATGGCTGGATCGAGTTTGGTTACCTTCATTATCGCGGAAACGGCAGAGATAGCACACATTGCAAGCGTAATGATGAACAAGGCGAGGGCGAGGCCGGGCGTCATTATGATCGGCAGGGCCGTATGCTCGCTGAAGTACACGACGGTCAAGGCAATCGCCATGCCGAGCGCGTAGCCCAGTATGGCGCTGAAGCCGGCCTGGGTCAGGATCACCCGGTGAATGTAGCCCGAGGAAGAGCCGAGCGCCCTGAGCGTCGCGAATTCGGTGAGATGGTCCTTGGTGCTGGAATAGAGCGTCTGGGCCACGATGACCGTGCCGACCAGCAGGCCGAGGAGCGCACCACCGATGAGCGCGACACCGGCCCCCGTATTGAAGAGCCATTGTCGAAGGCTGCGCTGGCGGAATTCTTCGGTGGTAAGGGCTTCGGCGTTGGTGAGCCGCTTCTTGAGCCGCTGCTGGACCGCCGCGACATCGCTGCCCGGTTCGACCTGAACCAGATAATAGGACGTGCGGTCGGCCGGCGCGCCAAGCAGTTGGCGGGCCCGGTTCAAGGTCGTGAATATGTAGGGCGCCTGGGTGAAGGAACGGATACCCTCGGTAATGGCGACGACCTTGACCCGTCCGCGCTCGACCTGGGCGATATCGCCGATCTGCTTGATGTCGAGATCCTTCAGGTAGCTGCGATCGATTGCAACGGCATCGGGCGATTGAAGCGACTGCAGGTCGCCGGCGATGAAGCCCCAGGGAACCAGGCCGCCGGGCTCGGCGTCGGTGCCAACGATGACGGAATTCGCGCTGCCGCCGCCGGGCTTCCGCCACTCGGCAAAGGAGACGACGAGCGGAACCACGCGGCTGACGCCCGGGGTGGCCAGCGCAGCGTGACGCTCCCGTGGTGTCAGCAGCACGCCGCCTTCCTCGAAGCTGCTGGCTCCGTATGCCGTGATCCAAATGTCTGCTTCGGAGTGGTCGATCATGTTGATGATCATCTGGCGGGCCCCGAAATACACGCCGAGCTGGACCGAGACCAGCACGACGGAAAACAGGATGCCGACAAGTGTGACGAGCAAGCGCACGCGGTCATGGACGAGGTTGCGGATGGCCAGCGTGAGGATCATATTAAGAGCCGATCGGACCTGAGATTATGGTGTCATCGAGCACGGCGAGACTTGGAGTGCGGCTCCTCGCCAATGCGCTTGTGCCGGAGTTTGGCTTGCTGGCGGTCATTTGCCAGCCGCTGTCATATAAGGGCATAAGTCTTAATCCGCCACACATTAGCACGGGTC
>JBJOGJ010000314.1:0-3934 GCA_046048295.1 Pseudomonadota bacterium | reverse complement strand
AGTCGGCCTTTATCACCGGCGCTGACATTCCCGTCGATGGCGGCCTGCGCTTCAAGTATCCGTCTTGGCAGGCTTCGGATGGCGATGCCTATGAGGAATACGTCGCAAACCTCGAGCGGACAGCCTATGGCGAAAGCCTGGGACCGCTCTTCAAGAGAGATAAAGGCGACGAACCTGACTGAAAAAGAATAATGCTTCAGACTACCAGCCCACGCATCCAGTGGCTGAGGAGGAAACGATGGACGATACGAGCCACCAAGCCCAATTGGCTGAACGCCTGCAGAAACTCACCGAAACGGGTCCGGCCACCGACATGGGCAGGCTTCTCCGGCGTTTCTGGCAGCCGATCGCCGTATCGGACAGCCTGTCGCCGGGTACTGCACGGGCCGTCCGCGTCATGAGTGAGGACTTGACGCTCTATCGCGGCGAAAGCGGAAAGGCCTATCTCGTCGGCGGCCACTGTCCGCACCGGCGCACTCTTCTCCACACCGGCTGGGTTCAAGGTGATGAGGTGCGCTGCATCTACCATGGCTGGAAGTTCGACGGTACGGGACAGTGCACTGAGGCACCTGCAGAGGGTTCGGAGACGGCCTCCAAGGTGGCGATCCCCGGCTACCCGTTGCATGAGTATGCGGGACTGGTGTTCGCCTATATGGGCGAAGGCGCACCACCCGAATTCGATCTACCCCGCAAGGACGCCTTCGAGAAGCCTGACCTCATCGTGTTCGGACGGCTCCAGGTTTGGCCGGTCAACTGGTTCCAGATGGTCGAGAACTCGCTTGACGCCGTCCATGTCAGCTTCGTGCACCTGGCAGGCAAGGTTGGACCCTTTGGCGAGGCGGTGACAGCGAATATCCCGAAGCTCGAGTACGAGGAGACGGAAGCCGGGATCCGCCAGATCGCGACGCGGGGCGAAAACAACGTACGTGTCAGCGAGTGGAGCTTTCCGAACAACAACCACATCGTCACGCCGGGCCGCAGAAAGGACTCGCCATGGGTCCACCGCGGAGTCTGGAATGTACCGGTCGACGACCACCACACCTACAAGATTGGCGTGTACGCCATTCCGTCCGAAGGTCCCGATATCGACCGTGAGACATTGGCCCACTTCGACAAGTATGCTGACTACAACCCGGCCGATCACCACGACGCCCTGTTCGCCGGCAGAGGCTGGCCGGAGGATCCTTCCCTGCAGCTGACACCGGCGCAGGACTATGTCGCCGTAAAGGGCCAGGGTACGGTCGCCGATCGTCTCAATGAACGGCTCGGGAAGTCGGACGCCGGCATCGTCCTGCTTCGGCGCATCTGTTGGCGCGAAATGGGCCTTGTCGCCGCCGGCCAGCCGACAAAATCCTGGCGCCGCTTGCAGCGGTCCTCCGCCGGGCAGACCGCAAAGGCGGATGCTGGCTGATCCTGGCGATTAACGGGGTGCTCAAGACGCGACGATTTCAGGACATTCCGCATAACAAGCAATCACAGAGCGGTATCGAGGGAGGGGAGTTCAAATGTACGACTGGGGCACGATCTGGCAGGGCGTTGCCGGAATGCTGCAATGGAAGCCGCTGCTGATAATGGCAATCGCCGTCGCTGCGAGTAGCGTGTTCGCTGCCATGCCGGGTGTGGGTTCATCGACCCTTCTCGCAATGTCGATCCCCTTCGCGATGACCTTGCCACCCTTCGAATGCATCGCACTGATGCTCGGCATAACGGTGATCTCCAATACAGCAAATACCTTTCCTTCCGTGCTGATCGCCGTCCCAGGCGGCTCCGGATCGCAGGCAACCATTCTGGACGGCCACCCCATGGCCAAGAACGGCGAGGCCAATCGGGCCTTCGGAGCGGCCTATATGGCCTCCCTCCTCGGCGGTTTGTTCGGTGGCCTCGTATTCATCATTTCCCTGCCGATCGTTGCACCACTCGTGCTCCTGCTCGGTTCTCCGGAGTTGCTGATGCTGGTGCTGTGGGGCCTTAGTGCCGTTGGTATTCTGAGTGGCAACACACCTATCAAGGGCCTGATGGCGGCCTGCTTCGGACTAGCAATAGCCTTGATCGGCACCGAGGTGCGTACCGGTATCGAGCGTTTCACCTTCGATGGTTATTATCTGAGCAACGGCGTGCACATCGCCCTTGTCGGTCTCGGACTGTTCGCCATACCCGAATTGATCGACCTGTCGTTGAAGCGGACCAGCATCTCTGAAACCGGCAAGCTCGGCACCGGTCTCTGGCAGGGCGTACGCGATGCACTCACCCACTGGTGGCTGGTCATCCGCTGCAGCCTCGTAGGTGTTTGGGTCGGCATTCTCCCGGGTCTCGGAAGCTCCGTCGCAGACTGGTTCGCCTACGCCCACGCCGCTCAGACTGAGAAGAATACCGAGAATTTCGGCAAGGGGGACGTCCGCGGCGTCATCGCGCCGGAAAGCTCCAATAATGCCAAGGAAGGCGGCGCACTGATCCCGACCATGTTCTTCGGCATCCCAGGCTCGACATCGATGGCACTAGTGCTCGTCGCCTTCACCGCGGTGGGCATCGTTCCCGGGGAGCCGATGATCAACAATACGCCGCACTACATCTACGCGATGATCTTCATACTAGTGGTCGCCAACCTGCTCGCCACGGGCCTCTCCCTCGGGATGGCCGGCACTTTCGCCAAGGTCTCCATCCTTCCTTTCTACGTCATTGTCCCGATGACTTTGATATTTACGATAGCTGCCGCCTACGGCGTGTCTTTCACCTACGAGGACCTGGCGACAGTCGTGGTGTTCGGCTTCATCGGCGTCTTCATGAGGCGCTATGGCTGGCCTCGCCCGCCTGTGCTTGTCGCCGTCGTACTAGGACCGCAGGTCCAGACCTACCTGTGGCTCTCCATAGATCGCTACGGCTACCAGTGGCTGACCTTCCCGGGCGTCCTCGCCGTCATGGCCGTAATCGTCGCCACCGTCTTCTACCCTCTCTGGGCCAACCGTGCCAAAGAGAAGGTGACCATGGACTACTACATGGACGACGACCAACCGCGCATGCAGTCGATCGGAGGCGTGATATTCACCTTACTCTTCATCGCCCTTCTCGCCTGGTGTGTGTATGAGGCCCAGAAGTGGCCGCCACGAGCCGCCTACGATGTCTATTTCGTGGCAGCCGCCGGCATCCTCCTCGCAATGCTCCAGCTCTCTCTGGACTTCACGCGTTACCTTAAGAACCCGGGAAAGATGGAAGCCCCGAAAGGAAGCAGCCTGCAGACACTACGCTATCTGGAGGCAGGCGCATGGATTGCCTTCTCCCTAGCAGGGGTCGTACTGGTTGGCTTTCACATCACGTTCCTGCTGGTCCCGTTCCTGTATGCCAAGATCTATGGTGGCAGCTGGCGAACGGCGATAACGCTCGGCATCCTGTCGGTCGCAATCCTCTACGGGCTGTTCGACACGGTGATAAATGTGGTCTGGCCAGACCCCATCCTTCTGCCCTGGCTCTACGCAGAGTAATCTCGACCAAAGAGAAAGGGCGTCTCCACTAATTAGCGGAGACGCCCCCTCGCACGCCCAGCTGTGGGAGAGTGGGCGAGCGATACGAGATACTAGCCCTTCCACTCGCTCACGATCGCTTCGAAGTTCGGCCGCATGCGTTCCTTGGGCGGCTCGGCAGGCGTACCGATCAAGATGAAACCGATGATCTCGGTGTCCTCTGAGTGCCCGAGCGCCTTCTTGACCTCGGCATGATACGCCGGCCAACCGGTAATCCACTGGCTCCCGAAGCCCAGCGCATTCGAAGCGTTGACGATGTTCATGCACATCGCCCCACCTGAAAGCTTCTGCTCCATAAGTGGAATTCGGGCGGCCTTCTCCATGTTGGGATGCGATGTCACCGCCAGAAGAAGCGGCGCACGCTGCGGCCGCCTGCGCTCGATTTCGAGCTGCTTCTCGTCCGCCTCAGGATGTTCACG
>JBJOGJ010000313.1:0-3941 GCA_046048295.1 Pseudomonadota bacterium | reverse complement strand
TCGCCGACGATGGTCTGCGTCGTAACGGACGCATGGTGCACGCCATCGAGCAGTTGCTGCCGAAGCCGCGCGCCACCGAGACGGCGCGTCCATTCTCGTTGTCGAGCATCATGCATCCGGACCTGGCCGCTTAGCTCAGTTTTGTTCCGCTTCGCCATCGCCGCACGCGCCGTCTGCCACCGCCGGGCCGCTTCTGTACGTTTTCGTTCGATGTCACTTTTTGCAATGTTTCGTGAAAAATGATGTGCTCAAAATTGCCATGTTCGACGTCTAGCTGCGTCTAAGGAGACTGCGCATGACGTCCACGAGATTTGGTGATGGTATGGTTTCGGGAAACGGAATGGCAACGAAGCAGACGCGGAGTGAGCAGGCGGCCCCTGGTGCGGGCCTTGCGGCAGGACAGGTCGAGATCGAGCTCAATGCTGCGATCATCGCTGTGCTCGACAACGAGCCCGTGGTGCTGGCGGTAAAGGCCGAGCCCGCGGCACGCGATCTGACCGACAGTCTTCCCTGCGGCCCCTTCGCGCCCCTCGAGCATCGCACGTTCGAGATCGGCTTGCGCTCCTGGGTCGACGAGCAGACCGGAGTGGACCTCGGCTATGTCGAGCAGCTCTACACCTTCGGCGATCGCGGTCGCCAGGCCCAGCCCGACGATACCCAGCCGCATATCGTTTCAATCGGCTATCTGGCGCTCGCCTTTGCCGACCGCGCGAAGGTGCCGTCGAAGTCCGTCTGGCGTTCGTGGTACGAGTATTTTCCCTGGGAGAATTGGCGCGACGGCAAGCCTGCCATCCTGTCGGAAGTGATCGAGCCGCGTCTGGGCGAATGGGCGAGGCAACCGGAGACGAAACCGTCCAGCGAGCGCCCCGTCGATCGCAAGCAGCGCCTCAGGATCTGCTTCGGCCTCGATGGCGGGCACTGGGACGAGGAGAAGGTGCTGGACCGCTACGAGCTTCTCTACGAGGCGGGTCTCCTGTTCGAGGCGCAGCGTGACGGTCGCGACGCCGCCAACCAGTGGCCGGAGCAGGTGCGCCTTGGCCGTGCCATGCACCATGATCACCGCCGCATCCTTGCCACTGCCATCAGCCGGATACGCGCCAAGATCAAGTACAGGCCGGTGATCTTCGAGCTCATGTCGCCCGAGTTCACGCTGTTCGAGCTGCAGAAGACCGTCGAGGCGATCCTCGGGCCCCATCTGCACAAGCAGAACTTCCGCCGCCTCGTCGAGAGCGCCGGCCTCGTCGAGCCGACCGGAGAAGTCCGTTCACGGACCGGTGGCCGCCCGGCCAAGCTGTTCCGCTTCCGCAGGGAGGTGCTGCTCGAACGCCCGGCGCCCGGCGTCCGCGTCAAGTCGGGCCGCATGTAGCGACCCGCCGCACTTTCCAAGTCCGAGGCGAGGCGCTAGTCTCGCGTCCTCGACTTCGCATCGAATACACGTGCGCACCCCTAATGCTCAGGTCGAGCATTCCGGTGCCGGATCATTGGAAAGCCCCTGAAGAGGTTTGGACATGCACGCCCGGACGAAACCGTTTGAAGACCGTCTCCCGCTCCCGCTCGTGGTGGCTGCCGTCACTGCCGCCCTCGAGGAGGATCTGGGTCTCGCCGGGGACATCACCACCGACGCCACCATTCCCGCCGCCGCCACCGCGAGCGCCGTTTTCGCGGTTCGCAAGCCTGGCGTCGTTGCCGGCCTCCAGGTCGCCGAAGCCGCCTTCAAGGTCCTCGATCCGGCAGTCTCCTTCGAAGTGCTCGTTCCCGATGGCACCTTCGTCGACGGCGCCCGCACGCCCGTCGCCCGCGTCGTGGGCAATGCCCGCGCCATCCTGTCGGCCGAGCGCGTCGCCCTCAACTACGTCTGCCGCATGTCCGGCATCGCCACGCTCACCCGCCGCTACGTCGAGGCCGTCGCCCACACCGACGCGAAGATCATCGACACCCGCAAGACGACGCCGGGCCTGCGCGCCTTCGAGAAGTACGCCGTGCGCGCCGGCGGCGGCATGAACCACCGTGTCGGCCTGTTCGATGCCGTGCTCGTCAAGGACAACCACATCGCCGTTGCCGGCGGCATCGCCAAGACCATCGCCGCCCTGCGCTCCAAGGTCGGCCACCTCGTCAAGATCCAGGTCGAGGTCGACAATCTCCGCCAGCTCGAGGAACTCCTCACGCACAACATCGACGCCGTCCTGTTCGACAACATGGGCCCGAAGGACATGGCCGAAGGCGTGAAGATCGTTGCCGGCCGCCTCATCACCGAGGCTTCCGGCGGCGTCAACCTCGACAGCGTGCGCGAGATCGCCGAGGCCGGTGTCGACGTCATTTCCTCCGGCGCCCTGACCCATTCCGCGCCCATCCTCGACCTCGGCCTCGACGTCGAGATCGCCGGCTGACGCCGCCCGCCGCCCTCACCTGACGCGGAGCATTTTCCGGACCGCGAGACCTCTGCCTCTCGCTCCGGCCGCCGGCGGTCGTCCTCGTGTTGCCTTGACGGTGCCCTCCGGGTGATCACAATGGTGCGGAAACGATAAGTGCCGGCACGCTTCGGCACACCAGGGACGAACGACCAATGGAGTAAACCTCATGAAGGGCACCGCGCTCTGCTGTCTTGCCGCAGCCTCCTGTCTGCTGTCGACCGCTCTTGCCGGGCAACAACCGGCGGCGGCTCAATCCGTGGCCGAGTTCTACAAGGGGCGGAATGTCTCCATCCTCGTAGGTGTCGCACCCGGCGGCGGGTCCGACACGTTCGCCCGCTTCCTGTCGCAGCATTTGAGCGCCCACATGCCGGGCAACCCGAGCTTCATCGTCCAGCACATGCCGGGCGCTGGCGGTATCAATGCGCTCAATCACATCTACAACACCGGTTCGAAGGACGGCACCGCGACCATCCTGACGGCGCCGTCGCACACGTTGGCGCAGATCATCTCCGGCAAGAACATCCGCTATGACCTACTCAAGATGAATCTGCTCGGAACCCTGACCCGGGACACGACGTCCTGTGCCGCATCCGGACGGTCCGGCATCAAGTCCATCATGGATGCCGTCGACCGGGAAATCATCGTCGGTGCGACGGGGCCCGATGCGTCCTCGGCGCAGCAGTCGCGGCTGCTATCGAAACTGCTCGGCCTCAAGATCAAGATCGTCACCGGATATCGCGGGACGGCGCCCGTCCGACTTGCCATGGAGGCGGGTGAAGTCGATGTCGTTTGCTCCTTCTGGGCTTCCCAGGCGCTCGGGCCGCAAAAGGGTGACATGGATGCCGGCCGTCTGGTGCCGATCGTCCAGATGGGTTCCAAGCCGCATCCGGCGTTCGGCAAGGCGCCCGTCGCCTACGAACTCGCCAAGAGCGAGGAGGACCGCAAGATCATGCGCGTCGTGTTCGGCACCACCGAGCTTTCGCGCCCCTATCTTGCACCGCCCGGCGTTCCGGCGGATCGCGTGGCAGCCTTGCGGTCGGCGTTCTGGTCCGGCGTCACTTCGGCCGAGGCGAAGGCCGATGCCGAGCGCCTTCGGATCATCCTCGATCCTCTCGATTGGGAAGGGACAGTGAAGGAATTGCGGGACATCATCGAGGCGCCCAAGGAGATCGTCGAAAAGGCCCGCACCGCGGTCGCACGCTGATCATCCGCATTGGTTCGCGCAGTACCCGGCCATATACTTCACGCCCCAATTGTCATCCCGGACGAGCGTAGCGAGATCCGGGATGACAGGAGTTTGTCTTGCTGGCGCCTCTCGCAAGGCACCGAACCCCGCCCGCTAACCATACAAAATAGTTATCCCCGCTTTCTCCGCATGCCCCATACTCCCTCGCATCCGCCTCAACCGGGGCACTGTCGCGAGCTGGGCGTTCGGGTGGAGGCGGAGCCTGGTAAGCATTTGCACTCCCATCAGCTGGAGTGGTTGCCCGTGCCGGCACTCGCGGCCGCACTGGCCACGAATGCAGGTGA
>JBJOGJ010000312.1:0-3945 GCA_046048295.1 Pseudomonadota bacterium | reverse complement strand
TCCCGTACTATACAACGTTGGCCGGTGCGATCGCAGTTACCAAAGCAATAAGAGCGATGAAGGCCAACAGTCTGACGGTTGCCCCACTTCAGTCCTACATTGATCCCACTGCTAGGCTGGACTGAGGGCGGTCCAGTTGACGCGGGGCTGGCAAACCTCCACGTTTTGAGGAACACTTCGATTATGGCATGGGCCTGCGCCCGTGATGCGAGGAGACGTTAGAGATGTCGATGGAACGGGTTCCTATGACGATAGATGGCTTCAAGAAGCTCGAGACCGAGCTTCATCGCCTGAAATCGGTGGAACGTCCGCGCATCATCCAGGCGATCGCGGAAGCCCGTGCCCATGGTGATCTCTCAGAGAACGCCGAGTATCATTCCGCCAAGGAGGCACAGGGCCTCAACGAAGCCAAGGTTGCGGAACTCGAGGACAAGCTTTCGCGCGCGGAAGTGATCGACCCGACGCAGATGTCCGGCGAAACCATCAAGTTCGGGGCCACGGTTCGACTTGTGGACGAGGATACGGACGAGGAAGTCACCTACCAGATCGTCGGCGAGGACGAATCGTCGGTACGGGACGGGAAAATCTCGATCCGTTCGCCGATAGCCCGCGCTCTCATCGGCAAGTGTGTCGGTGACAGCGCAGAGGTGACGACACCCAAGGGCGCGAAATCCTACGAGGTCCTCGCGGTCGATTGGAAGTAGCTGCAGGTCCAGTGCTTCAATTCACTAAAACAAACGGCGCGCCGGAGGGATCGGCGCGCCGTTTCGGTCCCTGGTCGGGTCTGCTCAGTTGATGAGCAGGCCGAAGGGATCGAATGATGGGGCGGACGAGGGGCCGCGCGGCTTCGAGGTGGTCGCGACATTGAAGCTTGCGGGCCCCGTGCGGAAGCTCTGGTAGGTGGTCGTGACTTTGGTACCGACCGGTACGCTGTTGTAGAGCTCGATCACGTGGGCGTTGTGCATGCGCACGCAGCCTTTGGAGACGTTCTGGCCGATGGTCCAGGGGGCGTCGGTGCCATGAATGCGGTAGAGCGTCGAGCCGAGATAGAGTGCGCGGGGGCCGAGCGGATTGCGGGGATGTCCGCCGGCGACCATCGGCGGCAGGTTGGGGTTCTCGCGGCGCATCTCGGGGGTCGGGGTCCAGTCTGGATTGACGCGCTTCTGGCTGACGCGCTGGATGCCGGACCAGCGGCTCTTCGGGCGTGGCACTGCGATGGGGTAGCTGATTGCACTGCCGCGGGCGCGGACATGGTACAGGCGGCGGTCGGTGAAGCTGACGATGATCTGGCCGGGCGCATAGCTCGGGTTGAAGCTCACGACGTCACGGCTGGCGGTGTAGCCAGAGCCGGCGGCGGCGGAGGGGGCAGAGCCAAACAGGGCTTCGAAGAAGTCCTGGGCGCTGGCTGCAGGGGCGAAAATGGTGGCGGCGGCGAGTGCGGCGGCGGCCCGGAGGGCATTTGGGTTACGCAACATGGTGGCTACTGTTCCTTGACTGGTACAAGACGCGACGGGAGCCTTCGTGTGCGACAACGGCACAGGTCTCACGTTGGCGTTCACCATGAGGCAGCTTGGCTACTATTCGGTTAAGTCCCGTTCAAAAACAGGGGCGCAAGCTCTTTCGTGGCCTGAATTTTTCAGGTGGCCGGCGTGAATGCGTAGCCGGCACCAGCGATGGCGAGGGTGCCGAGGCCCGGAGCATCGAGGTGTGACGATGCGACGAGGACACCATCCTCGGCGGCCCAGGCCAGAAAGCGTTTCCGCGTCTCGGCCGCTTCCGCCGGGTCCAGGTCGTACACCATCACGGTTTGTGGCCGTGGCAGGTGAAGGGCTCCGACGTGGACGAGATCGCCCCAGAATACCGCCTGTCGGCGGGGTGCGGAGAGGATCCATGCTGTGTGTCCCGGGGTGTGGCCAGGGGCCAGTCGGGCGGAAATTCCCGGCAAGACCTCACCGTCCGAGACGAGACGAAGGCGGCTACGATAGGGCGCCACGGCCTCATTGGTGATTTCGACGAAGCGGCGGGCGCGTGGCGAGAACGCATCTGCTGGGCGGTCTAGCCAGAAAGCTGCCTCGTCCTCGTGGATCACGAGTTCCGCGTTGGAAAAGACCGCCCCCCCGGCGGCGTCGACGAGGCCGCCGAAATGATCCTTGTGAAGGTGGGTGAGGAGGATGTGATGGATATCGTTGGTGCGGAGGCCGGCCAGGGCAAGAGCTTCGGGAAGCTTTCCCATCGTGTCGCCCATCGTATTGCCGGCGCCCGTGTCGACCAGCGTGTTGATGCCCTGCCGACGCAGCAGGAAGACATTGTTGGACAGCGTGAACGGGTCGTTCGGGGCAGCGGCCAGGAGTGCGTCCACGGTAGCGCCTTCCGGATCCGTGATACGATCACGGCTGGACTTGAAATGGCCGTCGTAGAGGGAGATCACTTCCGTATCGGCGACAACCGCTCTATTGGTCATTATTGGCTCCCTCGCCAGCGTTCGATCTGTTCGGCAGGATGCAGCCAGGTTCGCGAGGATGCAACACTCTTGCGGATTGAGCCCTGGGAAATCGGATCCGCCTGGAGCAATAACGATGGATGGAATGGCAACTGTGCAGTCTGAGGTGAGGGTTGGCGACGTCGTGTTCGGCAACCGGCTTCCCATCGCGATTTTCGCAGGGCCTTGCCAGATGGAAAGCCGGGCGCACGCGCTCGAGATGGCGGCGGCTTTGAAAGAAATCGCAGCGCGACTTGGGATCGGGCTCGTCTACAAGACGTCGTTCGACAAGGCTAACCGTACGAGCCTTTCGGGAAAGCGTGGCCTTGGCCTCGATCAGTCGCTTGCCGTATTCGCCGAGGTCCGTGAGTCGCTGGGGCTGCCGGTTCTGACCGACGTGCACGAGGCGGAGCAGTGCCGCGTGGTCGCCGAGGTCGTCGACGTACTTCAGATCCCGGCATTCCTCTGCCGGCAGACCGACCTTCTCATTGCGGCGGCAAAGACGGGTAGGGTCGTCAAGATCAAGAAGGGGCAGTTCCTGGCGCCCTGGGACATGAAGAACGTGGTCGCGAAGGTGGTCGAGAGCGGCAATCCGAATGTGCTGGTGACAGAGCGCGGGGCATCTTTTGGATACAATACGCTGGTATCCGATATGCGGGCGCTTCCGATCATGGCGGAGACAGGGTGCCCGGTGATCTTCGACGCCACCCATTCGGTGCAGCAACCAGGCGGGCAGGGGACGTCTTCGGGCGGCGAACGCCGCTTCGTGCCGGTCCTCGCGCGCGCTGCGGTTGCCGTCGGGGTCGCGGGGGTCTTCATCGAGACGCACGAGGATCCGGACAATGCGCCGTCCGACGGGCCGAACATGGTGCCGCTCAAGGATTTCGAAGCCCTGGTCCGCGACCTGATGGCCTTCGACACGATTGCAAAGAGCCTGCAACAGGCTCTTTGAGTGCAAAAATTGCTGGCGTCAGCATTACTAGGCCCCATCCGAGGGCTATTGTTGCCGAGATCGAGGGAATATCTCGTGCATCGGGCCGGGTGATGTCCTCGCCTGACTGAAAGGAGCGCGCTGCCGGTATGTCCGAGTTTTCACTTGCCCATGTCGCATGCCTGTTGGCGGCCGCCGCTGTTGCGGCCCCAATCGCGAGGTTGCTGCGGGTGGGGAGCGTGCTTGGGTACTTGGCAGCGGGTATCCTTATCGGTCCCTATGGTATCGGGCAGGTATTCTCGTTCTACAGGGCACAGGAAATCCTTCATTTCGCCGAGGTCGGCGTCATCTTCCTACTGTTCGTCATCGGGCTCGAACTGAGACCGGTCCGGCTGTGGGGAATGCGCAATTCCATTTTTGGTGTGGGCAGCCAGCAGGTCGCGTTCACGACGCTATTGCTGCTGGTGTTCGGCTACCTGATGGATCTCGGCTGGCAGGCCACGCTGTTTGCGGCGCTTGCGCTCTCGCTCTCGTC
>JBJOGJ010000311.1:0-3959 GCA_046048295.1 Pseudomonadota bacterium | reverse complement strand
CGCCGGCCAAGCCCTCCACTGTTCCGCTACGCTCCACAGCTCCGGTCCAGGCCGGCGCAACGAGCACGGACAGAAGGGGTCAAGATTGCAGTTCGATCAGGGGTCAAAGTTCGACGCCGATTGACAGCGAGAAGCGCTGTCTTGAGGCTTATGAGCGACGGTTTCACGCCCTTCATTGCCTCGAGTTCGCCCTTGCCGACGTCCTTTCCGTCCATGGTCGTTTCTCCCGTTTTGCTGATGCAATCGAGATTATGCCTGGTGCCGGGGGGGCGCCAGCGAAATCACAATCGCGGCCGATCGGACTCATTTCGTACCGAATCGCGCCCGATATTCACAAGCAAGGTCGCAAGGACAAGACGGGGGATCCTATGACGACGTCCAAGTCTCACATCGAGGAAATGGAGGCACGGCTCGAGGAAGTGAGTGCGCGCGAGCAGTTGCTTATCCGTGCGCTCGACGACGCGCTGGCGGCCGCCGACCGGCGCTTGCTCGACGAGTTCCGCAGCGTGGCAATGGAGCATGAGGCGCGCCGTGCGGTCATACTCACCGAGCTGCAATCGCTCGCGGCACGGATCGGGGCGTTCCCGGTCGGTGAGCCTGCGATGGAAGAGATCACCTACGAACACCTCGACGAGAATATGGATTTGCCGAAAGGTGGGGACTGGAGAAAGGCGGCGGAGCGCATAGCAGACAGCGACGGCTTCGACAGCGAAGCTCCCTCCGTAGAGGCGCAGGCACAGCGCCGGGCCTGATGACGGCTTGCGCGACGGGCGCGGCTCGTCTATCGGGTGCGCTTGCTGCCGCAATCGTCAGAAGGTACATGCATGAACCGTCTGCAGGCTGATCTTATGCTGCTTGCGATCGCGCTCGTGTGGGGGCTCGCCTTCGTGTTCCAGAAGACCGCGATGGCGCATATCGGTCCATTCGCTTTTCTCGCCGCCCGCTCAATTCTCGCCGCTGCGGCGCTGGCGCTGATCGCCATTTGGTTCGAGAAGAACACGAGGCGTTCCTCCGGGCATGGTTTCTGGCGCTACTCGGTGGTTGCGGGCGTCGCCTTCTTCCTCGGTGCGATCCTGCAGCAGGCGGGCATCGTCACTGCCACGGTCACCAACTCCGGGTTCCTCACTGGGCTCTACGTCGTCATTACGCCGCTCCTCCTTTGGCTGGTGCTCGCCGAGCCGCCACGCGTCCACGTCTGGCCGGCGGTCGGCATGGCTTTCGCAGGCGCCTGGCTGCTCGGTGGCGGGACTATCGGCGGTTTCTCCCCGGGAGACTGGCTCGTGGCATTATCGGCAGTGTTCTGGGCGGCGCACATCATCATCGTGGCGCGCGCGGCCCGTCACCTCGGGCCGGTTGCCTTTACGGCGGCGCAGTTCGCCGTCGTCGCGCTGCTGGCCACCTGCGGTGCGCTACTCTTCGAGGAGGTGTCGTTGACGCGAATTATTGCAGCCGGTGGCGAGATCCTTTACGTCGGCCTGCTTTCGAGTGCACTGACGTTCACGTTGCTGGCGGTCGCGATGCGGAGCACGCCTCCGGCCGAGGCGGCGATCCTCGTCAGCATGGAGACGGTATTCGCTGCGCTCGCCGGCATGCTGCTGCTTGGCGAGCGCCTGGGTGCCGTAGCGCTGGCTGGCGCCGCCATGATGGTCGTGGCGACGGTGCTGGTGAATGCTGGTGCCTATTTCCACCATGCCGGCAAGCCGAAATCGCGGTGAGGGTCAGCGTGCGCGTGCGACCGCGTCGGTCGCTGCCTTCACGACGCCCTTGGGAGTGGCGTAGATGCGCTCCACCACGGTCGTCATTTCGGACCAATCCATCGGCGCAAGTTCGAGGTTCTGATGGGCTGCGTCCTTGAGGAAGGCTGCGTCCTTGACGGTAGCCGTGAAGGCGGCCCTCAGTGCTGCGAGCCGTTCGGTCGGCACTTCTGGTGGCGCGACGAAGGGGCGGGCCATGGATTGGCCGGCGAGAACGAGTTCCAGGACCTGCTTGTGCTCGGTGCTCTTCGCCAGTTCCGTCACCGACGGGACATCGGGAAGATCCGGAAGGCGCTTGAACGACGAGACGGTCAGAAAGCGAAGTTTGCCGTCCTTGAGCCACTGCTGCTGGGTCGTCTTTATGCTGGCGTAGGACCAGCCGCAGCGTCCCTGCACCTCGCCACGCTCAAGCGCCAGGTTGATGTCGTTGCCGCCAGGATAGCCGGAGACGACCTTGAACTTGTATCCGAGGATGCTGTTGAGCGTGGTGGGCAGCACTACCGTAATGGATGCCGGGCCGGTGCCGCCGACCGCCATCTCCTGGGTACGCAGGTCCTCGATCGTCTTGAAGGGTGTCGTGTGCCAGGCCACGCAGAGGCTTGCGGCGCTGTCCAGGTTGCCGAGCCAGTTGAGCTTGGTTGCGTCGAACTGCACGCCCTTGACGCCGAACAGCTGTGCGGTCACCTGTTCGCGGCCGATCGCACCGATGACACTGCCGTCCCGGGGGGCGGAATTGTAGATCTGGTTGGTGAGCTTGAGGCTGCCTGCGCCGGGTACGTTCTGTACGACCACTGTCGGACTGCCCGCGACCTTGCTGCCATAGTGGCGTGCGAAGCTTCGCGCATAGGTATCGTAGCCGCCGCCTGGTGCGTAGCCGACCTGAAGCAGGAGTGTCTTGCCGCGATAGAATTCGGCTGCGCTCTGGGCCGGGGCTGGCGTCGGCGCGGCCAGGATCGTGGCGCCTGTCAAGACAGCCATTGTGGCCGTGGCTGCATGTTTCATGAACTGCATCGGTGTCCTCCCGGGACTATGGCTTGTTATTGTCTCCGCACGGGGTTGCGTACAGGTTGGCAAGTATACGGCTGCTTCATCAACTCGACATGCAAAAAAATCCCCTGGCAGCGGTGGCCAGGGGATTGGGTGATTTATTCCGACGAGACTTTCTGTTCAGCGGTTCACGTCATCCTTCAGGCCGCGCATCAACGGCTTCAGGCCGCTGAGGTCGAAGCCGGCATTGGAGGTGGTCTCCAGAATGTGGTCGACGTCGTTGCAGGATGGGCACTGCGACAGCGCCCAGAGCGTTGCCGAGCGCGTTCCGCCACCGCAATGCGCGAGCACCGGTTTCGGCAGGTTCTCGATCGCGTCCGCGAATTCGCGCGAGGCGGCAATCGAGATCGTGCCGCTGACCATTGGGATGTGCCTGTAGGCAAGGCCGTACTTGGCGGCGAACTCCGCTTCCTGCTCGGGCGTAACCGTCAGGTTGTTGTCGGTTTCGGCGCGGTTGTTGATGATCGACTTGAAACCTTGTGCGGCAGCCTGCCTGAAACAGTCTTCCGTCATGGCACCGCAGACGGTTACGTGGTCATTGAGCTTTCTCTGGTTCATGCTGCCTCCTTGCGACGTAGCCCCTGGTGTTCGAGACCGAATTCTTATGCCCGTATGGGCCATTGCGCCAGCTGTTTCGAGACTGCAGGCCTACCGCCGTCCGAACAGGCGCTCGATGTCCGTGCGTGTCAACTCCACGTATGTCGGTCGTCCGTGGTTGCATTGTCCCGAATGTGGTGTTGCCTCCATCTGGCGCAACAGGGCATTCATCTCCTCCGGCGTCAGCCGGCGTCCTGCCCTTACGCTGCCATGACATGCCATGCGGGAGGCCACCGCCTCGAGCCGCTCCTGCAGGACGGTGCCGCTCCCGCCTTGCATCAGTTCGGATGCCAGGTCGCGAACAAGTCCTTTCACATCGCCTCTGCCGAGCAGGGCGGGAACCTCACGTACGATCACTGCTCCGCTGCCGAACGCGTCCAGCACGAGGCCCAGTTGCTCGAGATCCCCGGCCTGTTCGGCGAGCAGTGCCGCCTCTGTCTCGCCCACCTCGACGACCTCGGGAATGAGCAATCCCTGTCGCTTCATTCCGCCGGTTGCCAGGGCCTGCTTCAGCTGTTCGTATACGATACGCTCGTGGGCGGCGTGTTGATCGACGATGAC
>JBJOGJ010000310.1:0-3985 GCA_046048295.1 Pseudomonadota bacterium | reverse complement strand
CAGCAGATCGTGGCGAACTTCGACCACGAGCTGCAGCGACTCAGGGGCATCGAGCACACCGCGTGGGCCGCGTTCAACGCCGTCGGACAATACGTGGACTGGGAGCGCCCCACGAGGGGTTCCGTCGACCGGGTTCGTGACGAGCGCCGCTTCGCATCCATCATGTTCGGGCAAGGCGCCGACCTGAAGCGCCGAGCCTGGGCGACCGCCCTCGCGATGACGGGGGTGCGCTGATGTGCCGGGGGTGCGGAAGAGGCGGAGGCGGCGGATCTCATTCCGCGAGCGGAACGGTGGCCGGCACTGTGGCGGTACTGGTCCTGCTTGTCCTGCTCCTACGAGGCTGCGGGTGATTCAGAAGGAGAGGAGTTCCGACAGGGGCTCTTCTTCTTAGCTATCCAGGACAGCCCGACCCAAGGCTGCAATCGAGGCATGCCATTAATATTCATCATTTCCATCCTTCTTGACACAGGAGCGCGAAGGTCTTATAACCAACACGCGGACTCCAAGTGCCGCCCCCGCTTCCGAAGGTGCTCCCGTTCGCGCGTCGCGTCGCGGAGAGCCCTGATCCAGAAGGCCCATCATGCTGAACGCGAGCCCGATCCAGAACCCCTTCACCCACGGACGAGCCCTACGCCGCCAAAAAGCACCCAAGGACGCGGCGCGCATCTGCACGAGGTCGCGTCGGGGGGCACAGCGCGCGAAACGAAGCATGCACTACGCGGCCGAAGGGTCCCGCCGACGCCTGCGCGCACAACGCCAGGCGGCCCGATCCCGAACACCTGGGATGGCCGGCTGAACTTGCGGCTCAACCCGCAAAGCGAGCCCAGCGCAGGCAGCTCGAAACCCCCTGCCCGCCTGATTCCCCACTTTCCGTCATCGCGCCTACCAAATGCACTTTGATCAAGCGCCGACTGGTGGTAGATAGGCCTACCCGACCATGGGTAACCGCGCGCCTTCGCGCGACCCTCCGGCGGGCGGGAGACCAGTGATGAGCAAGAACGCGATGGCAGGAGCGGTCACGCTGTGCGGCGTCGGCCTGTGCACGATCGGTGGCGGGATGATGATGCAGTCGGGCGGACAGGCGCACGCGGCCGGCGGCGTGATGCCGGCGGCTGCGGCGGTGGCGAGTGCGGCGAATGCGCAGGCTGGGCCGACGGTGGTGTGGTACGGCGTCAGTCAGGGCGGCGACTATCACTCAGTCCTGTACCGAGCGTGGTCCGACGGAAGCGTAGAAGGCATCGCCGTGAATCGCCTCTTCACGAACTGTGCGCCTGACGCGACGACGCTCTCTGCCTGCGGAGGCTGGCAGGTGTTGTCTTCTCCGAATCAGGGTTTCAAGGCTGCCGCCGACATCAACGCCGACGAGCTCGTGGATGGCGCTGACCTCGCCTCCGTCCTCGGCAACTGGGGCGCCGCGCCGCGCGTGCCGTTCCCGCCGTCGGACTGCCCATTGAACCTCATCAACCCATGAACCACGCCATGACGCACCTCGCACTAAGCCTCTCGGTTTTCATGGCCTCGGCGGCCTGCGCAACAGGACCTATTTACACCTGCGACTTTGACTGGGCAACTACTGGAAACGGCGGCTGTGAAAGCGGAGAATGGGGCCGATTCACGGGCGCCGATGCAACCGTTTTTGCAGCACTACAGCCAGAGGGCTCACCATATGGCTGCTCCATTTTTTGCTATCCGTCGTACTGTTTCGCACCGCCCGCTGGCTGCATCGAGTTAGCGAGCAACTGCTACGCGGTGACTTCTTCGTCGGGCGGCATTCAGGTGTTCCCGTCCGCGGCCTGTCGACGCTTCGGCGGGAAGTTCTATGCGCCACCGAGCGCGACAGCGCCCGAAGGCGAACTTCTCTTTGTCTTCAAGGCTTCGATTTCAGGCCCCGTGGTAGCGACGCACACTGCGAGTTGCTTCCCCGGCGCACCGACGTTCGTTGATGTGGATATCGAAGTGCCGGCTGGCTTCGGCTACCTACAGGTCATCGGTAATAACTGGCTTTGCGACGACTTGTTCCTCGAGGCACAGCAGCCACCTCCACCGTGCGTAGCCGACCTCTTCGTGGATGAACAAGTTGACGGCGCAGACCTCGGCATCCTGCTCAACCAGTGGGGACTGGGCAAGGGGGCTGTGGCGGACATCAATCGCGATGGCGCCGTCGATGGCGCCGACCTCTCGATTCTCCTGAATTCCTGGGGGGCGTGCCCATGAGGTTCCGTCTCACTTGGCGTGCCAGGTACTCCGCTCATGACGCACCGAACCGTCCGGCGAGTTCCTAGGGGAGAATGCGCAACATGAATCGCGCGATCATCAAGGAACTTCTCCGCGACCTGAGGGAGGAGCGCGGCTGGACCCGACAGGATCGGGAGGCCATCGACGCTTTCATCGGGCGATTCGTTGATGCCGACCACCGCGGGGTCGTGCACGAATACCTTGAACTCGTTCGGAAACTCGCGGCGGCGACGGGCCAGGATAAGGCGCTCGTCTTCTCCGAGAGCAGCCACCTCATCGGCCGGCTCGATCCCAACGCCTACGCGTCGGAGCCCCCTGGCCAGGTTCTTGATCCGGTGGTCTTCGTGGACCGGCGGCAGCGGAACGCGCGGATCCAGAAGCGGGTTGAGGCGTGGATTGCGGACATCCCGAACCGCCTGCAGTTGCTGCACGCCCAACTCACGCGCACGGACGGCAGGAAAGTCTTCGATTTCCCGACCGCGCTGCTGGAACTCGTCCGCGCGGTACCAGACGCCGGCAAGATCCCTCCCGCCATCCACGCAGTCTGCACTGCAATACGTCTCGGCAGGACCTGCATGACGGCGATCGACCCCCCGGGTCTCGCCGCCTTCCACTGGCCGCTCACTGAACACGACTTCGACGACCTGCTCACAGAGAAGGATGCGCTGGCCTTCCTCAAGCAGATCGGGATTCACGTCAGTCCTCGTACGCTTGCGAATCGCGCGAAGGACCGGCCCGCGTTGAAGCAGGACAGCAAGTATGTGCGGGACGAGCTCCGGCGTGCCGCCCGGGATGGGTGCTTCGGGCACCGCAACAAGAAGTCAGGGTGAAGTCCGGCAGATTGCCGCCGGTGGATCGGCAAGATCCGCAGTCTTCCGACACACCCGCCTCCAGCGCGAACCTCGCGCGCATGATCGTCCGCAGATCGCCCGGCGTGTGGCCGCGGCGAGCGCGTCCGACGACCAGCGGAGGCATCGTGAAGACGAATACGGAGCGGGACGGCGCACAGCGCCTCATGACGGCACGACAGGCTGCGGCATACCTCGCCATCAGCGAGCGGCATCTTTGGACAATCACGCGGGGTGGTGGGCTTCGGAGTATCAAGCTCGGCCGCGCGGTCCGCTACGACATGGCGGAAGTCGATCGATACATCGCATCACGCCAGATGGGGCAGGAAGGAAGCTGATCGTGGCCAGCGTTTGCAACGACAGGAACGGGACCAGGAGGGTGACCTTCGTCACGGGCGACGGGAAGCACCGCAGCCTCCGCCTCGGCAAGGTCAGCCGGAAGCAGGCCGACACGTTTCGGATCCGCATCGAGCAGCTCCTCCAGGACAAGGCGCTCGGCGCCGCGCACGACGGCGCGCTGCTCGGCTGGATCAAGGGGCTGCCGATCACGACGCGGAAGCGACTCGAGGCGGCCGGCCTACTCACCGCCGCGCCAAACTGCGTCACCCTCTCGGAACTCATCGAGCGCTTCCTGAGGGCAAGAACCGTCAAGACGGGGACGATGGCCACGTACAAGCAGTGCACGGATTCCCTGCTGGAGTATTTCGGGGCAGACACGCCCCTCGATGAGATCATGCCTGCCGACGCCGAGGAGTGGCGGGCATCGATCGCCAGAACAGGCCGTGTCCGCGAGAAGAAGGGACCACGCACGCTGGCCCCCGCGACCGTTGCCAAGCGCACGAACATCGCGAAGGCGATCTTCAGCAAGGCCAAGGCCTGGAAACTCCTCACCGCGAGCCCGT
>JBJOGJ010000309.1:0-4009 GCA_046048295.1 Pseudomonadota bacterium | reverse complement strand
ACCGAACTGCGGCTCCTGCCAGCGCACTCTATCGTAGTCGTCGTATTGTGACCGTTGGTTGAGATCCTGACGCCCGGTCGCAGCGCGTCGACAAGCAGCAGAATTCGGAGGTTGCGATCGGGACATTCATCCTACCCTTTGCAATTCCCATTCGGGGAGTACCGAATCAGGAGTCTATCGCATCTCGTCCGGAGCGTGCACGCCGAGCACGCCCAACCCTGTAGAAACTACTTGCTGCACCGCAGCAACCATCGCGAGACGTGCCGCTGTGAGCCCCTCTGATTCGGGTTGGATAAAGCGTAAATGTGGCGATTCATTGCCTTTTGTCCATTGCCCGTGGAACGCGGATGCAAGGTCGTAAAGGTAGAATGCTACGCGATGCGGCTCATGCGCGCGTGCCGCTCCAGCGACCAGTCTCGGAAAGTAGGCGACTTTGCGAATGAGATCGATCTCGCCAAGATCGTCTAGCAGGCTGAGATCGCCACCAGTGACCTTGCTGCTTCCCTGCACGAGTTCCGGGAACACCTGTGCCGCGTTTCGGAACGCCGAGCAGGTCCGCGCATGGGCATATTGCACATAGAACACCGGATTTTCCTTCGCCTGCTCGATCACTTTCGCCAAGTCGAAGTCGAGCGGTGCATCGTTCTTCCGGTAGAGCATCATGAAGCGCACCGGGTCGCGCCCCACTTCGTCGACCACATCGCGCAACGTCACGAAGGTGCCTGCCCGCTTCGACATCCGCACTGGCTGGCCAGCCCTGAATAGCTTAACGAGCTGGCAGACCTTGATGTCGAAGTCCACGCAGCCGCCCGAAAGTGCAGCCACTGCCGCCTTCATGCGTGGGATGTAGCCGACGTGATCGGCACCGAACACATTGATAAGCATGTCGAAACCGCGCCTGATTTTGTCGTAGTGGTACGCGATGTCGGCGGCAAAATAGGTGTAGCTGCCATCAGACTTCATCAACGCACGGTCCATGTCGTCGCCGAACTCGGTCGAACGGAACAGTGTCTGCTCCCGATCCTCCCACTCATCGTCGTCATGACCCTTCGGCCGCTCCAGGCGCCCCTTGAACAACAGGCCCTTTTTGTCCAGCGCGTCGATGGCCGCCTTCACTTCGTCTCTTCCGTTGGCCGTCAGCGACGCCTCCGAAAAGAATAGATCGTGCCGGATATTGAGTGCCGCGAGATCCTCCTTGATCATTGCCAGCATCGCGTGGATCGCGGTTTCCCTCACGATCGGCAGCCAGTCTGCTTCGGCAAGCGCCTTGAGCTTATCGCCATGGATGCGAGCCAGTTCCTCGCCGACACTCACAAGATAATCGCCTGGATAGAGCCCTTCCGGAATCTCTCCGACCGTCTCGCCCAGCGCCTCGCGATAGCGCAGGTAGGCCGACCGGGCCAGCACATCCACCTGCGCGCCCGCATCGTTGACATAATACTCGCGTGTAACATCGTGGCCGGTTGCAGCCAGCAGATTGGCAAGCGCATCGCCGAATACCGCGCCCCGGCAATGCCCGACATGCATCGGGCCCGTCGGATTGGCCGAAACATATTCGACGTTGACCTTCCGCCCGCCGCCCACATCGCTCCGCCCGAACGCCACCCCTTCTTGCAGCACGGACTTCACCACGCCCCCCCAGGTTTCGGGTGCCAGCGTGATGTTGAGGAACCCAGGCCCGGCAACGTCGACCTTCGACACCGCAGCATCGGCCACCAGGCGCTCCGCGATAAGCGTCGCAAGATCCCGTGGTTTTATCCCCGCCGGTTTGGCGAGCACCATTGCTGCATTCGACGCGAGGTCGCCGTGGCGCGGATCGCGCGGGCTCTCGACCTCGAGTGGCGGCACCTCGCCGAGTGTGCCGAGCTTGCCTTCCGCCTTGAGCGATTCGACGACCGCTGCAATGCGCTCTTCCGTGAGAGCGTAGATGTCCATCGAGATAAGCCTTTCAAAGCCGGCCGCATCATGCGGCCCGGCATCCGTCTGCAAGCGGTTCCGATCGGAAAGCGGGCCCCGGTTATCGCAATTCCGGGGTAGCGTCAAACAACCGCCTATGCTCGCCTATGGCATACCGATCCGTCATCCCGGCAACAAAATCTGCCACGAGCCGCATCTGCTTGTCCTCATCAAGCCCTCGCCTCGTCACTTGCCACGCCTCAGGCATCATCTCGGGATCACCGAGATAACGCCCGACGAGGTCTTCCACGATCGTTTCCGCGTTTCCCATTACCCTGACCACCCAGGGATGCCTGTAGAGCCGACTGAAGAGGAACGCGCGCAGGTCCTTGAGTTCCTGCCACCGGCCTTTCGAAAATGCCACGACCTGCTGCCCCGCTCCGCGAATGTCATCGGCCGTCTCCGGGGCCAGCTCCGCCAGTGCTGCCCGCGAGGTCGTGACCACATCAGCGATTAGCATCGTGATCAGTTGCCGCACCACCTCGTAGATGCGCAGCTCACGCTCGACCGCTCCATCCTGTCCGGCTCGCATTCTCCGCTCGAGTTGTTCCAGCAGCGGTGCCACGAGAGCGACCTCGCGCAGGTCATCTGGCACGATAAGCCCTGCCCTAAGACCGTCGTCGATGTCGTGCGTCATCCATGCGATATCGTCAGCCACCGCCGCCACCTGAGCCTCGCCCGATGCAAAGCGCTCCAGGTCCAGATCCATCCGCTCCTGGAAATGACGGACGGCTCTGAGCAGCGCCTCGTCACGCGTCCCGTCCGCCCTTATCGGTGGACCATTGTGCTTGACGAGCCCCTCCAGCGTTTCCCAGCATAGATTGAGCCCGTCGTAGTCCGGATATTTCCGCTCCAGAGACGTCACGATCCGGAAACTCTGCGCATTGTGGTCGAAGCCGCCGACCTGAACCATCGCCCGCTCGAGCGCACGCTCCCCCGCATGACCGAACGGCGGATGGCCGAGGTCGTGCGCGAGGGCCAACGCCTCTGCCAGATCCTCGTCCAGCCTGAGCTGGCGGGCGATGGCACGCGCGATCTGGGCAACTTCCAGGCTGTGGGTCAGGCGGGTCCTGTAGTGATCGCCCTCGTGGAAAACGAACATCTGCGTCTTGTATATGAGACGACGGAAAGCCGTAGAATGCAGGACCCGGTCTCGATCGCGCTGGACATTGTTGCGCATCGGACAGGCCGCCTCGCCGAACACCCTGCCACGGCTCGCGATTCCGCTCGCGGCCCATGACCCAAGGCCCCGCTCGCCAGGTGCGAGCCCTTCGCCATAACCATAGGTCGCGTCCGCCATGCCCATCGCACTTTTTCCAGCCACTTCGCACGAGCACCCGAAGTCGAGTTTGACTTACCCGCGCCCGTCCCTATCTTCGTAGCTTATAGGCCCGACTCGCGCAAAATCTGTGCGACAGCGAGTATTTACGGAACGGTTCTCTCCATGCCCGCCACACAAGCCAATGTCACCCTGACGAATCGTGCAGCAGAACGCATCATCGCCATCACTGCTCGCGAAGCCGCCCCGCCGGTACTGCGCGTCAGCGTCGAGGGCGGCGGCTGCTCCGGCTTCCAGTACAAGTTCGACCTCGTCGAGGCCGCGGAGCCAGGCGATACCGTCATCGAACGCGACGGCGCCTGCCTCGTCGTCGATTCCATGTCGGTGCTCTACCTCTCCGGCGCAGAGGTCGATTTCGTCGACGAACTTGCCGGCGCGAGCTTCCGCATCAACAATCCGAACGCCACAGCGTCCTGCGGATGCGGCACCAGCTTCTCGATTTGAAATCGGCCATCCAGCATGAAGATCGCGACGTGGAATATCAACGGTGTCAGGGCACGTCTCGATTCGCTCAAGACCTGGCTAACCGACATGTCGCCGGACGTCGCCTGCCTGCAGGAGATCAAGAGCGTCGATGAAGCCTTCCCTGCCGAAGAGATCGAGGCACTCGGCTACAATGTGGCCGTGCATGGCCAGAAGGGCTTCAACGGCGTTGCAATTCTTTCCAAGCACCCTCTGGAGGACATCCGCGGCGGCCTGCCCGGAGACGAGTCC
>JBJOGJ010000308.1:0-4022 GCA_046048295.1 Pseudomonadota bacterium | reverse complement strand
TCGCGAGAACTGCGCCGAGATGATGCTGTTGGGAGGGATCGTGCTCATGACGTTACAGCTCCATCAGCAGCTTGATCAGCTGGCTGGCGACTTCAATCACGCGTGCGTTCGCGGCGTAGGCCTGCTCGACGAGCATCAGCTCCTGCATCTGTTCGTCGATGTCGACGCCGGTTTCCGATTGCTCTGCTTCAACGAGAATGTCGTGCTGGGTCTGCGTCGAAGCCAGAACGGACTCGTGATACACGCGCGTCTGCCCCGTCAGCGAAGACAGGTTCGCTACGAGTTCGGTGGCCGAGAACGCTCCCTGAAGCCCGCTGGAATTGAACGAACGGACCTCCGTGAAGGCGTCGAACAGACCCTGAAGAATTGAGGCATTGCCGGGCGGCCCGGATGTCGCTGCGCCGATTCCATCTCGAAGGCGCCAGGCTGAGCCTCCCTGCAGGGGGTCGATCGCCGCGTTCAGCGAAATCCGGCCGGCAAGTCCCGCACCGGCAGCGCTGTCCGGGTCGACAAACAATCCGGGGTCGCCCGGCGTCTTGGTGGGATCGATGGAATCGGCGGAAAGGCGTGAGACCAGATCCCCGGCAACCGCATCGAGCTGCGCGCTGAACGCGGGCAGGTCCTGGTCGCGCAGCGTGAACAGGGCGCCGAAAAGGCCGCCCGAGACCGCGCCGAACGAGGCCGAGCCGGGCGTCAGCGAGACACCATCGACAGTCATGCCGGACAGATCGCCACTTGCCAGCGTCTGGGTCGCTCCGAAAAGGGAGGAGGGCGTGAATTCGATCTGGCGCGCTGTGCCGGCGACGAGATACACGCCTTCCGCCGTCAGCACGTCGATGGTTCCGCTATCGCGGGTCACTGTCTGAATGGGCAGGTATTCCGCGATCGTGTCGAGAACCCGCTGGCGTTCATCGAAGAGCGCAGCCGCGGCAGGGCTGTTCCTGTCGATCTTCGAAATCTGCTGGTTCAGCGCTTCGATTTCCTTCAGCGAGGCGTTCACGATGTTGACGCCGTCGCCGATCTCCCGGTCAGCCTCAGCGCGCTGCGTGCGCACCATGTCAGACAGGTTATTCAGCTCGCTGACGATACCGCGCGCGGCTTCGAGCAGGGAAGCCTGCGCCGAGGTGGATTCCGGAGAGGTAATCGCGCGCGACAAGGCAGTCTGGAAATCGGAGAAGGACTTGAACAGTCCGGTTCCGTCCGAAGTGTCGCCCAGCCGCGTGGAAATGGATTTCCAGGTCGAGGCCAGCACACTGGCCTGCGATAGTCCGCTGGTAAGTTCACGGCGCTGGGTTTTGACCAGCTCATCCGCCGCCCGGGTCACGCCGTTCGTCTGCACGCCCGCCGTATTGGCGCCGAGTACCTTTTCGCTCAGCGAGACGGACCGGCGCACATAGCCCGGCGTCGTCGCGTTGGCGACGTTGGTGGCCACGATCTCGGCCCTCAGGCTGGAAGCCTGAAGGCCGGTCCGTGCGGCGTAGATGGCGCTGGAGATGCTCACGAGGCTTTTTCCTCAGGACGCAATCATGCCTAGCGCTTCAGGTTGGTGGTTTCCTGAAGCATCTCGTCGACCGTCTGCACGATCTTGGCATTTGACGAGTAGGCACGTTGGGTCTCGATCAGGTCGGTGAGTTCGGCGGCGATATCCGTCGTCGATTCCATCAGCGAGTATCCCGAGATACCGCCCACCGGTCCGGTGCCCGCATCCCAGAGATACAGGTTGCCCGATGATGCCGAGACAGTGAAGGCCTGCGAGTCGAGCGCCGTGAGGCCATTCATGTTCGGCACGTCACCCACCGGAATCTGGTACAGCGTTCGGCGGAAGCCCGTATCGTAGATCGCCTGGAGATATCCGTTCTCATCGATCTCGACAGCCTGCAGGTCGCCGATCGGCGCGCCATTCTTGGTCACGGCCGTCGGCGCGAAGGGCGCAGCCAGCTGGGTGATGCCGGTCGAGTCGCTCGGGCGGCCGATGAACACATCCACCGGGCCATGCTCAAGCGTGATCGAAACCCGGCCAGTGGCCGGATCATAGGTCGCGCCGTTCGCGGCGGTCACCGAACCGATCCGCCCGCCTGCAGCTGTTGAGTCAAGGAACTGGATATCCACGTCGCCGATTGAGGTTGCGGGATCTCCGGCACTGTCGAAGATTTCGACAGACCACTGGTTGGACGCGCCCGTAGCCGGCACGACCGGGGTAAACTCGAACGTCAGAACGTGGGCGCGGCCAAGGTTGTCGAAGTATTCGACGGGCAGAGAGTAGGGCTGAGCGGTGGCGCCGGCGCGGGTTGCGTCTGCGGGGATGTTGATGCCGAGATCAATCTGGCTCGTCGGCGTCGCGATGTACTGGGACGTCGAGATATTGACAGGCTGCAGGCTGACGCCGCTGTTGCGGCTGACATTGCCGATCGCGCCGGACGAATCAGCGGGCCAGCCGAGCAGGAAGAGGCCACTCTGCGTGCGCAGGTTGCCGTTCTGGTCGGCATAGAAAGAGCCGGTCGGCGCGAGCATCAGGTTGCGCTCGGACGGCGTGAGGCTGAGGCCGCTATGGTCCGTGACCGGAAAAAGTCCGCGCCCGGCGATGGCGATATCCGTCGCGTTGCCAGTGGAAATCAGCGAGCCCGTGGCTGCGATGTCCTTGAACGTGTCCACCCTGACACCGCCCGCGGCATAAGCCGAGGTACGTTGCTGGAGTACCATGCTGGAAAAATCCACCAGGCTGCGCTTGTAGCCGTAGGTGGCGGAGTTGGCGATGTTGTCGGAGATGGTGGCGAGGCGCGTCGAGTTGACGTTAAGCCCCATGACCCCCGCATTCAGGGAGGATGAAATGCTCATATCTGGTTGCTCCTGCGTCAGATGATCGACAAATTGAAAGCAACTCGTAAATAAGCTGATAACTCCTGTTCATACTGATTCACCCTCAAGTGTCAGTGTGCGGTGGATTTTCGGGACGGGCTGAGCTTAGCCGTTCAGTAGTGTGATAGATATCCGGCGGTTCTGCGCGGCGGATGGATCTTCGACAATCAGCGGATCGGTATCGGCCTTGCCGGAGACTTCGCGGATGCGCGCCGGGTTAACGCCTTCGCGCAGCAGCAGCCGGCGCGCGGCATTCGCCCGGTCTGCCGACAGGTTCCAGTTGTCGTAGAGCGCATCATTGCGATACCGGCGGCTGTCAGTGTGGCCGACAATCTTGATGTCGTTGCCGAAGCTCGTGAAAGAGCCGGCGACATGGTCGAGGAGCTGGATCAGGACATCTGAGGGTTCGCTGCTGCCGACCTTGAACAGCGGCGTGCTTTCAGAATCGACGAGCTCCACCACAAGGCCTTCCGGCGACATCTTGATCAGCATGTGCTCGGACAGTGCGCGGCTCTCATTCCCCAGGGACTCCTTGAGGGATTTGAGGTTTTCCTCGATCTGCTTCTGGTCGGCGGCGGCATTTTCATGCGCCTCCGCCTTGTCTTTAGCCGTCGCTGGAGACTCGACGCTGCGCTCGTGCGAGGCGCCCGTGCCCATCCGCGCCAGCGTTTCCTCGGTAAAGATCGAAGAGCCGTTGAGGCCGTCCGAGCCGCCGCCGGAGATCCGGCTGATCGGGATCGTCGGGTTGAAATAGTCGGCCAGACCCTTGCGTTGTTCCTCCGTGGTGGCGTTCAGCAGCCACATCAGGAGGAAGAAGGCCATCATCGCGGTCACGAAGTCCGCATAGGCGACCTTCCACGCTCCCCCGTGGTGGCCGTCGCCTTTGACGACTTTCTTCCGCTTGATGATAATCGGCTGCACGACGGCAGCCTGCTCGGGTTTCATGGGTCACCAGGAATGTTCAGGCGCCCGGGGTATCAGAGCAATCTCAAATAACCGCGTACAAATCAAACGTGGTTAAGGGGTTATCGATAACCATTCCTCAACCAATTCAGGACAACTCACTATAGGGTTAACAGCGCGGCCCATTCTTTAAAGGTTTGCCATGTCTTCAGTCCTGCGCAAGAAGATCGAGGCCGGGGCAGGGATCCCGCCGACGATCCTGC
>JBJOGJ010000307.1:0-4040 GCA_046048295.1 Pseudomonadota bacterium | reverse complement strand
CTCGATGAGAACAATTCGTTCGGGCGCGATCTGCATCTGCCACAAGGCCCGCCAGCTCAAAGAGAGCGCAGCACGCGGAGCAATGGCGACCGGCCGGCCACCATGGTCCGAGAAGCGTAGGTTGGCGAGCCGGAACTGAATCGCATTGGTGTCGGTGAGCAGTACGAGGGCATCCTCGACGTCCACCTTGAACTGCGGCAGCTCGGCTGCCACCGCCTGCTCGATGGCAACAGTCAACGAGTTGAGCGAGATCGGCCCGTTGAGGAGGCGCACGTACAGGATACCGACGCCGGCAGTGAACAGCAGGACGATGGGCAGCAGGATCTTGGCCGCAACCGCCAGAAGTCGGAGCGCCAGCGGCTTCGACCGCTCACGCCCTCCCGCTTGCCCGCCATCCCGCGTCCGGAGGACACGAACGGAGCGAGCCCGTGGTTTCTGTCCGTTGTTGCGCGTGTTCACCTGATCGCTCACCCCCGCCCAGTCCGGGTCTGGTCCGCAACTCTATCGGATTCGCGGCACTGTTCCCCGAGAAAGCCGCATCCCGTACTTGCCCGGCGAGGCATGTCCGACTACGCATCCACGGCTACATCCCGGGCTAACCGAATAAGAGCCCCGAAGCATAGGGGACAGAACCAGATCGACGACGACGGCGTACCATGATTGCGCGTCGAATAGCGTCAAAAGAAAGGCAATGGAAATGGTTGAAGAGGGAAAGAAGGCCCCCGCGTTCAAGCTAGCCGCCGACGATGGCGATACCGTCAAGCTCTCGGACTTCAAGGGCAGCCCGGTCGTCGTCTATTTCTACCCGAAGGACGACACGTCGGGCTGCACGAAGGAGGCGATAGCCTTCTCCGAACTCAAGGGTGAATTCGACCGCATCGGCGTCGAAGTGATCGGCATCTCCCCCGACAGCGTCGTCAAGCACGAGAAGTTCCGCGACAAATACGACCTCAAGGTCCGCCTCGCGGCCGACGAGGAGAAGACCGCTGCGGAGGCCTACGGGGTCTGGGTCGAGAAGTCGATGTACGGCCGAAAGTACATGGGCATCGAACGCTCAACATTCCTGATCGACAGCCAGGGCAAGATTGCCAAGGCGTGGCGCAAGGTCAAGGTTCCGGGCCATGCAGAGGAGGTGCTCGCCGCCGCCAAGGCCATTGCATGACCGCGACAGGGCCAGGGGTGGGGGCAGCGGCAGGGCCTGCCGGGCGGGGCACCATTGCCGCCGCGACGTGCCTGGCCGACGCTGCACGCATGGTGCTCATGACACCCTGCCCGCACGACAAGGCCGCCTGCTCGCACGCAGCAGCCGACCTCTGGCGTAACGGGAAACTGTCGTTGAAGCGCTCATCCCCTGCGATGCCCGATCACCCGGCGCGGCCCGACGCGCCGAAGCTGACCCACCCCCGCTACGTGCCAAAGCGAGGCTTTGATACGCCGGCGCGGCGCATCGCGCTCATCCACGCTCTCGCGCACATCGAACTCAACGCAATCGATCTTGCCTGGGACATCGCTGGCCGCTTCGCGGCGGATGACAACCTGCCGCGCGCGTTCTATGACGACTGGATCCGCGTCGCAGACGAAGAGGCGACGCACTTCACGCTGCTGTGCGAACGGCTGCAATCGTTGGGTGCGGCCTACGGTGACCTGGCCGCACACGACGGCCTTTGGCAGGCCGCGGCGGCAACCGCCCACGACCTGCTCGCCCGCCTCGCCATCGTCCCCCTCGTCCTCGAGGCCCGTGGCCTCGATGTCACGCCCCCCATGATCGAGCGCCTGAAAGCAGCCGGCGACGCTGAAACCGCCGCCGTACTCGAAATCATCTATCGTGACGAGAAAGAACACGTCGCGTCAGGCTTTCGCTGGTATCGTCATTTGTGCGCACAGCGACAACTGCCGCTCGAGCCAACTTTTCATTTGCTCGTTCGCAAATATTTTCGCGGCCTCTTCAAGCCGCCGTTCAACGACGAAGCGCGTTCGGCAGCGGGCCTTTCCGCCTCGTTCTACCAGCCGCTGGCCTGAACTGCCCTGCCAGTATCCCCGCATGCTGAAAGTGTTTCGTCGCAAGGATGCAGCATCCCGATAGAGATGTCATCTTGGCGACCAACAGCTTCTGGTAATGACCACACAAGTATGCAATAGACGGAACTTGAGTTTTATGCCGGGCGTACGTGCCGAACGAGCCCAGCCCCGGCGAAATTCCAGATCTCGGGTGGGTTCGAACCGAAGAGTTATATGCGACTTCAGACAGTTGGATAACTCGGGTTCGTAAGGTGTGGAGACAGTAGAGCGATGCTTCCAAACTTCAAGAAGGCAGAAAAACCGGCAACGACGACAACCGGCACTTCGTCGACGCCGCCGCCCCTGAGCACCCCCGCACCTGCAATGCCGGCTGTAGCGCCAGCAGCAGCGCCGCGCGCAGCTCCCAAGTCCGGCGACCGTCGCACGGTCTCCGTCATCGGTCCCGACCTCACCATCATGGGCAACCTCGTCTCCCAGGGCGAAGTCCAGGTCGACGGCGAGATCCAGGGCGACCTCCACGGTACGCACATCCTGATCGGTGAGAACGCACGCATTACCGGCGGCGTGATCGGAGAGGAAATCGTAATCCGGGGCCACGTCATGGGATCCGTGCGCGGCAAGAATGTAATGCTGCAGGCGACGAGCCATGTGGAGGGCGACGTCTTCCACCAGACGCTCGGCATCGAACAGGGTGCCTATTTCGAAGGAAAGTCGCGCCGTTCCGAGGATCCGACCAGCGGCGTCCCACGGCCCGAACTGCCGTCGCAGAAAGCAACCGGCTGACCGCCAACATCAGCGCGCTTCAGCCTGCAATTGGAAGCGCGACGCTGTCCCATGGCGCAAAGCCCAATCCCTTGGCGCCATGCCGGTCGATCAATGGCCGGAACGCGCGATCATGGCAGGTCAGGACGATCACCTGATGAGCCGCCGCCGCCTCGGCCAGCATGGCGAACATCGCCTCCAGCCGGTCGTCGTCTGAAAACACCAGGGCATCGTCCAGGATCAGCGGCATCGCAACCCCCAGATCCGCAAACATCCGGGCATAGGCAAGCCGAACCATCACGGCGATCTGCTCCCGCGTCCCATCGCTGAGGTCGGATGCAGGAGCCACTTGTTGGCCTCGTCGGATCTTGGCCACTTCCAACGGCCCGGCGAGTTCCAGACTGGCACCATCAAGCACCCGCTCCACCAACGGACCCAACCGGTCCATGAGCGGCACAAGGACACGCTCCTGCAGGCTCTCCTCCGCAGCGGCGATTTCGCGTTCGATGAGAACGAGGGCCGCCACCTCCTGCTCGAGATCGCCGACGCGGTCCTCTGCCCGTTGCAATGCGGCACCGAGTTCCTCGACCCGCGTCTTCAGGTCAATCTCCCGCAGCTCCGCCATGCGCCCTTCGAGCGCGGAGATCTGCACGCGAAGATCATTGAGTTCCTCCCCCTCGCGCCGCCGTCTGGCCTCATGTTCGGCGATCTGCTGCTCCATGCCGGCGAAGGCAGCATCGTCGGGGGCCTTTGTCCTCCAGACGTCGGCATCCCGCACGGCTTCGCCGAGCCGACCCTGCAGCTGGTCTCGCTCCTGCGCCAGTCTCTCGATGAGCTGCCCCCGCGCCTCCGGCAATGGCAACTCCTCTGCGAGCGCTGCATGCCGTTGTTCCCGATGCCCGATTTCGCTATCGAGCCCACCGACCTCGAGCCGTAGGGCATCGCGCACCGAGCGCCGCTCATCGATAGCCCGCCGCTTCTCTCGAAGTGCACTGGTCAGGAGCGCAAGTTCGTCACGGTGATGTTCCGGCTGGCTTGCCTCGCCGATGCGCGACGCATCTTCGCCGCTGCATCCGGCGAGCGCGATCTCCTGCTCCAGCGCAGCAACTTCACGCTCCAGCCGCTCCGTCCCTTCAGGTGCCAGCACGGCAACCTCGGATCGAGCTGCCGCAAGCTCACGCTGTCCCGTCTCGTAGGCTTCCAGAGCCGCCTCGGCGGCGTCGAGATCGGCCACCCCGTGCCGCTTGAGAATAGCTGCA
>JBJOGJ010000306.1:0-4051 GCA_046048295.1 Pseudomonadota bacterium | reverse complement strand
CTCCTTGATCTCGTTCAGCGACTTGCGGCCGAAGTTCGGAGTGCGGAGCATTTCCGCCTCCGTCTTCTGGATCAGGTCGCCTATGTAGACGATGTTATCGTTCTTGAGACAGTTGGCGGAACGCACCGAAAGCTCGAGTTCGTCCACCTTCTTCAAGAGCGCAGCATTGAACGTCAACTCCGGATGCCGCATCTCCTCGACCGGCTTCTTCGGCTCCTCGAAATTGATGAAGATGGCGAGCTGGTCCTGAAGAATACGGGCCGCCAGGGCGATTGCATCTTCGGCACGCACCGAACCATCGGTCTCGACCACCATCGTCAGCTTGTCGTAGTCGAGAATCTGGCCTTCACGGGTATGGTCGACCTTATAGGAAACCTTCTTCACCGGGCTGTACAGGCTGTCGACCGGGATGAGACCGATCGGAGCATCCTCTGGCCGATTGCGGTCTGCCGACACGTAGCTCTTGCCCATGTCCGCAGTCAGTTCCATGCGGATGGAAGCTCCTTGGTCAAGGTGGCAAATCACGTGTTCCGGATTGAGGATCTCTATCTCGGAGCTGCACTCGATATCGCCAGCGATCACGGGGCCTGGACCTTCCTTCTTCAGGACCATGCGCTTGGTCCCCTCGGAATGCAGCCGGATCGCGATCTCCTTGATATTGAGGATGATGTCAGTCACGTCCTCTCGCACGCCAGGGATCGAGGAGAACTCGTGCAGCACGCCGTCGATCTGGACGGTCTTGATTGCGGCGCCCTGAAGCGATGACAGCAGCACGCGGCGGAGCGCGATGCCGAGCGTCATGCCAAAGCCGCGCTCCAGCGGTTCGGCAATCACGGTTGCGATACGATTCTTGTCGCGGCCTGGAACAACCTGGAGCTTGGTCGGCTTGATCAGGTCCTGCCAGTTCTTCTGCAATACGCTTGTATCAGTCACGGGTGACCTCTCGGGTAGTAGCGGACAACGGCTATCGTATGCGACACGCAGCAAATGCCCGCTGTAAGTCGGGCTCCGTCGCACGAAGCCCTCGAACACAGATCAGACGCGGCGACGCTTGCGAGGCCTGCAGCCATTGTGCGGGATGGGCGTGACATCGCGAATTGAGGTGATCTGGAAGCCAGCAGCCTGCAGTGCCCGCAGAGCTGACTCGCGACCCGACCCCGGCCCACAGACCTCCACTTCGAGCACCTTCATGCCGTGCTCCTGAGCCTTCTTCCCCGCATCCTCGGCAGCAACCTGGGCGGCGTAAGGCGTCGACTTGCGCGAGCCCTTGAAGCCCATCGTGCCGGACGACGACCATGAAATGGTGTTCCCCTGGGCATCGGTAATGGTGATCATTGTGTTGTTGAAAGACGCGTTCACATGGGCGACACCCGATGTGATGTTCTTACGCTCGCGACGGCGAATTCGGCCGCGCTGTTGGTCCTTTGCCATGAACTGTCACTTTCGATAGGTGTTGGGGTACACAAGGCGACCTGGATAGTCCGGCGCCCCTTGCTGTTCCTGTGCGATCAGCGAGCCGCCTTCTTCTTACCGGCGATCGCAACGGCCTTGCCCTTCCGGGTGCGCGCATTGGTGCGCGTACGCTGGCCATGGACCGGCAACTGCCGGCGATGGCGCAGGCCGCGGTAGCAGCCAAGGTCCATGAGGCGTTTGATATTCATCGCCACCTCGCGACGCAGATCGCCCTCGACCATGTAGTCGCGATCTATCGTCTCACGGATCTGCAACACCTCGGCATCCGTCAGATCGCTCACCCGTCGCTCCGCCGGAATGCCCACCTTGTCGCAAATTTCCTTTGCGAACTTCGGGCCAATGCCATGAATGTAGCGAAGTGCGATCTCGACGCGCTTCTGGGTTGGGATGTTAACGCCGGCTATACGGGCCACGCTGCTCTCCTCGAAAGCTCAGACTATATTCACTAGCGGACTTGCTGATTGGTCCCGCAGCCCACGCGAACTGCTGCAAGCCCCTGGTCTCAAAGCCAAAAGACGCATCGCGGACGCCCCACCCCGCCCTCGGAACAGGCCGTCTCACTTCGCTTGCGTCATGAAATCGCACTCTTATTAGCGGGACTGCCGGAGATCGTCAACAAGTCTTCATGTTGATGATCCGGAAGCCTGTCAGAGCGCTGCCAATACCTCCTCGATCTGGCGGGTCACCTCATCAATCGGTGCCATGCCGTCCACCACGTGCAGATTGCCCCTGGCATAATAATACCCGATGAGCGGCGACGTCTCCCGGTAGTAGGCGAGAAGCCGCGTCTTAACCGTTTCAGCGTTGTCATCGGCACGACGCGTAAACTCGGTCGCGCCGCACCTGTCGCAGATGCCAGCCTTCACCGGCTTCTTGTTGATGTCGTGATAGCCAGCTCCGCATTTTGCGCAGGAATAGCGGCCGGAGATGCGAGACGCCAGGATCTCGTCATCCACCTTCAACTCGAGCACCGCCTCGATACTCTTGTTCTGTTTATCGAGCAGCCTGTCGAGAGCCGCAGCCTGAGCCAGCGTCCTCGGGAACCCATCCAGAATGAAGCCAGACTGTGCATCCGGCTCGGCGATCCGGTCTGAAATGATATTGATCACGATATCGTCTGGAACCAGTCCGCCCGATGCCATGATCTCCTTGGCCCTGCGCCCGACGTCCGTGCCAGCAGCAACTGCGGCACGCAGCATATCGCCGGTCGACAGCTGGATCGCACCGAACTTCTCAGTGATCGCCTGTGCCTGGGTTCCTTTGCCGGAACCGGGCGGCCCCAGAAGTATGAGGTTCATCGCTTGCCCCTTACACCGCCCCTGAGCTTCGACTTCTCAATCAGCCCCTTGTACTGATGCGCCAGCAGATGGCTCTGGATCTGGGCTACAGTATCCATGGTCACGCTGACCGCGATCAGCAATGAGGTGCCGCCGAAATAGAATGGCACTGCGGCATATGAGATGAGAAACTCAGGCAGCACACACACGATAGCCAGGTAGATGGCGCCGACGACTGTGATTCTCGTGAGCACGAAGTCGATGTGCTGCGCAGTCTGCGCCCCCGGACGGTAGCCCATGATGTAGCCACCGTGCTTGCGCAGATTGTCCGCAGTCTCCTGGGGATTGAACACGACCGCCGTGTAGAAGAATGCGAAGAACACAATCAGCGCTACGTAGATGAAGAGGTAGAGCGGTTGCCCGCGCCCCAGTAGCGCGACCACCGAATTCAGCCATTCAGGCCCTCCACCGACCTGGAACTGCGCGACCGTGATAGGCAGAATCAACAGCGATGTCGCGAAAATCGGCGGTATCACGCCAGCAGAGTTCAACTTCAACGGCAGGTGAGAACTGTCGCCCTGGAATATGCGATTTCCCACCTGTCGCTTGGGATACTGAATTGGCAGCCTTCGCTGCGCGCGCTCCACGAAAACGATGGCAACCACGACGACCAGCATGAGCACGAGGAGTGCGAGCAGCAAAGGTGTGGCCAGCGCACCGGTGCGTGCTTGCTCGAACAGCTGCACGATAGCGATCGGCAACCCGGCGACGATACCAGCAAAGATGATCAGCGAAATGCCGTTTCCGACACCACGCGCAGTCACCTGCTCGCCGAGCCACATCAGGAACACAGTTCCGCCGACCAGCGTGATCACCGTGGTCATGCGGAAGAACCAGCCCGGATCGGGGACGACAGCCCCTGCCTGCGCCCGCATTCCCTCAAGGCCGATGGCAATTCCATAGGCCTGGAACGTCGCAAGGATAACCGTTAGATACCGCGTATACTGGTTGAGCTGCTTGCGACCCTGCTCGCCTTCCTTCTTCAACGCCTCGAGTCGCTTGTCGACCGAACTCATCAGCTGAATGATGATGGACGCCGAAATGTAGGGCATGATGTTGAGCGCGAATATCGCCATGCGCTCGATGGCGCCGCCGGCGAACAGGTTCACCATTCCGAGAATGCCCTGCGAACTCTGCTGAAAGGTCTGGGCAAAGGCCACAGGATCGATACCCGGCAGCGGAATGAAGGTGCCAAGCCGATAGATCAGCAGCGCCCCCAGTGTGAACCAGATGCGCTTCTT
>JBJOGJ010000305.1:0-4083 GCA_046048295.1 Pseudomonadota bacterium | reverse complement strand
CAACGCCAAGAGCACCAGCGAGGCGAACAGGATGGTGCAGATCGTGATGCCCGAGACCGGGTTATTGGACGATCCGACGAGACCTGCCATGTAGGCCGACACCGAGCAGAACAGGAACCCGGCGACGATCATGATGATGGTCATGGGCAGGCTGACGCCGACGCTGCCGACGATGTTCTGGTAGAGCGCGAACAACGGCAGCGTGAACAGCAGCGTTCCGATCAGGATCGCCTTCATCGGCAGGTCGCGCTCGGTATGCGCGACCGCCGCGCCTGCGCCGGCACGGGCGGCCTCGAGACCGCTCTTGATGCCGGACAGCAGCGAGTCGCGGATCGAAATCAGTGCCCAGATGCCGCCGACCAGCATGGCGCCGATGCCGAGATATCGGATCTGCGCCGACCAGATCGCGTAGGCCGCATCTTCGGGACCGCCAGCCGCGACGCGGGCGGCGAGCTCGGGATTTCCATCGAGGAACCACGCTGCGTAAATCGGGATCGCGACGTTCCAGGAGATCATGCCGCCGAGCAGCACCAGGATTCCCACGTTGAGCCCGACGATGTAGCCCACGCCGAGCAGCGCGGGCGAAAGATTCGTACCGTAATAACCGAGCCACTTGCCGAGCCACGCGGAGACCGAGGCCGTGTCCGGGAACAGTCGCAGGCCACTGGCCGCGGCGAGCTTGGCGAAGCCGCCGCCCAGTGCCGCCATACCGAGGATCTTCACGCCCGCCGCGGGGTTCTCGCCGGTCTTGAGTACTTCTGCCGCCGCCTTGCCCTCTGGGAACGCGAGCCCCTGGTCCACGATCAGCGCACGGCGCAGCGGCACCGAGAAGAACACGCCGAGGATGCCGCCGAGGCCCGCGATGGCCAGCACCCACAGGTACTGGAAGTCGGCCCAGTGGCCGAGGATCACCAGCGCCGGGATGGTGAAGATCACGCCCGAGGCGATCGACGAGCCCGCCGAAGCGCCGGTCTGCACGATGTTGTTCTCGAGGATGGTGCTGCCACCGAGCACGCGCAGCACCGCCATCGAGACGACCGCCGCAGGGATCGCCGAGGCGATGGTCATGCCGGCGAAGAGGCCGAGGTAGGTGTTGGCCGCGGCCAGGATCATGGCGAGCACGATTGCGAGTGCAACGGCCCGGGTCGTGAGCTGCGGGGGTGAGACGGTCGTCGGGTTCATCGTTTCGATCGCCTCTACCGCCGGGGCTGGCATGGCGCGGCAGAGTATCAGCCCGCAACGGTCGCGGTCACCCGGAATTGCTCAAACAATCTGACAAGTCGAAGTCACAATGGAGAAGGCACGGGCGTTTCGGGCAGGCATTGTGAAATCCTGTTCGCTGAAGGTCGGCGGGTTCGTGCATCCGGAAATCGGGGCGTCTGCAATCACCAGGCCTTCGCGGCGGTCCGCTGGCGGGCATCGTTCTGGCCTCCGGTGCCGTATTGATGGCGATGAACGCGACTGCGAATCACGAGTCCGACGAGCGGCGCTGGGCCGAGTGGATGCGGCGCGCACAGCTCGGCGACAGCATCTGCTACGAGCGCCTGCTGACCGAGATTGCGGGCGTTGTCGAGCGCTACCTCCGCGCACGCTTCGGTGAAATCGATGTGCTCGAGGACTGCGTGCAGGAGTGCCTGCTTGCCGTCCATCTCGCCCGCCACACATACGATCCGGGCCGCCCGTTCCGGCCGTGGATGTTCACCATCGTCCGCCACCGCACGATCGACGTGCTCCGCCAGCGACGCACCCGGCTGCGGTTCGAACGGACCCTGGCCTGGGAGCAACAGACGGAACTCGAACGCGAGGGGCTGTCTCGCCTGGTACTCGGCATCTGTGTTCTCGAGAGACTAGCTCCGGGATACCAGGAGGCCGTCGCACTCACCAAGTACGCGGGCTATTCGACGGCGGAAGCGGCCGCCTGGCTGGGCGTATCGGAACCGGCCCTCAAGGCCCGGCTGCACCGCGGCCTGCTCGCGATCCGAAGGCAACTCGAAGAGGAGACGCTGACAGCATGACCCGTAGTCGTGAAGAACTGATCCGAGAACTCTCCGCACAGGCTGCCGTTCCTTCGGGTATGCGATCCGTGGAGGCGCGAGCCCTGCGCTGGATGCTTGCCGCGGCAGCGGTCGCTCTGCTGGGCACTGTCGCCGGGGGTCCGCTGCACACAGGCCCGTTCGGGCGAGTCATCGCGATGCCAACCGACGCAGCCGCGCTCCTGCTCGGCGTCCTCGTCGCTGTCGCGGCCGCGATGTCGGCGTTCCGTAGCGCGGTTCCTTCCAATACGCCGGTGATTCGCCATGTTTCCTGGCCGCTGCTGTGGCTGACCGGCTGGCTGGCGCTGCTCGCGGTGGCGGCGCAGGACGCGGCGCCCGCAGCGACGTCGCACGCGAAGCGTGCCCAGTGCTGGCTCGAGGTGCTCGCGATCTCCGTGCCCTGCCTGGTGCTGGGATTGGTGACGTTGCGCCGGCTCTGGCCACTCCACGGCGCGTGGACGGGTGCGATGATCGGCCTCGCGTCCGGCGCGATCGTCGCGATCACGATGGACCTGGCCTGCGACCCGGCCGCCTCGCACTCGCTGTTCTTCCACGCCGCGCCCGGCATCGGGGTCTCGGTGCTGGGCGCTGTCGTCGGCGCGCGTTTCCTGCGGAGGCCCTGACGGCGAGGACGCGGCGCACCGTTCCACCATCGTGCGCCGTATTGAAGGTCGTGATCCTGCGTCGCGCCTGCCTGCGGGGCCGCCCATGGATCCGCCCGCACACCAACACCATTGCAGGAGATCACCATGAATTCGCTCCGTCAGGCAGTTTCCGCCGGTGCCGTCACGCTGCTGGCAGCATCGGCCGCTCACGCCGAGTCGCTGCGTGTGCGCGTGACCGTCCAGAACCTCGCGCCCGGGGGCAGCATTGCGTTCGCGCCGCTGCACGTGGGCTTCCACGGCGGTACGTTCGACGCTTTCGACGAGGGATCGGCTGCGACGGCGCCGATCATCTCGGTGGCAGAAGGTGGGTCGGGCTCCGACTGGTTCCCGGCCTTTCAGATGGCGGACGCCGGGGCAACGCTCGGCACTGCCCTGCCGGATCCAGCGGGTCCATTGCTCGCGGGCGCGACCGGTCAGGGTGTGTTCATGGTCGATCCCATGGCGAATCCGTTCTTTACATTTGCGTCGATGGTCATACCGAGCAACGACTACTTCATCGGCAACGACGATCCGCAGGCTTACCGGCTGTTCGACGGGAGCGGCAATCTGCTCATCCCCTACATCGACCTGCTTGCCTCGGACATCTGGGATGCAGGTTCGGAGGCTGATGATCCGGCGGCGGCGGCCTTCATCGTCGGCGGTGACAACGATCTGCGTACACCGCAGAACGGTGTCGTCAGCTTCGATTTCGCGGGTCTCTCGATCTTCGACGGGCTCCTGACGGCCGGAGGCTACGTGTTCGAGAGTCAGCTCGCGGCCGACATTCCGATCTATCGGATCGGCTTCAGGATCGTCGAGGCGCCGGAGCCCGGCACGATCGGACTGATGCTGGCCGGGCTCGGGCTGCTTGGTGCCTTGCGGGTGAATCCGAACGCGCAACGCACGCACGGATAGGCGTGATGCTAGGCACGCGCCGTCCCGTCATCGGGGCGGTGCGTCGCAACGCCGGCGCCGGCGCAATCATCACGCATGCATCACCAGCCGCACTGCTGGCCCTTGTTCTGCTCCGCCAGCCAGCCGCGCAGCGGCGCGAAGTACTCCATGATCGCCGAGGCGTCCATCTGCCGGGTCCCGGTCACCTCGTAGAACGAATCCTGCCAGGGCTGGCTCGCGCCCTTGGCGAGCATCGCCCCGAACTTCCTGCCAGCGACCTCATTGCCGTAGATCGAGCAGTCGGCGAGCGCGCCGTTGAAGCCGGCGGTTTCGCATAGCGCCTTGTGGAACTGGAACTGGATGATGAACGACAGGAAATAGCGCGTGTACGACACGTTGCCCGGCACGTGGTACTTGGCGCCCGGGTCGAAGTCGGCCTCGCTGCGCGTTACGGGCGGCTCGATGCCCTGGTACTTCTCGCGCAGCGACCACCACGTCGCGTTGTAGTTCGC
>JBJOGJ010000304.1:0-4107 GCA_046048295.1 Pseudomonadota bacterium | reverse complement strand
CAAACCAATCGAAAACACCAGTCAGAGGAGGCGCCGGCGCCATGATTACACTGCACGGCTATTTCAGGAGCGGCGCCGCCTACCGCACGCGCATCGCCCTCAACTTCAAGGGCATTCCCTACCAGCAGGTTTCGCATCACCTGCGCAAGGGCGAGCAGCGCGATCCCGAATACCTGAAGCTCAACCCGCAGGCCCTCGTTCCCGCGCTCGTACTCGACGACGGCACGATCCTCACCCAATCACTCGCCATTATCGAGTGGCTCGAGGAGACGCATCCCGAACCGGCGCTGCTCCCGAAGGACCCGATCCGCCGCGCCAAGGTACGCGCATTCGCGCTCGCCATCGCCGCCGACACGCACCCTGTGCAGAACCTTCGTGTCTTGCAGAAGGTGGCGAAACTGACAGGCGATCCGAAGCAGGGCGACGAATGGGGCAAGGAGGTCAACCTCCAGGGCCTTGCGGCGGCGCAGAAACTCATCGAGCACGAGCCAGGCCCTTTCTGCTTCGGCAATACACCTACGCTGGCCGACGTCTGCCTGGTGCCTCAACTCGGCAATGTGCGGCGCTACGTGACCGACCTCTCTCACCTGCCCCGCCTGGTCGAGGCCGAGGCCGCCTGCAAGGCGCTGAAGCCGTTCCAGGATGCGGCACCGGAGAACCAGCCGGATGCCGAGTAAGGTCGTCGACATGGCGCGGAAAACCGGCGCGTCGGTCGTCGAGTGCACAGAGCAGGAAGCGGCGGGCAGACTGTCGCGCATTCACATGCGTCCGGGGCACCTCATTCGCCGCGCGCAGCAGATCGCCGTCGCCATCTTCCTCGACGAGTGCGCAAATTCCGACCTGACGCCGGTCCAGTATGCGGCTCTCGTTGCCATCGAGGCCAACCCCGACATCGATGCCACCCGGCTCTCCGCCATCATCGCCTTCGACCGATCGACGCTCGGCGACGTGCTCGAAAGGCTGGAGACCAAGGGGCTCGTGACGCGGCGAGCCAGTCCGGACGACAAGCGCATCAAGCTCGTTCGCATCGCACCCAAAGGACGGCGGCTCGTTGCCGAGGTTGAAGATTACGTCGAGCGGGCGCAGGCCCGGATCCTCGAACCGCTTTCCACTCGCGAGCAGGAGCAACTCGTGGCGCTGCTCGCCAAGCTCGCCGATGCCCACAATGAAACCTCGCGCGTACCGCTGCGCGCGCCCAAACGTGTGAGGAGCTAGCCCATGCCAGCACAATCCGACCTTCCCTTCATCATCGTCGGCGGTGGCATCGGCGGCCTTGCCGCGGCGGTGGCGCTGGCGCGCAAGGGCTATCCCGTCCACCTGCTGGAACAAGCGCCGGAATTCGGCGAAGTCGGCGCGGGCATCCAGCTCGGCCCGAACGTGTTCCGCGCACTCTCGAAGCTCGACCTCCGCGACGCGGTGATGGCGGACGCCTGGCAGCCGACGGCGCTCGAGATGCGTTGCGGCCTTTCGGGCGAGCGGATCACGCATGTTCCGCTCGGCGAGCAGTTCCGTTCGCGGTTCAGGGAAGCCTACGCGGTTACACATCGCGCCGACATCCACACGACGATACTCGAGGCGGCGCGCAGCCATGGCAGCATCCGGCTCGAGACGAACCGCGCCGTGACGGGTTACGAGGACGATGGGAAGACGGTAAGCGTCAAGCTTGCGGACGGCGCGACGATTGCCGGGCGCGCACTGATCGGCTGCGATGGTCTCTGGTCGAAAGTGCGGGAGACGATCGTGGGCGATGGCAAGCCGCGGGTGTCCGGTCATATCGCGTTCCGGGCGGTCCTGAAGAAGGAGGACGTGCCGGAAGAGCTCTGGCGGCCGGACGTGGTACTGTGGGCCGGACCGCGCACGCACCTCGTGCACTATCCGCTGCGGCGCGGCGAACTCTACAATCTCGTTACCGTGTTCCACTCCGACCGCTACGAGGAGGGCTGGAACGCGGAGGGGAGCCTTTCCGAACTCATCGGTCACTTCAAGGGGCAGCGGCCGGAGGTGCTGACGCTCCTGAACAAGATCGAAGCCTGGCGGATGTGGGTACTGTGCGACCGCGAGCCCGTGAAGGAGTGGGTGAAGGGGCGGACAGTGCTGCTCGGCGATGCGGCCCACCCGATGCTGCAGTACCTGGCGCAAGGGGCATGCATGGCTATCGAGGATGCGGTGGTTCTCGCGGAAGAGGTTGAGAAGAATCCGCAAGACCTGAATGCGGCGTTTACCGCCTACAATATGGCGCGATACCTCAGGACGGCGCGGGTTCAGATCATGGCGCGTGTCTACGGCGACTTCTACCATGCGCGTGGTCCAGCGGCGGAGCTGCGCAACATGATGCTGACGTCGCGAACACCGGAGCAGGCCTATGCTTCGAGCGAATGGCTCTACGGTGGCGGAGTGGCCTAGCGCCAGCAGCGCCACAGGCGGGCGGCCCTGGCGTTTTGATGCATTCAAAATCTTTTCCCCATAAAGGGGGCGGGACGGCACGGGCCGTCTGATAGTAATTTAAGATGGGACCGGAGCCGTCCCGCGCCTGGGGCACTTGTCGCCCGACACCGGTCCATCTCACCAGTGCGGTCACCTGCATTCGTGGCCCAGTCGGCCGCGAGTGCCGGCACGGGCAACCACTCCAGCTGATGGGAGTGCAAATGCTTACCAGGCTCCGCCACCACCCGAACGCCCAGCTCGCGACAGTGCCCCTGATGAGGCGGATGCGAGGAAGTATGGGGCATGCGGAGAAAGCGGGGATAACTTTTTTGTGCGCGCAGCGATTCACGTCCTCGCTCCGCTCGGACGATCGCGGCGGCGGGCCATGCTGCAAGGCTGGACGCACTTGGCGGCGGGGTTCGGTGCCTTGCGAGAGGTGCCAGCAAGACAAACTCCTGTCATCCCGGACGAGCGGAGTGAGATCCGGGACCCAGGGGCGGCTTGGCGATGGGTTTGCGTCATGGCCCTGGGTCCCGGCTCTGCGCGGCTGGCGCCGCTTGGCCGGGATGACAGTTGGGGGGTGGGGTTGCGCCTTGAGGACGGCTATTCCAGATCGAGCATCAGGCAGAGGTTCTGGACCGCTGCGCCGGAGGCGCCCTTGCCGAGGTTGTCGAGGCGCGCGGTGAGGACGCATTGGCGGGCCGCCTCGTTCGCGTGGACGCGGAGTTCCAGCCGGTCGGTGCCGTTGAGAGCCTCCGGTTCGAGACGGGCAGCCTCGGATTTGAGGGCTTCGCCAGTCACGACGGAGACGAGCCCAGCGCCAGCGAAGTGCTCCGCCAACGCAGCTTCCAGGTCGGCAGCCTTCGGCTTGCCGGGCAGCGTATCCAGATGCAGCGGGATCGAGACAATCATGCCCTGGCGGAAATTGCCGACGGACGGGGCGAAGACCGGCGGGCGGGACAGCAGGCCGTAGGCCGTGATCTCCGGCAGGTGCTTGTGGGCAAGACCGAGTGCATAGAGTTCGAAGGGCGGGGCGCGGCCTTCCTCGTAGGCCTCGATCATCGTGCGCCCGCCACCCGAGTAGCCCGAGACGGCATTGATCGCGACGGGATAGTCGGCGGGCATCAGGCCGCGGGCGACGAGCGGGCGAATGAGGGCGATGGCACCGGTTGGATAGCAGCCGGGATTGGCGACGCGACGGGCCGTGCGGATCGCCGCGTCGTGGCCCTTGTCCATCTCGGGGAAGCCATAGACCCAGCCGGGCGCGACGCGATGGGCGGTGGAGGCGTCGACGATCTTCGGGCCGCCGCCCGCCAGCGCATCGCACAACGCCACGGTCTCCCGGGCCGCGTCGTCGGGCAAGCAAAGGACGACGAGATCGACTTCGGCCAGCAGCGCCTGCTTGGCGGCGACGTCCTTACGTGCCTCCCGCGCGATGGTGCGAAGCGCGATGCGGTCGGCGAACGGCTCGAGACGCTCCTGAATGGCCAGGCCCGTCGTGCCGGCGTCGCCATCGATGAATAGGATCGGCTTCGACTTGCTCATATCGACTGACCGTGGTGGGGTTCGGTGCCTTGATCCGCCGCAAGGGCGGAGGGCGTATATACTCGATCACGGGCGTGATTGATAGGAGGGAGAGATGGGGAGGCTGAGATGGGCGGACTGGTGATCGTGTTCGACCTC
>JBJOGJ010000303.1:0-4120 GCA_046048295.1 Pseudomonadota bacterium | reverse complement strand
ATCCTCGGGTCGCGGGGCAACGACACGTGGCTGGCTGCCATGAAGTCGCGGGTCACGCCCCGGCAGCACTTGTCTCTGCGTCGGAGGCACATTCGGCCGCGGCGCGACGACGCGGGGCGTGCCCGATGGGGCAACATTTCCAGCCGGACGGCTGCCGAACTGACTGCCACCAGGCCTGGCCGGTGTCGTCTGCACAGGCCGCGTCGACTGCACCGGCGCCGGCAACTGCTTCGGAGCAATGAATTTCGGCTGCACTGCTGGACGTGCCGCCTGTGGCGGGGGATTGGTGTTCCTCGGAACGTTCACTTGCGGACGCGTCATCGTCCGTGGCTGCGGCCCTTGCGGCGGGGCAGTGCGCTGGGGCGGCGTTCTTGGAGCGCCGCTGCTCCCGCCGCCTCTTTGTCCGCCCCCTTCTTGCCGACGTTTGCGCCACTCTTCCCGACTGTTGTTCTGCTGCTGCGCAAGCTGGAACATCTGCGGGCCTTCTGGCTCCGCCGCACGAGAAGGTATAGCGACAGGCCCGGCCACAGCCATGACCAGCGCGACCGGAACCAATGCTCTGAAACTTATCATAGGGGCCACCCCGTGGTCTAAGCCGACAGACCTCGCTCTTCCCAAACCGTGGCTGAATGATGGCGCGTGCCCTGGGAAACCCTTCCCCTATGAAGATAAGTGCCTTATCGCCGTCCGCCCCCCGTAACGGGCCGACGAATCGAGTTGTTCCTCGATGCGGATGAGCTGGTTGTATTTGGCGAGCCGGTCCGAGCGGCAAAGGGAACCCGTCTTGATTTGTCCGGCATTGGTCGCAACCGCGAGGTCGGCGATTGTCGAATCCTCCGTCTCCCCCGATCGGTGCGATATTACCGCAGTGTAGCCCGCCCTCTGCGCCATTTCGATTGCATCGAGCGTTTCAGATAACGTGCCGATCTGGTTGACCTTGACCAGGATGGAATTGGCAATCCCCTTGCGGATGCCGTCGGCCAGCCGGGCGGTATTCGTGACGAACAGATCATCGCCGACCAATTGGCATTTCGAACCGATCTCGTCGGTGAGCAGTTTCCAGCCGTCCCAGTCGTCCTCCGCCATCCCGTCCTCGATCGAAACGATGGGGAAGCGTGAGATGAGATCCGCCAAGTATTTTGCCATGCCGGCACTGTCGAGATTCTTGCCTTCTCCCGCCAGCACGTACTTGCCGTCCTTGAAGAACTCGGTCGATGCACAATCCAGCGCCAGCACGACCTCCTCCCCTGGTCTGTAGCCAGCCGCCTCTATGGAACTCATGATGAAGGAGAGTGCATCATCGGCGCTCTTGAGGTTCGGCGCGAAACCGCCCTCGTCGCCAACGTTTGTATTGTGGCCTGCGTCGTGCAGCTTCTTCTTCAACGTATGAAAAATCTCAGCACCCATCCGGATCGCATCCGTGCAGCTTTCCGCCGCCACCGGCATAATCATGAACTCCTGAATGTCGATCGGATTGTCTGCGTGTGCGCCACCGTTGACGATATTCATCATCGGTACCGGCAGGAGGCAGGCTCCCGCACCTCCAATGTAACGGTACAGCGGCAGGTTGCTTGCCTCGGCCGCCGCCTTTGCCGTCGCCAGCGATACCCCGAGGATCGCGTTCGCGCCAATTCTTCCCTTGTTCTTCGAGCCGTCCACCAACAGCAGTTCATTGTCGATGCGCCTCTGGTCCTCGGCGTCGAGCCCGGTCAGAGCCTCGAAGATCTCGCCATTTATGGCATCGACCGCCCGCAACACGCCCTTTCCCAGATAGCGGTCATCCTCGCCGTCACGCAGTTCGACTGCCTCATGTGCGCCCGTCGATGCACCCGAAGGAACCGCGGCCCGCCCCATACTGCCGTCCTCGAGAACGACATCGACTTCAACCGTAGGATTGCCTCGGCTGTCCAGGATTTCTCGCCCGATGATGTCCGTAATGACAGTCATTTGTTCGTCCTTGCTTTGCGGGTTCGCCTGCCCGCCTTTTACCCGCTTGGCAGAACCGCGCAAGCGCCCGCCAACCTCATAGGAACCAGAGTTGCATGATCAAGAAATTGACCATTCATGTCTGGCACTCTAGGCCTAGCACAAACGTCTCGGAGATTGCCAAAGCATGTCTGGAACTGCCGAAAGCGCCCTGGTCCTGCTGTCTGGCGGCCAGGATTCGGCCGTCTGCCTCGCCTGGGCACTGCAGCGCTATTGTCATGTCGAGACGATAGGCTTCGACTATGGCCAGCGGCATCGCGTGGAACTCGAAGCCCGCCGGGCGGTACGCGAACAACTCCCCGCCCTGCATCCTGCCTGGGGCCCGAGACTGGGGCCCGATCACATCCTGACACTCCCGGAACTGGGCGCTCTGTCGGACACCGCCCTGACGCGCGACAAGGCCATCGAGATCGCAGCGACCGGCCTGCCCACCACTTTCGTACCTGGGCGAAACCTCCTGTTCTTCGTCTACGCCGCCGCCCTCGCCTGGCGCCGTGACATATCCACATTGATCGGCGGGATGTGCGAAACCGATTATTCCGGTTATCCGGATTGCCGTCACGCAACCCTCCAGACTCTAGCTGGCGCCATCAGCCTTGGCCTGGACAAGCCGGTTGAGATCATCACGCCACTCATGCGGATCGACAAGGCTGGGACTTGGGCGATGGCCGACGAAATCGGTGGCAAGGCTCTTGTCGATCTCATCATAAACGCGACGCATACCTGCTACATGGGAGACCGCACGCTCCGCCACGCCTGGGGCTTCGGCTGCGGAACCTGTCCCGCCTGCGAGCTTCGCGCCAACGGCTGGAAAGTTTGGCAAAAACACCGTGGGACCTGAGCCCGTGAACCCCGACAGAGATCTCATAAACGCCGTGGGCCATGCGCTCTCCGGCAACTGGGACACCGCCCATGACATTGCCCAACGCTACGAAGGCGACCCCACAGCCGACTGGCTCCACGCCACCCTGCACAAGATGGAGGGCGACACAACGAATGCCCGTAACTGGTATGCCCGCACTGCGATGAACTACGAACGCTTCCCTGACCCCAGGGTGGAACTGCGCGCCATCTTTCACGAGTTGACACTCGATCGGCCGGCTAGACCTTCAGATGGAACGGATTGAAGTCCGTGTCGCGATCATAGTAGTCCTCCTTCTCGACCTTCTTGAGACGCAACACCACCCAGTACGTGAGGGGTAGGAAACAAATCTCCACGAAGGTCTTGAGGAGGAACTGGGAAAGCATCACAAGCGGCAGCTTGTCGTCGGGAATGATACCCGTTCCGTAGAAGGCGATCGGATAGAACAACGCAGAATCGACTGCCTCGCCGAAAACCGTCGACACCACGAACCTGCCGCCCATCCATTTCCCCCCGCTCGATACCTTCATCTTCGCGAGCACGAAAGAATTGACGAACTCTCCGCAGAAGTAGGCGATTATCGAAGCGGCAACGATCCGCCATGTGTTTCCGAATGCGATCTCATAAGCACCTTGGTGCTTCCAGAACGGCGCCGGCGGCAGCGCCACGACGATCGCCGCCATCACGGATGCGAAAAACAGTGCCCCGAAACCGGCCCATATCACTTTCCTGGCGCGCGAATAACCGTAGACCTCGGTAAGAATGTCGCCGAACACGTAGGAGATCGGGAAGAACACCGCCCCCGCGCCGAACACGAACACGCCCCAGTATGGCACGTCGATGGCCGCGATTTTGGCTGGCCCGATAAGGTTCGAGCACACCAGCACCACCACGAACGCCACCATGACGAATTCGTAGTACCTGTAGCGCCGGCCGGAATCTGCCATCTTCACCCCCAATTGACAGAATTGTATCGAATATCTAGACACGATGAGTATCGCACAATTCACCTCCCGCATAGCCCAACGAGGGCCCTTGGCACAATGGCAAATCTCGCCTTCGCCGAAAGATTGAGAGAAGCTCGCGAGCAATCGTCACTGAAGGCCGTCGACATTGCGCGTCGGCTCGGCGTGTCGAAGCAGCTCGTCAGTCACTGGGAGCATGGACGCTCCGATGTTTCGACCGAGCACCTGGCAGATCTGGCAGGCCTTCTCGGCGTCGATCTGACCTGGCTGCTTACCGGCTCGAGCTCGGCTCCCAATGCAGCAGTTA
>JBJOGJ010000302.1:0-4155 GCA_046048295.1 Pseudomonadota bacterium | reverse complement strand
GGCGCGTGCGACGATGTCGGTGAGCTTGGCGAGGTTGGCCGTGACTTCCGGAAGTACCTTTTCCGCCGGTTCGAGCGGCGGGGGCTGATCGCTCTTCGGGCGTGGCGCCGGCTGGCTCTCAGCCGGTGGGGCGGCGGGCGGAGCGGCGCCGGTGGCGGGTGCTTGGGTCTGGGCGCGCAGCGCGGTAGCGGCGAGGAGCGCCGCCAGCACGATCATTACGATCAGGGCCATTACGCGTTGCGCAGGCGCTTGACACACATGGTTGGATGCAGGTGCTGGCATCAGTGGTCGGCGGTTCGTCGTTTGCTCACGATGGGCCTTGTCGGCTGTGTGCACGATCGAGCCATTTCCCCGGTTTGTTTGAAGCTAACTGTTGGCGGCCGAGCGACCGATGGTTTTCGGCTCGCGCGTGTAGACCGCCTGGGCGCCGTCGATCTTGTCCGCGGGCGGTCGGGCGGCCTGTTCGCCGATATTGGTTTCGATTACGACGTCAACAGGGCCGCCGGTCATGATCAGGTGCTCAATGTTGTCGCGGCGTATGAGTAACAGGCGGCGGCGCCCGTCGACATTGGCCTGATCGACGACCTCGAGACGCTTTTCCGGTTTCGGCGCAAAGAACGCCCCCTTGAGGCCATCGGTGGCGGATCCTGTGGTGAGATACCCGCGCAGCAGCAGTCCCCCCACCACCAAGAGCGCGGCAATGAAGACAATGAAGAACAACCAGGAGAGGATTTCCAACATCGCTCGTTTGCTCCGTGGGGTTGGTGGTGGCACCGGAAATCGACTGCCGGAACACGACCTTGCTTTACCGGTCCCTAATCGCTGCTGCGAACTGGGGCAGGTATAGACCGACTTTAAGTCGGATTTAACCCTGATATCCGAAATGTTACCCAGGCTTCCAGTGAGTTCTCCACTGGAAGGGCCACGATGTGTCGTTGCGATGTCGATCCAGGGGTGACTTGTATGCGTTTAGAGAGCCGATTTGCTCTGCAATCGTGGTACCGACAGAATCGTGTCATCACCTACTGTATGAATCGGATCGGATCGCCGGGGACCTGGGGCATTGCTTCCGACGCGGGCGGGCGGGCGCGCGGCGGCGGAGCATTTGGTGCGCTGGTCGGGCTTGTGGTGGCCGGCGGCGTCGGGCTTTTTGCCCTGCTTTCGCTCCGGGCCTCCGAGCCGGTGGGGCTGACCGTGCTGGCCGGGCTTGCGGCGGTCGGAATTTTTTCCCTCTTCGCATTCGCTGCGCGGATCGTGCGCATCGGGCATGTCGATACTTCGGGTGAGCTTTACCGCTCGCTGTTCGATACCATCGACCAGGGTGTCCTGATCGCCGAGGCCGATGGCAGGGCGGTATACGCGAACCGTGCCTATGAGACGATGGTCGGCGTCAATGCGCTTGGCGAATACAATGCGCTCGAGGTGATCCTGGCTGGCGAGAAGCCCGCCTCGGAGGCGCTTTTCCGGCTTGCCAGGGCTGGTGAGCGGGGCGAGCGTCACGTGGAAGAGGTTCAGCTCAGCCGGGGCGGGGAAGCGCTCAGCTACCGGTTGTCGGTCGGCCCGGTTGCGCGGGAGCTACAACCTGAAGGCGGTCCAGGGTACATCCTGTGGCAGATCCACGATCTGAGCGCCGTCCGGCGGGAACAGGCGCAGGCTTTGCGCGCTGTCGGCGAACGGCTCGATCGCCATGACTCCCTGGGTCTCGGCCTGTTCACCTGCCGCCGTGACGGTGGCGTCGGCTTCATTAATCAGCGCCTTGCCGACTGGCTGCACCTGCCGGCCGGGTCGGCGCGGCGCGTCCTCATGCTCTCCGATATCGTCTCGGAGGATGCAGTGGCGTTGATCACGTCACTTTTCAACGGCGAGGATGAGCGACCCGAGCGCATCGATCTCGATCTCATTCGGGAGGATGGCACGCGTTGGCCGGCGTCGCTGTCGATTGCGCGGCACGGAGAGGAATTGGTGGCGGGCGTGATCGAGCGCGTCGCCGATTCCCAGAACGGTCTGTTCGAGAGTGCGCACGGGCGTTTCGGACGGTTCTTCCAGACCGCTCCCTTCGGCATTGCACTGGTTGGTGTCGATGGTGTGATCGAGAGTGCAAACGGGGCGTTCGGTCGCCTTCTGCTGACCGCCGGTTCGGCGCGTGGCTCGCAGGCACTGGAGGTGCTGACGCGCGGCGCTGGCCGCGATGCCCGGGATGCGGTCGAACAGGCAATGCAGGCTGCGTTGGCTGGCAAGGCGAACATTCCGCCGGTCGAGATCGCGGTTGGCGCCGATGGGCAGTTCACGCGGCAGATCTATCTTACGTCGGTCGGCAGGGGCAGGAGCGCCAAGGGTGGGGTGGTCATCTACGTCATCGATGCCACCGAGCAGAAGGCGCTCGAGGTAAAGTATGCGCAGAGCCAGAAGATGGAGGGCGTCGGCAAGCTGGCGGGCGGCATCGCGCACGACTTCAATAACGTGCTCACCGTGATCATCGGGTTTTCCGATCTTCTGCTGGCCACGCACAGGCCCGGCGATCCTGCCTACAAGAATATCGCGAGCATCAAGTCGAGTGCGAATCGTGCGGCGCGGATGGTGAAACAACTCCTCGCGTTCTCCCGGCGACAGACACTGCAGCCCGAAGTGCTCGATGTCGGTGAGTGCCTGTCGGATATATCCGTGCTGTTGAACCGCCTGCTCGGCGAGCGGATCGATCTCGCCATACAGCCTGGGCGCAGTGTGTGGTCGGTCAAGGCCGACCGGACACAGCTCGAGCAGGTCGTCTTCAATCTCGCTGCCAATGCGCGCGATGCGATGCCCGACGGGGGAAAGCTGACGATCCGAACCCGCAACGTGACGGAGCGGGAGAGCAGGAAATTCGAAAGCCTTGCCGTCGTGCGCGGTCAATACGTGGCGATCGAGGTGGTGGACACGGGGTCGGGCATGTCGAGCGCGGTGCTGGAGCAGATCTTCGAGCCGTTCTTCACGACGAAGGCGATCGGCAAGGGGACTGGGCTCGGGCTCGCCACCGTCTATGGCATCGTCAAGCAGACGGGTGGCTATATCTTTGCCGAGAGCGAGGTCGGCAAGGGTACGACGTTCCGCATTCTGCTTCCACGCAGCCATGAAGTGCGGGCCGACACTGAGGATGAAATTGTCGCGGCCAAACTGCCGGAAGGGGGGGACCTGACGGGGGTGGGGCGGGTGCTCATCGTCGAGGACGAGGATGGCGTGCGGACCTTCGCCGTCGAGGCGTTGAAGCGCAAGGGCTACGACGTCGTCGAGGCTTGCGACGGGCTCGAGGCGCTCGACATCCTCAAGGAGGCCGACTACGCCTTCGATATCGTGGTGAGCGACGTCATGATGCCGGAAATGGATGGGCCGACGCTGCTCAACGAGGTCGTGAAGGTGAAGCCTGAGCTGAAGTTCATCTTCGTCTCCGGTTATGCCGACGACGCGTTCGCCCGCAGCCTCGACCCGGCGGCCGACTTCTCCTTCGTCGCCAAGCCGTACACGCTGGCGCAGATCGCCGCCGAGGTTAAACGGCGGCTCGGGCGGTGACGACACTCGGTAGGTACCGAGGCGAATCGCTGTATCCATCTCCTGTCTGCTTCTGGGTGCGCAAGTCGTGGCGGTTGCGCAAAACATGAGGCGCCGCAAGCACTTGTCTCGGTTCTGTTTGGTGTCGACAAATGAGAACAAAAAGAGTACATTAACCTCCGTTGCCGTCATCAACCAGTTGCCATAGGGTGGACGAAATGGACAAATCTGAGCTCCGGGTCATCGAGGGAAGTGCGATGGACAAGCAGAAGGCGCTCGACGCGGCGCTGGCACTGATCGACAAGAATTTCGGCAAGGGCTCGATCATGCGGCTCGGTGCCAATGATCATACCATCGAGGTCGAGGCGATCCCGACGGGTTCGTTGGGGCTGGACATCGCGCTCGGGATCGGCGGGTTGCCGCGTGGGCGAGTGGTCGAGATTTTTGGTCCCGAATCTTCGGGCAAGACGACGCTGGCACTGCACGTTGTGGCCGAGGCCCAGAAGAAGGGTGGCATCTGCGCCTTCGTGGACGCTGAGCACGCGCTGGATCCGGTCTATGCCCGCAAGCTTGGCGTCAAGGTCGAGGAGCTCCTGATTTCCCAGCCGGATACCGGTGAGCAGGCTCTCGAGA
>JBJOGJ010000301.1:0-4189 GCA_046048295.1 Pseudomonadota bacterium | reverse complement strand
CGTCCAACTGCCTGCCATGCCGGCGGTCGCCATTCTTTGCCCGACCTCGCCCGCCTGGGCAACCCCGCATGCATCGGCGCCCCCCGTTCTGAACTACTTTGGCGCCTTGATGCTGCGCATGTGCCGGAGCAGTGCCTCCGACGGCCAGCAAACCGGCATCGTCTTCTGCGCCACCTGATAGCGCCCGATGGTGCGCCGCGTATTCGAGCCCACCTTGCCGTCGACGATGCTGATCGGATAGCCGAGCCCCTTCAGCCGTTCCTGGATCTCTCCGACCTCTGCCCCGGTAAGTTGCTTCACGCCCTTCCACGGCGTCTTGAAGTCGCTGCCACCTTCGATCCGGTCTGCCAGATGGCCGACGAACAGCGCGTAGAGATCGGACATGTTGTAGCGCCGGATCACCTTGAAGTTCTCCGTCACGAGGAACGACGGGCCATTGGCCCCTGCCGGGCTCATCAGGTATGCGCGCACCTCAGGCGTCGCCTTGAAACCGACGCCGCTTGCCGGCTGCACCCCGGCCCGGGTCCACTCGCCGATGCTCCGCTCATCAGGCGCCCCCTCGAAGGCACACGTGACCGTCCGCCCGAGCCGGACTTCGAACCCCCACTTGAGCCCCTTCACCCAGCCCTTTTCCTTGAGCTGCCGCGCCGCCGTCCCGAGCGCATCGGGCACCGACCGGAAAATGTCGATCCGTCCGTCGCCATCGATATCAACCGCATACTTCTCGAATTCCGACGGCATAAGTTGCGGCAGTCCCATCGCACCGGCCCACGAGGCACGCATTTCGGATCGCGTCATCGCCTTCGTCTGGATCAGCCGCAGCGCGGCAAGCAGTTCGCCCCGGAACATATCCTTCCGCCGCCCGAGATAGGCCTGCGTGGCAAGCGCCCGGATTGCATCGTGGCGCGGCTTGTACTTGCCGTAGGCGGTCTCCCGCCCCCAGATCGCCAGCACCACCGATCGGTCGACGCCGATCGTCTGCTCGATTCGCCCGAGCGCCGATGCATACCGCTCCTTGAGCGCTCGCCCCTCGGCTGCCAGCTGCTTGATGTAATCCCGCTTTACATAATCCTGCGGTGGCTTGGTGAATTCGGCCTGCCCCTTGTTGGACAGCTTCGGCCTTTTCCCGACCTCGAGATCGGGCAGGGACCGGTCCGGCTTGATGTCGCGCATCTCGCGGTCGAACACGACGCCGTCGATGCCCGACGCTACGGCCTCCGCCCGGAGCTGTTTCAACCAGGTTCGGAAGCCATCATCCGCTGCAGCCGTCACAGGCACCGCGAGCACGAAGCAGGCCATCAGCCACTGCACAAGTATTCTGCGGTCCTGCATTCCCCCTCCGGCCAAGGCGCAACTGGGCCCGCCACGTTGCCACTTCTGGCGAGCCAGCGTTCCTCTAGCCGAGAGTCGCGGCCATTTTGGGACCGTGTCAATCCTGGGCCGGTCTCAGGCGCTCCGAGCCAATCGCTTTTCGAGCCCCCGTTCCCAGGTCAGCGCATGAGTGACGATCTTCTCGAGGTCGTCGAGCTCCGGGCGCCAGCCCAGCACATCCCGGGCGCGCGCCGACTGCGCCACGATCTCGGCGGGGTCTCCGGCCCGTCGCGGCCCGAAACGAACCTCGAAATCGTTGCCCGACACGCGCTTCACGACGTCGATTACGTCGAGCACCGAGAACCCGCGCGAGTACCCACAATTGATGACGTCGGATTTGCCCCCTCGGCGCAGATATGCGAGCGCGTCCCTGTGCGCCCGCGCAAGGTCCAACACATGAATGTAGTCGCGCACGCAGCTCCCGTCCGCCGTCGGATAATCGGTTCCGAAAACCTCCATGTGGCCGCGCTTGCCCAGCGCTGCCTCGCAGGCGACCTTGATGAGATGCGTTGCCCGCGCCGTCGACTGTCCCGTGCGGCCCCTGGGGTCGGCGCCCGCCACATTGAAATACCTGAGCGCGATATAGTTGAGGTCATGGGCCGCCGCAGCGTCCTTGAGCATGATCTCGGTCATCAGCTTGGAAGAGCCGTAGGGCGACATCGGCCTGAGCTCGGAAGCCTCGCTGACGGGGTTCTCCTTCGGCATGCCGTAGACCGCCGCCGTCGACGAGAAGATGAAGTTCCGAACGCCGTTTTCGACAGCCGCCTCGATGAGTGATCGCGATTTGGCGGTGTTGTTGTTGTAGTACATCAGCGGCTTCTCGACGGATTCGGGTACCACCACCGATCCGGCGAAATGAATGATGCTCTCGACGCCATGCCGCCCGACGAGGTCGCCGACGAGCCCATTGTCGCCGCAATCTCCCTCGATGAACGTCGCCTGCTCGGGCACCGCCCATCGGAACCCGGTCGACAGATTGTCGAGAACGACCACCGTCTCCCCCGCATCGAGGAGATCCAGGACCATATGGCTGCCGATGTAGCCTGCGCCGCCCGTTACCAGAATGCTCATGTCTTAGCCCTGTTACCTTCTGCCCCGCTTGACCGTGCCGCCGTACCCGCCTACCTCGGAGCGATACCGGCAGCGCGTTCCGCCGTGCCATTCAATCCGTGTGCCAAATATCACTTCAGAACAGAAGTGGAACCTCACCATGACGACATCGTTAAAGCCTATCCGCAAGGCCGTCTTCCCTGTAGCCGGGCTCGGCACGCGGTTCCTGCCCGCCACGAAGGCGATGCCCAAGGAAATGCTGACAGTGGTCGACAGGCCGGTCATTCAGCATGTCGTGGACGAGGCCCGGGCCGCCGGAATTGAGCACTTCATCTTCGTGACCGGCCGTAACAAGGCGGTCATCGAGGACCACTTCGACAACGCTTTCGAGCTCGAGCATACGCTCGCGGCACGCGGCAAGAAAACCGAGCTCGAGCAGCTCCTTGCCGACCTCCCCCCACCCGGACAAACGAGTTTCACGCGCCAGCAGGCCCCGCTCGGCCTCGGCCATGCCGTATGGTGCGCCCGCGATATCGTCGGCGATGAGCCATTCGCGCTCCTCCTGCCGGATATGCTCCATCATGGCACACCGCACTGTCTTGCGACGATGATCGCCGCCTACCACCGGCACGGCGGCAATCATATCGCCGTCTCACCCGTCCCCGATGACCAGACCCACCAGTACGGGATCGTCGCCGTCGAGGATGCGTCCGCACCTGTCACGCGCATCCGCGGCATGGTCGAGAAACCTCCGAAAGGCACCGCCCCATCGAACCTGCACATCACGGGGCGCTACATCCTGCAGCCTGGGATCTTCGATCTTCTCGCCCGCCAGACCACCGGCGCCGGCGGCGAAATCCAGCTCACCGATTCCATGATCACACTCTCGCAACAGGCCGACCAGCCGTTCCATGCTGTCCGCTTCGATGGCAGGATCTATGATTGCGGCTCCAAGATCGGCTTCCTGTCCGCCAACGTCGCCTACGCGCTCGAGCGCCCGGACCTCAGGGACGGCTTGAAGTCCGCCATCTCCGACCTGCTGCGATAGGGAGTCCTTCTGCGTTCAGCGTCTTATCCTGACGCCGATGCCGAACGTGTCGTCGACATAGTCGCGCGCTCCATCGCCGCTGTCGAAATCCGTATGCTGATAGCGGGCGAACAGTGCAACGTCCCGGCTGACGTAGTAGTCGAGGCCGAGCAGTGCCGAGATCGTGTGCTCCGACAGCTCCCGTCCGCTGAACGTCTGCCATGAATAGGCGAGGCCGCCCGTGGCGATGAGGTGCCGTCTGAGTTCGTGCCGGTAGGCAAGCTCGATCCGCCTTGCCAGCGCCCCCCCGCTGTCCGCCAGCGTCGTATCGACGAATTCCGTCAACGACCTCAGCCTCAGCGACGAGAACGCATTGATCCGCCAGGCGAGGTCCGCGTCGAGCAGCAGGCCGTCGACGTCCTCGAGCCGTCGGTCTGCCAGGTCTTGCCGCCTGTAGCCGATCCCGATCTCGCCGCGCAGGAATGCACCGCTGTTGCCGAAGCCGACGCCCGTCTTGACATACCGGCCGCTGGAATCGCGCAGTATCCCGTCGTTCCGCGAAGCGGCATCGAACGTTCGCTCGTCACCGCCCGCCTCCGCGAATGCGAACAGTGTCGGCTTGAACTCCCACGTCGCCCGCGCGGCAATCAACCGTCTCGAGCTGTCGCGGTCGCGATTGCTGACCGGCAGTCCGCCCTGGTCCGTCGCCGCGCCGAACGAGACCTCCTCTACCCCGCCGCG
>JBJOGJ010000300.1:0-4197 GCA_046048295.1 Pseudomonadota bacterium | reverse complement strand
AGCCGCGACACCATCGTGGAAATCGCCCGTATCGTCAGGGCAAGCCCGATATGGCTTGCATCGATACCCCGCTCGATACCGAGCAGCGGAAGGTAAATCGTCATCAGGTCTGCCGTGACGATGGTCATGACGCTGGCGCAGATCGCGATCATCATCCCCGGCTGCCGCAGCAGCTCTCCAACCGGCATCACGGCGTGCGCGCCCCGCGCCTTATCCGACTTCAAGGCCGGACGCATCAGGAATGCCATTGCAGCAGTCACCACCGCGCCGGCCAGGCCAACCTGAAAAAGCAGCGTCGTATCCGGTATGCGCGCGTTTCCGGCAAGCACACCTAGAACCAGCGGGCCGAGGCCTGCACCGAGCGCGTTGGCCACCATGTAATTGCCGAACGCCAGTTCTCGCGCCCCGCCTGCGGCGCCCGAGCGCTCGCAGACCATCTGCCCGCCCGGCATGAAGAACATGTGCCCGAGCCCGAGGGTGATGTTGGCGAGCAGCAGCGTAACGGCATTGGACGGCAGCGCGACGAACCCGGCACAGGCAACGAGCATCACCGATGAGCCGATCCATACCGCCAGTGCATCGTTGCCACGATCAATGAAGCGCCCGATCCAGAGCCCGATGAAGATCGGGACGATCGCGAACGTCGCGGAGATTACACCGATCCAGATCACTGGCAGCCCAAGCTCGATCGCCCGGTATGAAAGGTTCACCTTGAGAAGCGAAATTGTCGTCTGGGCAATGACCGAGTGCAGCAGCAGCGGCACATGCAGGCGCAGGTCCAGGCCTTTGGTGAACGAGATCAACGGGCGCGCCCTATTTCATAACCGTTCGGATGGCGGCACAGCCAAACCGCGCCGCAAGAAGGCACACCAGACTGCGCTCGAAGGATCGGCATAGAGTGATATGGTGAAACGATACAGGTGGCAATGCCGCGCCGGCATGTCACACTTGGGCAAACCCTTCGCTTCCCTGCCGATCTCTGCTATACAGCGCGCTTCCGACTACAAGCGTGGGCCTGTAGCTCAATGGTCAGAGCCGACGGCTCATAACCGTCTGGTTGCAGGTTCGAGTCCTGCCGGGCCCACCACTCTCGATCGTCATTCACGCGCCACCAGCGTTCCATTCCCCCCATCGTGCCGAGCGAATGCCTTGCCCCCCTCGTCGACGGATGCCACAACATCCAGGCCGCCGACTCCGCAGCAGCGCCCGAGCCCCAAACCATGCCCAAGCTCCGCATCCTGATTCTCACCGACGGACGCCCGGGACACTTCAACATATCGGAGGGAATCGCAGCCGCACTCGCGCGCCGCTTCGAAACGACCGTAGACCGCCTCGAAGTGCGGCGCGGCCGGTGGTCCGGCCTCGTCCTCGCAACCCTCGTCAATGGCGGCCTGTCGCCCAGCGCGATACTCACCCGCATCTATGGCCTCGACCTCGCAACCGTCCCCCAGGCCGATCTCATCGTCTCAGCGGGTGCCGAAACGCTGGCAGCCAATGCCGCCCTCGCTCGCCTTAGAGCGGTCCCCAACATATTCTACGGCTCTCTCCGCTCCTTCGCAGCCCGCAACTACACCCTCGCTCTTACGTCCTACGCAAACCAGGTGCGCCACCCGAACCAGGCCATGGCACTGAAGCCGTCACGCATTGATGCCGACAGGCTGCCACCCCGTGAGCCGCGGACCCAGATGACCATCGGCCTGCTTGTGGGAGGCGATGGCGGCCGGGTGGTATTTGACGAGCAGGATTGGACCCGTCTCACCGATTTCCTCGCGTCGGCCAGACAGGCGATGGCAATCCGGTGGGTAGTCACCAACTCGCGTCGCACACCGGATATCGTCAGCGACAGGCTTGCCAAGCTCGCCCTCGGACCCACCCCGGTCATCCACACCTACATGGACGTCCGCCACCCCGAGACCGGCACCCTGCAGGACCTGTTCACGGTCGCAGACGCCCTCGTCGTCACCACTGATTCCAGCACCATGATCTCGGAAGCCGTCCAACTCCGCCGGCCGGTCATCGCCATCGCGCCCAAGAGCTGCTGGCTGCCACCGGACGAAACCCGCTACCGCAGCCACATGACGAAGCAGCGCTGGCTTGCCAACATCCGCATCGAGGAGCTCTCTCCGCCCCTGTTCCTGCGTGCACTCGAACAAATCCATCCGATGCAGGACAATGCCCTGGACACACTCGCCGACCTCATCACCGCCCGCATTCCCACTCTGGCCCAGCGACAAGATCGAAGTTGAGCCTACGCCTTCCCCACCCAGCGCTCGAGTATGATTTTCTCGCCAGGCGTCACGCCACGGAAAACAGAGAGATCGTCGAGCGCGTCTGCCCAGACGTTGCACGGCCGCGGCAGGCGAACCTCATCCGGCCGCGAAATCGCCGTTGGCCCAAACGCGAAGATCACCCGGTCGTCGTCGCTCCAGTAGTAGATCTCACCCGCAGCGCCATTGATCTTGGCGGACCGGTCTCGGCCGTAAGCGACGGGCACCTCGAAATGGATTGCCTCGCCCCACGTTTCCGCCGTAGCGAAAATCGGAAGCGCCATCCAGATCACAGCGGCTGTCGGCGTATCATGTAGGCGGGCTCGCGCCGCTCGGTCCCCGATCCGAAACACGACCACGCGCTCCCCTGACGGCTTGCGCACTTGCCCGCCATGCTTCGAACTCGAGCGCCTCCGGTTACCGATCAGGTTGGTTGGCATCCCAGGGTCCTGAGTACTGGCGGCACCAGCGCCGCCCGTGAAAATATCTCAGGCCGGAGGTTTACCGAAAATCAAGACCGCGTTGAGGCCGCCGAATGCGAACGAGTTCGACATGGTGTAGTCCACCTTCATCTCTCGCCCGACATTCGGCACATAATCCAGGTCGCACTCTGGATCAGGCTCGTCGAGACCAATGGTCGGAGGAACCCAGCCCTCGTTCAACGCCTTGATGCAGGCGACCGCCTCGATCCCGCCGCCGGCGCCGAGCGGATGGCCATGCATCGACTTCGTCGACGACACCGCCAGCTTGTAGGCGTGATCGCCGAACACTTCCTTTATCGCCCGCGTCTCGTTGAGATCGTTGTCGGTCGTTGCGGTGCCATGGGCATTCAGGTAGTCGACCTTATCGGGAGCGATACCGGCATCGTCGAGTGCCATGCGCATCGCATAGCTCGGCCCCTCGACCGTCGGCTTCACCATGTCCTTGCTGTCAGAGGCCATGCCGTACCCGACCAGTTCAGCCAGGATCTTCGCACCACGCTTCTGCGCATGCTCCAGGCTCTCCAGCACCAGGATGCCGGCGCCTTCGCCAAGCACAGTGCCGTTACGCTTTTTGGAGAACGGGAAGCAGCCCTCGTGCGACAGCACGTGCAGCGCCTGCCAGGCCTTCATCGTCCCGTAGTTGATTACGCTTTCCGATGCCCCGGCCACCGCCACGTCGACGAGTCCGTGCCTGATGTAGTCACGCGCGATACCGATGGCATGGGTGGCAGTAGAGCAGGCTGAGCAGGTGGCGAAGGTAGGCCCCTTGATACCGAGTTCGATACCGACGTGTGCCGACGCCGAGGATCCGATGATACGCAACAGGGTTAGCGGATGAGTCGCACGCTTGTTATGGATGAATAGATCGCGGTAAGCGGTCTCATAGGTGACGAGACCACCGGCACCCGAACCGATGATGCAGGCGGCGCGATAGGGATCGGCAACCGGCACTTCCAGCCCAGACTGCTGTACCGCCTCGTCGGCAGCGGCAGCCGCGAACCAGGAATACCTGTCGGCCATGGTAACCAGCCGGTCGCGCTTGAAATGCCGCAGCCGGGCCTTGGGCTCGAAATTCTTGACTTGAGCTGCGATCAGGACATGCAGATCGTCGAGAGGAAAGCCGGTGACGTCCGAGACGCCGCACTTGCCTTCTTTCATGCCCGCCCAAAACGAGTCGACGGTATCACCGATGGGCGTAACCGCGCCAAGGCCCGTCACGACGACACGCCGTGCGTCGCTGGAATTCGTCATCTTTTTTTCCTCTTGGGATCGGCGCTCTACACACTGATCGAACCCGCAACGGAACCGCCGCTCAGGCCTTCGCGCCCGCAGCCTCGCCGGAGCCTGCCTGTTCGATCAGGCCGCGCACCTTGTCGACGACCGAGCCGACAGTCTTGAAGTCGCCGGCTTCCTCGTTGGCATTATAGGGACTTTCAATACCGAACGAA
>JBJOGJ010000299.1:0-4233 GCA_046048295.1 Pseudomonadota bacterium | reverse complement strand
GTCGATGTCATTGCCGGACCGCTCGATGGCGATCGCGAAACGGCTGTTGTCCGTGCGCCACGGCGTCCAGCGGATCTGCACGTTGCGGTAGAACACCATGCCTGAGGGGCCCCAGTAGTCGATCGTGTTCGGAAACACGTCGATGTCCATGAAAACGCTGTGGGTCTGCCCGGCCAGGAGAGAGCCCCACTCGCCGTAGGCGTGCCGCAGTCGAAAGGTGGTCTGGCCGGCATCGGATCCTACGCCGAACAGGTCGAACTCGAACTTGAACTCGAGCGGCGCCGTGCTCGAGCCGGTCGGCATCGTGCCGGACACGCCGAAGCGGCTCTGCTTTACGCTCAGGCTCGACTGGCCGTCGCCGCCGCAGGCCCCGTCGAGGCAGATCCTCGAAGGCCGGAACGCGTCGTCCCAGTCCGGATCGAGCCGCCCGCCGATGTCCTGGATGAAGTCGGCCTGCGCGAATCCGTAGATCTCGAAGGACCGCCCGTCGCCTTCCCCTGCGAGCGCCGCTGTCGAGAACAGGACGAATGCAGTCAACGGGGCAAGTTCATGCCTGTGTCCTCCGGTCCGTGGGATGCCGATTAGAGGCTTCATCAACGCGTCTCCTTGTTGGCCCTGCAGTACGCGGCCGATTGCCGAAGGGAGCGAATTTTAGCGCAGGTTAACGGCGACGGTGCTGCGGTTCGCAAGCGATCCGCCTCGAAACAAGGAGACCCTTCGCCCGTGTCTGATTCACCATGACCCGAAAAATCGCGTACCGGCATCCAGCATGATGAAGCGAAATCCGAGAGTTTGCCGCGATCCGCAGCCGTCGGAGATCACGCCAGCGGAAGCCAACTTCAACCGGCGCCAGGTGCTGGCCGCGCTTGCCGTGGCACCGGCACTGTCGCTGCCTCGCTCGTCGCGGGCGGCGACAGCGAGTGAACTGAAGCCAAATTCCGCCGGCTGATACTCGTACCAGGCCTGGCTCGCGGCGATCTTCAAGGTCTGCGCTGGCTCGGGCGGGTCGTTGAAGATCGCCGTTTGGCTTTGGTAGCCTTTCCACGAGAATTCATGATTGGCCCACACTGGCACGAACGGCCATTGCGTACGACGTCGAGTTCTGCGACCACGACTAGTTTGCAGTTTCGCTCATGAGTGTCTCGAATACAGGATTCAGTCGCAGGCCCACCCACCCGGGCGAGATGCTGCGAGAGGACTTCCTTTCCGACTACGGCCTTACGGTTGCCGGGCTTGCGGAGGCAATTGGCGTGTCACGCCAGTCCGTGAACGAGTTGCTGCGAGAGCGCCGTGCTGTCAGTCCGGACATGGCTCTGCGTCTGGCACGTCTATTCGGCAACACCCCCGAGTTCTGGCTGAATGCGCAGCGTGCCGTGGATCTGTGGGACACCGCAGAGGCCATCAGGAAGGACGTCTCTCGCATCAAGCCGCTCAGTGCCGCGTAGCACGACTTGCGCAGGCACGCCTGGTTACTGCGTTTCAGCTCGAAAGGAGCCGAGTGCAGGGCTCGCCGCAGGCTCGTCGAGCGGCACTGTCCGGCGTTTCGTGCATTGCGCTGTGAGTCCGGCAGCCCGCTGCCGGAGTACGTCGAGCAGGATTTCGAGGCGTACCTGAAGTGCGGCCGCCGCGAGCACGGGCTTCCGCGCGTACGCTGTGAGGAGTGCCACGCCGAGAAGCTGGTCGCGTTCAGCTGCAAGCGTCGCGGGTTCTGCCTCTCGTGCGGTGCGAGGCGCATGGCCGAGCCCGCCGGCGGCAATGCTCAAAGTCGGTTCACGGCTGTGCCGTAACGTACACCAGGTTCGTGCCCTGGAAGGCCGTGCGGTAGTAGTCCGCCCCGCACCTGTAATACTCAACGCCGCCCGAGGTCACTTGAGTGCATCCCGACGGCAGGCTGGCCACGATCGTCCCGAGCGGCAGCGCACCGGGCGCAGCCGCTGCGCTCGCCGCCGGAGCCGAAGCAGCGGGCTGCGCAGCGCTGGCGGCGGCGGCCGACTCGGCGGCGACGACCGACGTGCTCGTCACGGCAACCGCCCGCCGTGTCGTACGGCGTGCGACGCCGGCATAACTGATCGGGGTCAGCGGCCGGCCGATGATGGCCTGGGCCTGCGGAATCAGTTCGATCCCGAGCGGTGTATCGGCCACCCGGTCGGTCATCGAGACAACGGCCAGGGCGGCAAACAGCATGCACGTGTGACGGAGGCGGATCATGGCTGCTCTCCCTTGGTGTCCAGCGTGAGGAACTCGATCTGCCGCGCTCCGGTGGGTGGCGAATACTGGAACTGCTTCGCGTCGATCCCGGGCGTCAGGTTCCAGCGGGTCACGAGTATCTCGGCCTGGGGTGCCTGCGCCAGGTCGACGGTTGTGATGACATACTTGCGCGGAACGGGTCTCTCGCCGTCCTCGATCCAGATCTGCCAGTCGACGCCGTAGCCGCGGAAGGCGAGATGGTCGCAACGTACGCCGCCGACATGTGACTTGCCCACGACGAATCCGGAGCGGGCGTCCGACATCATGCGACCGTATGCGTCCATCGTGATCAGGTCGCCCGCAGGAGCGACCACGTCGAGCTGCTCGCGCGCGAAGTCCAGCATGCCGTCGATGGTCAGCGGGGCCGGTACGGTGGCGTAGTACCCGTCGTCTGGATTGACGAGGGTTACGGTCTTGCCATCGTAGAAGAAGCCCTGGCTGATGACGTCGCCGACCCGCTCAGAGTGCAGCTTGTTCGGCCGCTGCACCGTGGTGCGGGCACCGCCGGTGAACTGGATCTTCTGCCCGGAGGCGAGCACGACTTCGACCGTGTTGACGGTCTCCAGGCTGAACCGGTCCTGGCGACCGACGAACTCGGTCATGCGCTCGAGCAGCCTCGCCGCCTCCGGGTCGACGCCGGCAGCCTCGGCGCCGGCAGGCGAGATCGGTATCAGCAACAGAGCCGTTGATAGAAACGCCGTTGCGGCGCGGGACCTTAAGTCCTGCCGGTCATTTTTCAGTTCAGTCATCGGAACAGTTCCTCCTCGAGAATCGAACCGTTCGAGAATCATCGGGACGCCGACGCGTCGTTATGCGTCGATGGGCCGGGCCGCCAGATCGATCTGGCCCTGCGCGCAGGGAACCTGTCGTTCTGATCAGAACATGAATACGACGTCCGGCGCGGGACCCTGCATGGACATGTCGTACTCGAAGCAATTGACTCCCTTGCCGTCCTCGTAGTCGTTGGAAAGATACCGATAGGCGAACTCGGAGCCGACGCCGAAGCCGCCGATGTCGCCGCGCGCCCCCTTCAGCCTGATGTTCTTTCGAGGTCCACATATCGCAGCCCGACGAAACCATGCAGGTTGTCGGTGAACGCATATCCAGAATCACCTTCGAGTACCAGCCGGTCGATGTCGACGTCGGCGGAAACGGGTCCGACGGCTGTCGTCCCTTCCAGACCTGCGCCCCGAAGGTACGGGGCGATCTCGTGCGTCCAGTCCGCCGCATGCGGCGGGGTGCTCGCGAGCATTGCGGCCGCGAGCACCCCAAGTTCGCGAGTTGCGCCCATTTACTTTTGCGCCACCCCGGTCATTACCTGTTGTCAGCCGCACTGGCCTGGGCTGCTTCGAGCTTCTTGATGTCCTCGGGCGACAGCTTCGGTCGGTCGACCTTGATCGTCAGCTTGTTGAGCTTCGCAGTCAGCGGGAAGGGCGGCAGGTAGTCGGCGTCGTTTACGCCGGTGAGCGTGTCGGAGCCCACGTCGAACGCTTCGTCCCACGCCAGGATCATCGGCAGCGTGTGATCCATCTTGACGGTCTGCAGCGCCTTGCCGTCGACGATCAGCGTGCCGGTCCCCGAACGACCGAGGCCGCTCATGTTGTTGTAGGCGAGAGTGCCCTCGCCCAGTCCGTCGTACTTGAAGTCGAATGTAATCGTGTGCCTGCCGGGCGCGAGCGCCTCAGAGCCTTCCCATTTCACGCGATTCAGGTTGACCATGTTCCACAGGAATACCGGCTTGCCCTTGAGCAGGTAGAAGCCGTAGCCGCCGAAGCGCCCTCCAGAGGTCAGGATCATGCCTTCGGCACCGCCCTGCGGTACGTCGATGTCTGCGGTGATCGTGTACGAGGAATTGAGCAGGCTCGGCGAATCGCCCTGCGGCAGCCCCGTCATCGGCCGCGTGTAGACGAACTCGTTGCGCCCCGCCGTGATGTTGGGTCGCGGCGCGACGATCCGGGCCACCACCGACGCGTCCAACGGGAAGAC
>JBJOGJ010000298.1:0-4242 GCA_046048295.1 Pseudomonadota bacterium | reverse complement strand
ATCGACGATCGAATCCGGCTCACCCTCGAAGGGCTCCAGGTTGACGCGCACGACGTTGTCGCGGCCCATCGACCAGGGCAGCTTCATCAGCAGCCGGTGATAGGGTAGCGAGCGCCAATCGGCCATCAGCGCCTTCGGCAGCGCGGAGGACAGCTCGATTTCCAGGTCGTGCATCATCATCGTGCGCACGGCATATGTCGACAGACGGATGTCGCGGATGGACCGCCACGGGATGACGCCGAAGCCTTCGATGAATACGCCGTACTGGCCGGCTCCGAGGCGGACCTTGCCGGTCTCGACCAAAGGATAGAAGTAGTATCCAGCGACCCCGAAGAAGATGCCGATGGCGAGTGCGATCTCGCTGCCACGAAACCACCAGATGGCAAGGAAGACTGCGGCCAGCACGAGGGATATGTAGACGCGGAAGGCACCCTTGTCGCGGCCATAGCCGACAGCGTAGCCGCTCATGATCGGATTGTCGGGAGAGTGCTCGTTCATCTCGGGTAGATGTTCCCTGAGTGGCCGCGACGCAATTGCCTATCAACAATCGTGCCAGCCCGAAGCTGTGGCGGAATGGCCATCCACCGAGCCCGGGAGGCGGCCGGGCGGCGAGTGATCGAGCAAATTGATCAACGGCGAGGCAGAATTGCAGCCTGGGAAAAGTACTTTCTTCCTGGCCTCAAATCCCGCCTTGGACTAGTTTCCTGGCGTCCGCTATCGCGAATCGTCAAGGTGTCCGGGGGGCCGACCAAGTGGCTGGAAATCCGCAACTCATCGACCAGTATCGAAATATTCACGCCACCGAAACCTACGGGAACACGTCGGTCAAGAACCTCAGGTTCATCAGGCCGGAAATCCAGCTCTTGCGCCCCGGCTCGATCATCGACTACGGCTGCGGCCAATCGCGGCTGCTGGACGAGCTCGATCTCGGCTATGAGGTCCGCACCCAGCGCTACGATCCCGCGATTCCAGCCTACCAGACGCGGCCGGACGAGGTGTTCGACCTGCTGATCAACGTCGACGTGCTGGAGCACATCGAGGAGAAGGATCTCGACGAGGTGATCGCCGACATGCGCTCGCTCTGCCGGGACGCGCTCATCATCGTCGATACCGCACCGGCTGCGCTGGTGCTCGAGGACGGGCGCAACGCCCATGTCACGCTGCAGCCGCACGAATGGTGGCAAGCTCGGCTGTCCCGCCATTTCGGGGCGCTCGAGCGGGTCGGCACGGCGCGCCGCACACGGGCCGGCTTCAAGACCTGGTCGCGCGCGAGTTCGCAAAACCTCGCCTTCGCGGGCATGCGCATCGCCGAGAGCGCCAGATTCTATGCCCGCAAGCTCGTGCGGCGGCATTAACAGCGGACAACTTTCGTACCGGATGGGTCGGCGCCTGGGAACACGCTAGATTCGGGGACAACCGAATCGGCGGGTGCGGGAGGCGTGCATGGTGCTGGTCCTGATGATCTGGGGCGTGCTGCTCGTGGTTTCGGGCATTGCCCATGCCGGCAGCGACGACGCTGGCGCGAAGCAGATCGCACCGACGCTGGCGGTCGAAATCTTCATGCAACACCGCTACCCGGAGCATTGGCGCCACCGCGCCGTGGCCATCGGACCGGCGGGCGTGTTCGCCTCCGCATACAGGGCTCGTTCCGATGCGGCGGCGAGGCAGGAGGCACTGGACAAGTGCCGCGAGAAGCTCACGTGGCATCCCGTCACTGAACTGCGCGCACTCGGTTGCCGCATCTATGCCATCGGCGACAAGGTCGTCTGGCAGTCACGCAAGCCGGAAGCGCGGCCGCTCGAACTGGTTTGGCGCAATGAACCGGGCTACGGGGGCGGCGGAATAGTCCTCCATCTGCCGGACTGCCGGCATGTGACGAACGCCGAGTGGAAGGATACCTGGACCGACCATCTCACGCTCAACGGCTTCGCGATCGGAGTTGCGAAAGCCGACGCGGATTGTCCGCCTACGACCTGGGGCCGGGAACGAATGCTCGGCAAAATGCGCGACGCACTCGGAGCAACGCTTCGCGACATCCGACAAAAGCATCCTGAGGCGAAGCTCACGGTCTGGGCGGACGGCATCGCCGGCGACGCGGTACACGCGCTGGCCGACGTACAGGGTGCACGCATCGTCACCACCAATACCAGCTGCGCTTACGGCGGGAGCGGGGAGACGCTATTGCCAGCCGCGACGCAGGTGACGGCGCTGGTCGCCGCCAAGGACTTCGATCTGCATCGCGTTGCCCGGGATGCCGGCATGCAGGACATCGGCATGTATTGCGCAAGAGTGGCGCAGAAGCGCAGCGCGACGAAGACCGTGGTGGTGGCGGGAAAAGGAAGGTTCCCGGCCTTTGCCGACGAGGTCGGCGGAATGCTCGGGGAAGTGTTCGACGTGGCACCCATTGCGCTGAAGCCGGCGGATCCCCGTTCGCTCGCCATCCTGCCCTATGAAGCGCACCTCGAGTTCAACCGCGTCTTCCGCATGTTCGATGCCAAGCGTGCGTTCGTCATATCGACACACGGCCGCTCGTTCTTCGGCACGGGCCATACCACGACGGCCGAGGCAGTGCAGACCGCACTGTGGCGGTGCAACCGTGCGGAAACCGGCAATGGGTTCAAGCCGGGACGCGGCTGCGTCGTGTTCGCGCTCGACGAAGAAGTCGTGATCGACAATCCGGCGCGGGCAGCAGCTATGATCGCGGCGGAGAGCAACGCCCGCTAATCACCCGCGCCCTTCGAAGCATCGGCAATCTGGGCCTCGACCCAGCCGGCAGCCTCGAGCAGGTGGTGGTCACGCCAGCGCCCGGCGATGAGCTGCACGCCGAGCGGCAGGCCGCGTTCGCCCCTCGACGCAGGGAGCGTAACGGCCGGCACGTGCAATGCCGTCCATAGGCTCTGAAAACTCGGGTCGCCCGTGAAGTCGAGCCCCTCGGGCGCCTCGCCGTCGGTAGCCGGGGCGAGGATGAAGTCGTACGCCGCGAGCAACCCATCCAGTTCGGCGCGCGCGGCATCGAGGAAACGCTTCGCACCCTGGTAATCCTCGACCGGCGTCTTCTGGCCAATCTCGATGCGTTCGCGGAGAATATCGCTGATCAGACTAGCGTGATTGGCATATTCCCAGGCCATGCCGTGCGCCCGCTCGACATTGTCAATGATGTTGCGCGAAGGCGTAACGTCGGCGAAATGGCCGGGAAGGTCGAAGTCCACGAATTCGGCGGGATGCAGAAGGTGCGCGACCCATTCCATCGTCGAGCGGGTGTCATTCATGCCGCGATCGCCCCAGAGATAGGTCAGGCAGTAGCCGATCCGCGGCTTTTTCGGCAGCTTCGGAAGAGACTTCGGCGGGCCAACGTGTGCTTCCAGCATCAATTCGATGTCGCGCACGCTGCGGGCCATGAAGCCGATGGTGTCCAGAGCCTCGGCTGCGAACTTCAACCCGGCACGGTTGATGGTACCGTAGGTCGGCTTGTAGCCGACGACGCCGCAGTAGCCAGCGGGGCGGATGATCGAGCCACCGGTCTGCGTGCCGTAGGCGAGGGGGACCATGAAATCGGCGACCGCTGCAGCCGAGCCCGAGGACGAGCCGCCGGGGGAGTAGCCGGCGTTGTGCGGATTCGTAGTGGCGCCGCGGTACATGCCGGCGAACTCGCAGGTGACGGACTTGCCGAGGACGACCGCGCCGGCGTTGCGGGCGAGGGCGACGCAGGATGCATCTGCCTTCGGACGGTAGCCGTCGTAGATGGGCGAGCCCATGCCGGTCGGATAATCGTCAGAGTAAATCACATCCTTCACGGCGATCGGCACGCCGTGGAGTGCCCCGCGACGCGGGCCCTCATCGCAAGCCCGCGCTTGCGCCATGGCAATTTCGGGGTCGATGGCCGCCCAAGCCTGCACGACAGGCTCACGCGCGGCGATCCGATCGAGGCAGGCTCGAACCAATTCCTGCGACGAGATCTCCCGGTCCTCGATGAGCCGGGCCGCCTCGAAGGCGGAAAGCTCGTTGAGAGGCTTCGCAGTTCCAGCCATGACCGTCAGCTTTCCACAACCTGCCACTCGATCGTCTCGCCGCCCTTGTAGATCAGCGCCCGCTCCTCGGGACCCGGCACTGCAACCTCCTCGGGAGCAACCCACGGCTTCTTCTCGAGCGTGATCGTTTCAGTGTTCGGCGGCAGGCCATAGTGGGCGGGACCATTGAGCGAGGCGAATGCCTCCAGCTTGTCGAGCGCGCCTTCCTCCTCGA
>JBJOGJ010000297.1:0-4259 GCA_046048295.1 Pseudomonadota bacterium | reverse complement strand
CGATCTGCATCCTGATCGTGTAAGGTTCATGCTGTGTGGATTGTCCATATCGGATACGCAGCACCGCGATTTTCCACGTTGGGGAAATTATTTGTTCCCGCACGCCGGAGAGACGCCATAATCTGGGCTGGAAGCAGGGCCAAAGAAGCGTTGTGGTTAATGCAGTGGGGTCGTACTTGATGTTTGGACGTGGAATTCTGGTGGCGTTGTGCCTTTCCATGACTTTGCCCGCAGCGGCAAGTGATCCGGGCCTAGTCGGCTCGGCCCTTCGCGACGCAGTGTCGGGCAGGACCGTTTTCCTGAGGACGCCGATGGGATCGCTCCCAATCCGCTATCGCGCGAATGGCACCATGGCCGGCTCGGTCGGGGTCATGCTGTCGAACTATACCGGCTCCAAGAGCGATACGGGCAAATGGTGGATCACCGGCAATCGCCTTTGCCAGAAGTGGTCGAAGTGGCTCGACGGCAGGTCGCATTGCTACACGATGCGCAAGGTCGGCGACAAGCGCGTGTCCTGGAGCCGCGACGATGGCCGCACGGGCGTGGCGACGATTACGCCATAGTAGCATAGGGCTATCCCGTATCGTTAACCAAATTCCGCTCAATTGAGCCCGCCATCGCCGGTATTCCTTGGCGTCTCCCATCCCTGCCGTTACCGGTTGCCTATCAATCGGAAGGCTTTGGGGGAATGCGAATGAAGCGGACCTGGAAGATCCGCGCACTGGCAATTGCGAAGTATCTTGGTGCGTTCGGACTGGCCCGCCGACTGTCCCGCGGGGGGGTGCGAATTCTCTGCTATCATGGGATCTGGCTCGGCGACCGGAGATTCGCTGGCGATACCATGTTCATGCATGCGGACACATTCGAAACGCGCATGGCGACCATCCGCCGGCTCGGCTATCCGGTCGTTACGCTGTCGGAGGCGGTCGCGGCCCTGCGTGGCGAACTGCGCCTGCCGCCCTCTGCCGTGGTGATAACGATCGACGACGGCTGGTACGGCACGTATTCCGCCATGCGTCCGGCGCTGGAGAAATACGACATGCCGGCAACGCTCTACTGCGACACCGGCCACCTGAACGCGCAACGCCCCGTCTATCACGTCCTCGCCCGCTATCTTCTGCAATGTTCGGGGAACGGCAATCTCGATGGGCCGGCCCGCGAAGCGTATCAACGCGCAACGGACCAGGACCTCGATCCCGCTGAGCGAGCGGCAGCGGTTGACGAATTGAAACTGCTGCTGGACGCGGACCACACCTTCGAGTGCCGAACCTTCACCTACATGACTGCGGATCAGCTGCGCGAATTCTTCGCTACGCCGAAGCTCGACGTACAGCTGCATACCCACAATCACACGTTACACGACTTCTCGCCTGTCGCCATTCGGCGCGAGCTGGACCAGAACAGCCAGGCATTGTCCGAGCTGCTCGGCGTACCTGCCGACCATTTTCGACATTTCTGCTATCCCTCCGGCCGAACGACCCAATCCGCTGCCCAAACGCTCCGCGAGCTCGGGCTGGAAAGCGCCACCACGACGAGCCAGGGCATCGCCGGTAAGAGGCATGAACTTCACCTGCTGCCGCGCTTCCTCGATGGCGATAACCTGAGCCAGATCGAATTCGAGGCCGAGCTGTCGGGCTTCATGGATATCGTCCGCTCGCTCCTGCGGCCATCATCGACGCCCATGGCAAAGGCAAACAGGCTGCAGCAACCTGCGCCACGATTGGGAACCTGAACCGCACAGTGGCGCATGTGACCCGACCCGGCTCCTGCGGGTCGGGATGGATCGACGGTGGATCAGTAGCCGAGGATCTTGCGGGCGCGCTCGACCACCGGCTTCGGCGCCTTGTACATCTCCGCAATCTGCGACTGGATCGAGTCCGGCGACACCGGAATGACGTCCAGTTTCCGCTTCTTCGCTTCGGCCAGGAAGTCTGGATCCTTCACCACGTCGGCAAAAGCCTTGCGCAGGATTGCCACCCGGTCCGCGGGAACGCCCGGCGGCGCCGCGAAAGGCCGTGCCATGTCGAGCTGCGCAAGCACCAGCTTGATCACCTCCAGGTCGTCTCCCTTGGGCTTCAGATCCTCGATGATGTGTGTCGCCTTGGGGAACTGCGGGTGCCGCCAGGTCCCGAGCTGCAGGATGACAGTCGCAGCGCCGGCATCCAGTGGTGCGCTGTAGCGCGATTTGACGCTCGAAACCCACATCCCGCACATTCCATCGAGCTCGCCGCGTTCCGCCGCCAGGAAGCCGTCATTGGTTCCCTTGAAGCCGTGGATGACCTTGATGTTGGTTCCGAAGATGGCGTTGATGAGCAGCGCGTCCGTCGTCGTAGTGGCGGTGTTGCCGGTGGAACCGACCGTGACCTGCTTTTTCTTGCGGAGTTCCTCGTATGAGGTGATGCCGGAGCGCTTCCAGAACATACATGTCGAAACGTCGCGCGCCGTGCTGATAAGCCAGTTGAATTTCGTCGGATCGAATTCGACGCCCTTGGCACCGTAGAGCGGTTCCGTGACCAGCCAGGGCCCAAGCAACGCGATGTGGGTCCCGTCCTTCGGATCCTTGACGTAGAGAAGGTTTGCATCGATGCGCCCGCCGGCGCCGGGCCGGTTGACGGGCTTGATCGCAGGTTTGCCCGGGATGTGTCGCCCAAGGTACTGTGCAACCGTGCGCATATAGGTATCGAATCCACCGCCGGCGCCGAAACCCACGGTGATCGTGAGCGTCTTGTCCTTGTAGAAATCCGCTGCTGCGGCAGGCGACGCCACCGCGAACCCGGCGGCAGCAACTGCAGCAATGGCGATGCTGTTGACTATCCTCATTCATACCTCCCGGAGACCTGTTGGTTCGGCAGCTCTCGATGGCCACCGAGAGCAAGTTTGACCCGCCCGGCCAGGCAGTGCAAGCGCGGAGGAACGACGACGCGATAAGAACGGAAATATGGCGGATGGGGAGGGATTCGAACCCCCGGTGAGCGTTAACCCACGGCGGTTTTCAAGACCGCTGCCTTCAACCACTCGGCCACCCATCCCCGCCACGACCGTGGCACCGGCCAGCAATCAGCAGCCGGGCCCACCCCTATAAGCCAACGTGCCGTGTATCTCAAGCGAGCGCGTCCAGCAGCATGTCGAGGGCCACATCAACTGCTGCGAGGCGCACGGATTGCCGCCCGATATCGCCGAACCGGCAAGCCTGATCGACCGTGACGCCTCCGCGCCGCGCCGTTGCAAGATGCACCAAGCCGACCGGCTTCGACATTGAGCCGCCGCCCGGCCCGGCAATTCCCGTCACGGCAACGGCAATGTCGCACCGGCTGAACCGCAAGCTGCCCTCGGCCATCGCCCGCGCAACCTCCGCACTGACGGCGCCGTGCAGCGCAATCAGACCGGCATCGACACCGATCAATTCCGTCTTTGCTTCATTGGAATAGGTAACGAATCCCCGCTCGTAGACGTCCGAGGACCCGCTGATCTCTGTGATAAGCGCTGCAATCAGCCCGCCAGTGCAGCTTTCTGCCGTCGCGAGCTTCAAACCCTGCTCCCGGAATGCAGCAAGAAGCGCAATCGCCTTGTCGATCAGTTCAACTCTGAACACGCCCGCTCCGCATCGAGAATGCGATCAGTCCACTCCGAGCAACTCGGCCTTCGCCACCATGTCGTTGAGGCTATCGCGCGCACCCATGCCCATCGCAGCCGTAGCACGCTCCTGAGCAGCCTGCCAAATCGGGTAAGCGTCCTTGATAACAGCCTGGCCCTTGGGAGTGAGATGCAGCCCGCGTCCACGCCGACCGGCTGGCGGGTCCATGGTGATCAGTCCGAGCGAGAGCATGCGCTTGAGGTTGCGCGAAAGCGTCGATTTTTCGATGTCCAGGCTACCGCCGATCTCAACAGCGGTAATGCCGTCGCGCTGGGCGAGCTGAGTCAGAAGGGTGAACTGGCTGCCGGTTATCCCGAGCGGACGCATTGCGTCGTCGTAGACGCGCGTGATGATACGACTGAGTTGGCGGACACGCGTGGCTAGGCACGTCGAGGCCGTAGTTTCGGCAATCTCGGCAATGTCCGGAGTACGCGTCTCGGGACTGCCCATCATGATGTTCATGGCTTTTCTCCCGTCGTGCCACGGCCAATACAACCCATAGCCGAGCATGACGTGATTCTCCACAACCCATCAAGTGCTAACGCAACGGCAAAGCGACTGTGGCAGTGGCCAGCGCGGCGATACCTTCCCGCCGCCCGGTAAATCCAAGCGTCTCGGTCGTCGT
>JBJOGJ010000296.1:0-4337 GCA_046048295.1 Pseudomonadota bacterium | reverse complement strand
CGCCTTGGACCCGCCGGCACCCGGCATATTCTTCGGCACCATGCTGGGATTGCCCGGGATGTGCTTGCCCATGCTGCGGGTAAGCAGCCGCGAATAGGCGTCGTATCCACCCCCCGGCGGGTTGCCGATGATCATGCTCACCTGCTTGCCCTTGTAGAATTCGGCGACTGGATCCGCAGCCAGCGCGGCCATCGGCCCGCTCGCCAGCGCAAGCACTCCGGCGACAACCGCCGGCATTGATAGGGATGCTGCCATGTTTCCTCCTGCCTTGTATCGGCGACGCCGCCCAGCGCCCCGGTCCTTATCCGTCATATGATAGGACGAGACCGGAATGGCCGACAAGAAGTGTGGGACAGGATCTTCCTCGCCAGGATCGATGCCGGCGACGTCGCCGAACAAATTAGTTATGTGTGGCGATCCGAACTTGACCTTGGGCTGCGAGTCCTCAGACTCGCACGATCATTTGCGGAGGCTCGATGATGATTCTCAAGAGATGCGGCATCCTCGCCCTGATCCTGTTCAGTTCGATTACTCATACAATGGGAAGCCAGGCCGAATGCGAGAAGACGGTCCGCGCCCTGCTCTATCCCTATGACGAGAACAAGCCCAAGACCGTGTTGAACAGGTTCGGAACCGTTACGACCGTCATTAACGGAAACGAGCAGAAGGGCTACTCGCTTCAGACGCCCGAAGGATCGGTTTACTACGACGCCGACAGGAATCCGACGAGTCTCTCCTTTGCGACCGGCCAGACCTATTGGTCGCCCGACAAGGGCAAGACCTGGAAGCTTTCCAATCCCAATTCAAAGGAAATAATGGACAAGGTCTATGCCGGGCTGCGCAGTCAGGCGGAAAAAGCCCGCAACATAACCTGCAAATACCGCATCGTCTTCGAAGGCCGCACCGTCAATCACTACACGGCGGACTACAACATCTACAACACCGGGGACGCCGTCCACATTCAGTACTGGGTCGATCCCGAGAGCGGATTTGTCTGGCGTGACCTGACCCACACGAAAGGAGCAGCAGAGGTTATCAATGACGTTCGCGCGGAGCCTGCTCCCGGCATGAAACTGCCACCGAAACCCAACTGACCGTCGATGCTCCCTCGCGTCGAAACGCAACAGACACCGGCTGCTAATGCCGATACCCCGGATCGAGCCGGTCCATCTTCCGCCTGATTGCAGCCCAGTCGCGGTCGCCGGCTATTCCCGGGTTCGGCCTGTTCTCGATCCAGCCGCGCGCGATCTCCGCGCACACCTCGGGCGGCGGCTCGACGATCGCCCGGCCCGACGTCAGCGCATCCATCTGGATCTTGCACGCGCGCTCCAGGTAGTGGTGGAACAGGTACGCTTCCCCCACCGACCGCGCCGTCACCAGCGTGCCGTGATTGCGCATGATCATCACCGTCTTGTCGCCGAGATCCTTCGTCATGCGCTGGCATTCGGCGAGATCGTCGCCATGCACCAGCCCCTCGTAGTCGTGATAGGCAACCTTCCCCCAGAACCGCATCGCGTACTGCGAGATGAACAGGAACCCGCACTCGAGCGCCGACAGCGCGGCACCGGCGTCCGTATGCAGATGCATGGTGCAGTTGACGTCCGGCCTCGCCTTGAGCAGCGTACCGTGTATGTTGAACGAGGCTGGCGACTTCGAGAACGGGCTCTGGTACACGAGTTCGTCGTCGAGCGTGTAGCAGAGCAGGCTCGAGGCCGTGACCTCCTCGAACATCAGCTCCGTCGGCTTGATGAGGAAGCGGTGCGGATTGTCCGGCAGCCGCGCCGTGAAGTGGTTCAGCGTGATGTCCTGGTAGCCGTCGTGCGCTGCCGCCCGATAGAGCGCCGCGAGGTCGCACCTCGTCTCCCATTCGACGTCCCCGACCTTGCCCTTCATCGAAGGTATGTCGAGATGCCCGGGCCTGCCGCCGTTGCCACTCATGTCGCTCGTCCCTTTCGCGCCTGTTCTCCGCCCCGCAGGTTCGCTATAGTCTCGCCCGAAATCAACCTGAAATCACGTTGGAGGAAGCAATGGCTGTGCCGAACGGAGTGGGTCTGAGATTGCGTCACACGATGCTGCCGGTCGCGGACGTCAAGAAGTCCGTGGATTTCTACACCCGGCTGTTCGGCATGTCGCTCCTGCGCGAGCGCCCGGACCGTGGCGATGGCCGCTCGATCGCCTACGTCGGCTACGGCGAGGACGAAGGCGCCACCCACGCGCTTGAGCTGATCCAGGGCCAGGCCGAACCCGGCAAGACCTGGGACGGCCACCTCGCCTTTGCCGTTTCGGACCTCGAGAGCTTCGCCAGGCACCTGAAGGCCGAGGGCGTCACCTTCACCAGGGACGTGCAGGAGCCGTCCGCCCCCGGTGGCAACCGCCGCGTCGCCTGGATCAAGGATCCCGACGGCTTCGCCATCGAACTCACCGAGCGCCACCACGGCATCAACAGTTGAGCGGCGAAAAATAGGGAGGCGCGGAACTCCGAGGTGGTGCACCAGCCGTTGCCTCGCCGCGCCTCACCCTGCCGGCAACCTCACGCGCACCGTCGAGACGAGCAGCGCGCCAACCGCCACCTCCGCCCTGCCGCCATGTCGCCCCGCGATCTGGCGGACGAGGGCGAGACCGAGGCCGGCACCCTTCTTCGGCCGGCTCTGTGCAGTCCGGTAGAACGGCGCGAACACCCTATCGCGGTCGCCTTCCGGAATGCCGTCCCCGTGGTCCGCCACCTCCAGCACCGCCTCGCTGCCGGCCCGCGCCAGCCGCACCTCGACCGGCGGCTTGCCATGCTTCACCGCATTGTCCAGGAGATTGCGGATCAGTCGCCGGAGCAACGCCGGATCGCCCTTCACGGTCACCGGCGCCCCGTCGAGCGTGCAGTCGTCGTAGCGTGCACATTCTTCCGCCGCGAGGCCGAGCAGATCGACCTCCTCCTTGACGTCCAGCGCCTCGTTCGTATCGAGCCGGCTCGTCAGCAGCAGTTCGTCGATCATCTGGTCGAGTTCGCCGATATCCGTCTCGAGTCGGCTCGCAACGTCCGGCGGCGCCCCTGCCTTCGCCTGCTCGATGCCGAGCCGGATGCGGGTAAGCGGCGTCCTGAGTTCGTGCGACGCGTTGGCGAGCAGCATGCGGTTGGATGCGATCAGCTCCTCGATCCGTTCAGCCGAGCGGTTGAAGCTCGACGCCAGGCTCGCGATCTCGTCCTTTCCCTCGACCTCCACACGCGTCGCAAGCCGTCCCTGCCCCAGCGTCTCCACCGCCACCTGCAGCTTTTCCAGTCTCCGCGTCAGCCCGCGCGCCAGCGGATAGGCGCAGAGCCCGATCGTACCCGCGATGGCCGACAGCATCAGCAGGAACGCCAGCGCCGGATACCGGAAACGCCGTGGCGCACGGATCGCGACCCACCTGTCGTCCGGCAGTCTGAAACTGACGACCGGCCCGCCGCGTCCGAACTGCAATCGGCCGTCCGGATGGCGATGGGTCTCGCGCGGCAGCGGCAACGGCGGCCCGGACGATGCAATCAGCTCTCGGCTTGCATCGAACAGCGAGACGTCTGTTCCAAGCTCGTCTGCAAGCCGCATCACGGCACGTTGATGCTCTGCGAGCGATGCCTCCGGCGGCGGCAACGGATTGACGGCCAGTATGCCGATCATCTCGAAGGCGCTGTCGCCCGGCGGCCCGGCATTGACGATCCGCCATGCCACACCCGCCACGATCACTGTCGCCACCAGCGTGGCGATGATCAACAGGTAGATCTTCCTGTAGAGCCTCCGAAACATCCCCCGCGCTCCTCGCCGCTAGCTCTGCTCTTTGGCAAACACATAGCCCGCGCCGCGCACCGTGATGACACGCTTCGGTTTTTTCGGATCCGCCTCGATCTCGGCGCGGATACGTGAAATGTGTACGTCGATCGAACGGTCGAAGGCTTCGATCTGCTCCCCATTCACGAGGTCCATCAGCGCATCGCGCGACATCACCCGCCCGGCATGCTCGGCAAGTGCCAGCAACAGCGCGAACTGGTAGCTCGTCAGGGTTCGGACCTCTCCATCCAGGCGCACCTCGCGCGCCCCCCGGTCGATCTCGATGCTGCCGAACCTCAGGATGTCGGCCTTGGCGCCGCCCGCCTTCGAACGCCTGAGGATTGCCTTGATCCTCGCCAGTAGTTCCCTCGGCTCGAACGGCTTGGGCAGGTAGTCGTCGGCTCCGAGCTCGAGCCTGACGATACGGTCCATGGCATCGCCCCGCGCGGTCAGCATCAGGATCGGCGTCTCGGCCCTTGACCGCACCTGCCGGCAGACTTCGAGACCGTCCATGTCGGGCAGCATCAGGTCGAGCACCATCGC
>JBJOGJ010000295.1:0-4457 GCA_046048295.1 Pseudomonadota bacterium | reverse complement strand
ACTATACCCCGCTGCCGAGACTGGTTACGGACCCTGGCCGATCCTTTTTCAAAGGTTCATATCCACGCCTCTCCCTTCGCCGGACACTCGGTCCGGCGCCTCCTGATGCCGGCGCATCCGGCACTATCGGAAATTCAGCAGGATATGGGACGTGGGACCCGCGCCTTCGCGGGCGGAATGCCTACTTGATCTTGGCTTCCTTGAACTCGACGTGCTTGCGCGCGATCGGGTCATACTTCTTGAAGGACAGCTTCTCGGTCGTGTTGCGGGGATTCTTCTTGGTGACATAGAAGAAGCCGGTCTTCGCCGTCGAAACGAGCTTGACCTTCTGGGTTACAGGCTTTGCCATTTGGAAGTTCTCCAACAGTGAGCCAGCATCCGGCTCTGAAATCCGTGCGCCAAAGTACTCCGACCATCGGTTATGTCAACCATCACTTTGATCAAAATTGAGTACGGATCGGTGCGCTTAAGTGCCCGGTATTTCTACACTTCGTTCAATTCATTGACGCTCTTGATATGTCCGAAACCGTGCATCCGATTGGCCCATTGGATGGCGACGATCATCCCCTTGACGCGTGGCAGGAGCCACAGGGAAAGCAGCAGGGTGAGTGGGAGCCATAGGACGAGATGTACCCATTCCGCCGGTGCCATGCTCTGCTCAAGGGCCAAGACTCCTGCGACGATGACGTGCCCGACGAGCAGCATCACGAAATAGGGCGGTGCATCGTCAGCACGGTGATGATGCAACTCTTCGCCGCATGCCGGGCATTGCGCGTTGACGGCAAGGAAGCCAGCATACAAACGACCTTCGCCGCAGGCTGGGCAGCGGCGGGCAAAGCCGCGGCGCAGGGCCAGGTTGAGTGGCCGTTCGCCGGCTCCGCAAGCTGTCGTTGTGTCGAAATGTTCCATGGCGCCACAGGGCCAGCATTGTGCGCTGGCGTCAACGCGCGCATCGGCGCACCCCCGACCGGGTCTGCAAACGGCCTAGCGCCTTCCGCCTCGCCGGGGTGCAGGTTTCCGCCTGCCGCTGCGCCTGGTGCGACTGGCTGGCGCTGCTTTGCCCGGCGGTGTGAGCATCTCGAAGCGTATGGCGCCGGCGGACGGTATGACCTCGAGGAGGCGAACGCTGACCCTGTCGCCGAGCCGGTAGGTGCCGCCGGTCCGCTCTCCGACGAGTGCGTGCAGTTGTTCGTCGTGCGCATAGTATTCGTCTGCCAGCGTCGATGCCGGGATATAGCCGTCGGCGCCGGAGTCGGTGAGGCGCACGAACAGTCCCGACCTCGCTACGCCTGCAATGCGGCCTGTGAATTCCGCGCCTATCCGGTCTGCGAGATGGGTGGCGATCAGCCTGTCGATGGTCTCGCGCTCGGCAGCCATGGCGCGGCGCTCGGCCGTCGAAATCTGTTCCGCGATCGCTTTCAAGTCGGCGATATCGTCGTCACGCAGCCCGCCTTCGCCAAGGCCGGCGAGGCTTATCAGGCAGCGGTGGACGAGGAGGTCGGCATATCGCCGGATCGGCGACGTGAAGTGTGCGTAGCGCAGGAGATTGAGGCCGAAGTGGCCGACGTTCTCCGTCGCATAGACCGCCTGTGACTGCGAGCGCAGGATCACCTCGTGGACGAGTTCGCGGACAGGCAGGTCCTCCGAGGCGGAAAGGACGCTGTTGAAATGCGCCGAGCGCAGCATGTCGCCTGCCGGCAGTGAAATCTCGAGCGTCTCGAGGAAATCGCGCAACGCCTTCAGCTTCTCCTTCGACGGGCGTTCGTGCACGCGGTACACCACGGGCAGGCGCTTTGCTTCGAGCAATTCCGCCGCCGCCACGTTCGCCTGGATCATGAACTCCTCGATCAGTCGGTGCGCCTCCAGCCGCTCGGGGACATGCACCGCAGCGACGCGGCCGTTCTCATCGAGGACGATCCGGCGTTCGGGGAGATCCAGTTCGAGCGGCCCGCGACGGTCACGGGCACCGGCGAGGACACGGTAGGCCGTCCACAGCGGTGCCAGCGCGGTTTCGACGAACGCTGCCGCCTTTGTGCCCGGTGTGCCGTCGAAGGCCGCCTGCGCTTCCTGGTAGCTGAGCTTGGCTGCCGATCGCATGACTGCGCGCATCAGTTTGTGCCGGCGCTTCTTGCCTGTCTTGTCGAAGACCATCTCGATGGCGAGGCATGGCCGGTCTTCGCCTTCCCGCAGGGAGCACAGGTCGTTCGAGATGCGCTCTGGCAGCATCGGTACGACGCGATCTGGAAAATAAACCGAGTTGCCGCGCAACTGCGCCTCGCGATCCAGCACCGAACCCGGATGGACATAGTGGGCGACGTCGGCGATCGCGACGGTCACGACATGCCCGCCTTCGTTGGCGGGGTCCGTATCCGGCGATGCGTGGACGGCGTCGTCATGGTCGCGGGCGTCGACGGGATCGATGGTCAGCAGCGGCAGGTGCCGGAGGTCGGTACGGTTCGCGGGCTTGTCGGGGTCGAAGGCCTCGAGCGCGTCTGCGGCCGTGACGACGCTTTCCGGAAAGTCGTCCGGGATGGCGTGGCTGTGGATGGCGATCAGGCTGATCTGGCGCTGGTCGTCGGGATTGCCGAGTGTCTCGACGATGCGCGCCTCGGGATTGGCAAACCGTCCCTTGCGCAGGAGTTCGAAGCGCACGAGGTCGCCGTTACGGGCGTCGCCTTCGTTGCCGGAGCGCACCGGCCACTCCTTGAGCGCCTTGCGGTCGATGGGGCGGATCGTGGCGCCGCGGTCCTGGCGGTGGAAGATGCCGAGCAGCCGGCGCTGGTCGCGGGGCAGGCGCTTGATCGGCTCGGCGACGTAGGGCGGGTCGTCGTCTTCTGCATCGTCGGGCGCCGGGCCGATGCGGCAGAGCACCCTGTCGCCGATGCCGAGTGCCTTCGTGCCGGTGGCTGGCGATCGTCCTTCCCGTATCATGGCGCGGGGGCGGGGGCCTTCGTCGGGGTTCCAGGCGATCGGTTCTGCAATCAGCTCGCCGTCATCGTCGCGGGAGACGATCTCGAGAACGGTGACGGTTGGCAAGGCGCCCTGCCGGCGCAGTTCACGCCGGTTGCCGACCAGCAGTCCTTCGCGCGCCATTTCCGCGAGCAGCACCTTCAGTCTCTTGCGGTCGTCCGACTTTATCGCGAATGCCCGTGCGATCTCGCGCTTGCCGACCTTGCCTTCGGCTTCCTGGATGAAGGTGAGCACTTCTTCCTTGGTCGGAAAATCGCCGGCTGCCCGAACGTCTGGGCTGCGGCTGCGCTGGCCGCCGGCGTCGATCCGCTTGTCGCCGCCCCGTCGGGGACGGCGATCAGACTTTGCCCGCGTTGGCTTGCGCGCCATAACAACCTATTGCGCTTCCGCTTTGTCTTGCTTCGACTTGGTTCGTGCCGGCTTGGCCGCCGTTTTGGACTTGGTGGCAGCCGTCTTCTTCGCTGTCTTCTTGGCCGATTTTGCAGCGCTCTCCGGTTTCTTCTCGGTGCCGTTCGTCTTCTTCGGCGCGGACTTCCTGCCGCCGGCCTTCCGCCCTGTACCGGCCTTTTCTGCACGCGCTGCCAGGAGTTCGATCGCCTCTGCCACGGTGAGCTCCGTCGGCTCCTTGTTTTTCGGGATCGTGGCGTTGATCTTGTTGTGCTTCACGTAGGGGCCGTAGCGACCCGAGAGCACCTCGATCTTGCCGCCGTCGGGGTGTTCGCCCAAGTCCTTCAGCACGGCCGGCGCTGCACGCTGGAAGCGTCCACGTCCGCCGCCTGCCTTCTTCTCGGCGAGCAGCGTCACGGCACGGTTGACGCCGATCTCGAACACGTCGTGAATGCTCTCGAGGTTGACGTATACCTTATCGCTGCCGTTCTCGTGCAGGATGAACGGACCGTAGCGCCCGAGCCCGGCGGCAATCGTGCCGCCATCGGGATGTTGGCCGACCTGGCGCGGCAGGGCGAGCAGCTTCAGCGCCGTCTCGAGGTCGAGCGCGGCGGGGTCGATGCCTTTCGGTATGGATGAGCGTTTTGGCTTCTCGTCGTCGTAGTCGGTGGCCTCGCCGAGCTGCAGATAGGTGCCGAAGCGGCCGTTGCGGAGGGTGACGGCGAAGCCTGTCTGCGGATCGAATCCCAGTTCCTTGCCATCGAGGAGCGCGCCGCCTTCCTCCCCGCCCATCTGCGACAGTTGGCGGGTATAGCGGCATTCGGGATAGTTGCCGCAGCCGATGAAGGCGCCGTTGGCGCGCGAAATCTTGAGCGATAGCTGGCCGGTTCCGCAGGATGGGCAGGCGCGCGGATCGCCGCCATCCTCCTTGGCCGGAAAGATGTGCGGGCCGAGCATCTCGTTCAGCGCTTCCAGGACCTGCGTGATCGTGAGTTCCTTCGTACCTTCGACGGCACTCATGAACTCGCGCCAGAAATCGCGCAGGACATCCTTCCACTCGAGTTTGTTGTCGGAGATGAGATCGAGCTTCTCCTCGAGGT
>JBJOGJ010000294.1:0-4474 GCA_046048295.1 Pseudomonadota bacterium | reverse complement strand
ATGCTGCTCGGCCGAACTTATCGGCCCGGATTTTGATCTCATCTTCGCTCCTTTACGGCTACGATGATCTCAAAATCCTCCACTCCCGATTCGCTTCAAAACGTCTCGTGAATGCTGACGGGGGACAAGGTAGCCATCGTGACCGAGAGGGATCTCGTCTTTTGGATCTTTCATGCGTTCCCAAACAACGCGAGCCTGATCGAGGAGAGCATTCTTAACCTCAGCGCTTGTCTCAGGGCTGAGGCCACGAAGCCGACCCGACATTGGGATATGTTCCATTTGAATTTCAGGGTCTTCGCTGCTGCAAAAGCGGCGAACAGTTCTAATGATCAGATATGCTTGTTGAGATTCGCCGAGGGAGACCTTTTTCTCAATGGTCAACTTTTCAAGTTGCAGAATATCAGCGAGTTGGTTGCCGCCGATCCGATCGAACATCTTCGAGTTGGTGTAACGTGCTTTCCCTCGTACTTGGCGAGCTGCCAGAGAGTGAGTAGTGCGTGTGTCCACATGGAGTGGGAACTTGCTTCGAGCTTCATTGGCGATCGATCGATTGAAGGCGAGATAGATGCCGCGCTCCAATCGTTCAAAGGCCATATGCTGCAACGTACTGGTTTTCCCTGCGCCGGCAAAGGCCAAGATCTTTAAGGATCCTCCTCGCTTAAACGCTTCAATTGCTGCCTGCTGTTCGTCAGTCGGCGGGTACTTCGGGCGTCTTGCTTCGTCGACGACAGGTCGGGGACGCGCGGGCTGAGCAAACACCACGCCTGGTAAATCCGCCTGCTCTCCATCGACAACAGTGATGTCGTCCGCGTTCGACTCACCATCTGCGAGCATTTCTCTGATATCTACAGCCAAACGATTGGCAGCTTTAGTGGTACGAAAACTGTCTAGTTCGCGGAGAATATCTTTTAGCTGATTTGTTTGCGCATTTGCCACAATCTCTTGAAGCCGATCGACTGAATAGCTGGCATACGGCCTAGGTTCCGGCATCGCTAGCTCCCCCAATAGGGCCACCGTGTAGGAGCCCGCGCTGTACCATTTTGATCATCGCACACAGGAAGCCTTTCGTCACGTTATGGGTAGACTGCTCTGGCCACCGCAATAGACGAGACCAGGAGATAGTCTGCGATTTCCCCTTTTCTGCGAACGATCGTGGGGTCAAGCTGACGCGTTTCGCGACAACGGGAAAATTCTAGATCGAGTACAGTGGTTGGCCTCTGAGGTAGCGTCTACGCCGTGCCGCTTTCTCTCGGCAGCTCTCTGTACAATATCGCGCGTCGGCACGGCGATGGCTTGCAACAGGATCTCCGCAGAAACCACACGTCCAGCGGTTTCGCCGCATATTCAAAGCTATAGCGTAGTCGTGCCAACCAATGACGGCGGTTTGGATACACATTCAGACTAACGAGCAGTGCCGAGCCTGTTCGTGGCCCTCGCCCTTTTCGTCGATTGCAGCGATGGCGCTCGATCTGGGCACCTGATGGCATCGCGTCTCTGTTCTCAGTTCGTCCCGCAATCGATCGCGGTTGGGGGTAGAGCGGACCTGCTGGTCAAGACCGCCAAACGTGCATAATGACCCTCAAGAGACATCGGTGCGGCGCTCGTGTCGCGCCAAGGTACCGTGAAGCATTCATCCTTCTCTAATTTTGACCGTAGCCCGCATTGCCGCTCAAACCTGCAGCGAATTTCGGTCAAATTGGCTATTGGATAGGTGCTGTGTGCATCCGCTGGCATGGGCCCGACCAGGCCCGGCGTGTGTCTGCTATGGTAAACTTGAAAACCTAGCGCGACGTGTGCGAAATCTTATAGGTTCAAACCTCGGTTCCGCCGGTTTCGCCTCCCAGTCACAGCCGCGTCGCGTGATTCATGCATTGTCGGCAGGTTGGCGGGAAGGGGGAGACGTTCGAATGGATTCTGAATCACTTTTCGATATGTTGCGGGACCGAGGCGACGGCCGCTACGGCCTGTCCGACGTAACGCAACTGGAGCATGCACTCCAGTCGGCGATGCTGGCATGTGAGCGCAACCTTGGCGACGAACTGATTATCGCAGCCCTCATGCACGACCTCGGACATCTTCTGGTCGGTGAGGATGTCGATCTTGCCGCACAGGGCATCGACGACAGACATGAGAATGGCGGGGCACAGGCTCTTGCGCAGGTCTATGGCCCGGGCGTCGCCGAGCCGGTGCGCCTGCATGTGGCAGCGAAACGATACCTATGTGCGGCCAATCCAGACTACTATGAGCGGCTGGCCGAAGATTCCAAAGCGTCTCTGGACCTGCAGGGCGGCCCGATGTCGCCGGCGGAAATGGCCGATTTCGATTTGCTGACATTCCGTTCTGCTGCGTTGGCATTACGGATCATCGACGATCAGGCCAAGATTCCGAAACAGAAGACGCCGGAACTCGGTTCTTACCTTTCACTCGCAAAGCGCCTCGAGACTTAGCGTGTCTCGCCGGGCACGAACCCGGCGACGATTTACCCGCAAGTCACACCGAGGTTGCACACACCGCCACACTCCTTCGATGAAAAAAGCCGTGCAGTGCGCTTCAGGCGATCTGCTTCGGGAAAGAATTCCGGCAAGAATGTCTTCAACCCAACGACAGTCCGTCGCGCCCATTGCAGCGCTCGGGACAAGCCAGACCATCGCCTGGGCATCCAGCTATTACCTTATCGCCATCCTTGCAGATCCGATCGCGAAAGAGATTTCCATATCGGCTTCGCGCGTGTTTGCAGCCTTCTCTCTGGCCCTACTGGTGTCGGCCCTTATCGGTCCGCACGTCGGCCGTTACATCGATCGTTTCGGCGGCCGCGAGCTTCTGACTGTTTCGAATTTCGTCTTTGCGGCCGGGCTTACAGGGTTGGCAATGGCCGAGACGGAATGGCAGATGTGGCTCGCTTGGCAAATCCTTGGCCTTGCCATGGGGCTCGGTCTCTACGATTCGGCATTCGCAACACTCGGTCGGGCCTATGGTTCGCAAGCTCGGCAAGCCATCACTGGAATAACGCTCATAGCCGGTTTCGCCAGCACTGCCGGATGGCCGCTGACGGCTTGGGGAGAAAGCTCGCTTGGCTGGCGCGCCACATGCATCTGCTGGGCACTTGCCCATATCCTCGTCGCAATGCCCCTGAACCTGATCCTCCTTCCAAAGATCAGAGCCGCGACACACCTCGCCATCGGCGCCCGCCGCGCCGCGGTGCCCATCGATCGCACGATGCTGCTGCTCGGGTTCGCCTTCGCGGCGGGTTGGGTCGTGTCAACCGGAATGGCGGCGCATCTGCCACGCATTCTCACCGCTTCCGGTCTCTCTGTTGGCGATGCCATCGCGGCGGGAATGTTGATCGGCCCCGGCCAAGTCGCAGCCCGACTTCTGGAAGCTACGGTCCTCAGTCGCTTCCATCCCCTCGTATCTGCGCGTCTCTCGACACTTACGCACCCTTTCGCCAGTGTGGTACTACTTGCAGGAGGAAGCATCTTTGCGATGCCGTTCGCGCTCTTGCACGGTGCTGGCAACGGTATACTGACAATTGCGCGCGGCACGGTCCCACTCGCGGTTTTTGGACCCGAAAATTATGGGTATCGACTGGGGCTTCTCGGCGCACCGGCGCGTATAGCGCAGGCTGGGGCGCCGCTTGCCTTTGGGCTTCTCATAGATGCCTACGGCGCGTACGCCCTCGTCGCCTCCAGCATCATTTCCCTCGCAGCGTTCGCGGCGCTCGTGCTCGTCGTCCCTGCCCGGCAGCAGGACGGTACCGGCGCTCCGGCCACCTGACGCGCGACGTCTTGTTCTTCAAACCAGGAACCGCCTGAGTTGCGCCGAGATCACGTCGATGATCATTACTGTCACAACAACAATTATGATGATTGCCGCCGTCTCGGCGTAGTTGAATGAGCGGATGTTCTCGTAGAGTGGCTGGCCGATGCCACCAGCGCCGACAAGTCCGAGCACGGTAGCGGAGCGAACGTTGGTTTCGAAACGATAGAGCGTGAACGAACTCCACAGCGGCATGACCTGGGGAATGATGCCGTAAATAACCTCCTGAAGGCGGCTTGCGCCCGTTGCGCGGATACCCTCTACGGGGCGCGGATCGATTGCCTCGACAGCCTCGGAGAACAGCTTCGCGATTATGCCGATGTTGTGTACGGCGAGCGCCAGAACGCCGGCAAGCGGGCCGAGGCCGACGGCGACCACGAACAAGAGTGCAAATACGATCTCGTTTATGGCCCGAAAGGCATCCATCAGGCGTCGTACCGGCTGCACGACCCATACTGGGCAGACATTGGCTGAGCTAAGTATCGCAAACGGTACACCCACAATCACGGCGAGAGCCGTGCCCCAGACGGCCATCTGCACCGTTTCGACCATCGACAAGGCGTAGATGTCCCAGTCATGAAAATTGGGCTTCAAGAACGCCGAACCGAACTCGGCCATGTTCCGCCAATCGGTGATCAGCGAGACGGATTTATACATC
>JBJOGJ010000293.1:0-4532 GCA_046048295.1 Pseudomonadota bacterium | reverse complement strand
GACAAGTTTGCCGGCTACGGTTTCAACAAGTCGCATGCCGCCGCCTATGCGCTCGTCAGCTATCATACAGCCTACCTCAAGGCGAACTTCCGGGAGGAGTTCCTGGCCGCCTCCATGACGCTCGACATGGGCAATACCGACAAGCTGGCGATGTTTGCGACCGAAGCCAGAAAATCCTCCATCACCGTGCTGCCGCCATGCGTCAACGAATCCGGAGTCGATTTCGGAGCCGTTCCTGGAACGCCTGAAAAGCCGGGGGCCGTCCGTTATTCGCTCGCGGCACTGAAGAACATCGGTGAAGCTGCCGTCGAAAGCATCGTGTTGGCGCGCAGGGAGAAGGGGCCGTTCAAGTCACTTTCCGATTTTGCCCGCCGTCTCGACACGAAGGCGGTGAACAAGCGTGCAGTTGAGATGTTGTCCGCGGCCGGCGCATTCGATGCGCTCGATTCCAATCGAGCGCTGGTCTACGGCAACGTCGAGAACATTATTGCCCTCGCCAACCGGCTCGCTGCCAATGCCGCAAGCGGTATCGACGATCTCTTCAGTGGTGGTAGCGGCGGGGACGGGCCGGAAATGGACATTCGGCCCGCCAAGGCATGGACACCTATGGAACGGCTCGAAAAGGAGTTCCAGGCGACCGGGTTCTACCTCTCCGGCCATCCGCTCGACCAGTACGAGGGTGCATTGCGATCGCTTGGTGCGACGCGCTGGGCCGACATGGAGGTCGCTGCAGGGCTTGGGACGATCGCCGGAAGACTGGGCGCTGTGGTCGTATCGGCCAGGGAACGCAAATCTGCCAAGGGCAACAAGTTTGCTTTCGCGATGTTCTCGGATGCCTCGGGCCAGTTCGAGGCGGTACTTTTCAGCGATACGTTGTCGGCATGCCGCGACCTTCTTGTTGCAGGCACCCCGGTGCTTCTGTCGGTGGTGGGAGAGCGCGACGGCGACACCGTCAAGCTGCGCGTGGAGGGCATGCAGAGCCTGGACGCTGCAGTTTCGCAGCTCAAGGGCGGGCTTAGATTGGTGATGGATGAGGGGAGCCTCGTCAGCGATCGCTCACGCGCCATCCTGGAAGAGCTAAAAAAGTACTTGAAGCCGGGGCGCGGCGAAATACGGATCGCCATGAGCCTCGCTGCATGCGGACGAGAGGTGGAGGTGGCGTTGCCAGGCACCTATGACGTCAGCCCCGCACAGCGGGGCCTCATCAGCACGGTGCCAGGCGTCGTTGTTGTGGCCGACCTTTGATGCGCTGTAAGGTTTGAGCCCCGCCGCCGTTGGAGCCGCCGCATGCCGATCGTATCTCTTGCCGCACTGACGATACTGGACGCTGGACCGGCTGGTCAGATCCGCGCCGCGGCAGCGGCCGGGTTCACGCACGTTGGCCTCCGCTTGCAGCCGTTGCTTGCGACCGACACCGAAGTTGCCGGGCACCCGGAACGGGAAGCCGAGGTGGCGCGTCTGCTGCAGGAGACGGGGTTGAGGCTGCTGGAGGTCGGGGTGTTCCCGGTCAGGTCGGGTTTCGAAATGGCGCTCTGGGAGCCGGCGGTGGCACTGACCGCCAGGCTCGGCGGGCGCTTTCTCGTCTGTCCAATCGAGGCCTGCGAGCAACCGGACCAAATCGCCGGCGTCCGACAGGTTGCAGCCTTGGCGGCGGCCCATGGGCTTGAGGCTCTGGTCGAGTTCAATCCCTACAGCGGTTGTACCACGCTTGCTGCCGCCGTTTCGCTGGTCGAGGCAGCGGGCAGCGACGATGTGGGGTTGGTGATCGACGCTTTTCATCTGTCGCGGTCTGGCGGCCATCCGCGTGATCTCGCTGGCGTGGACAGGAAACTCATTAAGCTGATCCACTTCTGCGACGCTGCACCCTATGAGCCCGGCTCGAAGTCGGCCGATGAGCTAAGGCGTGAATCGCGGACGGCGCGGATGCTTCCCGGCGAGGGCTCGCTCTGGCTCAGTGAGTTGCTCGACGCCGTCGGTCCAGAGGTCCCGCTTAGTGTCGAGGCGCCGAGCCAGTCGCTTGCCGGCTTGGGAACCGAAGAACGCGCGGGACGCACCTTCAAGGCCACCATGCGCTTCCTAGGGCGATCGGCCAGCTAGGCAGTTGGCCGAATTTCCCTCGCCGTGGGCTTGTTTTTATGTCCGTACGAGGGTATTAGCTCGGCCATCACACACGCAGTCCCAGCGCGGGCCGGATTGAAAGCCCCGGCAACGTGCTCCGGTGGCTGCATTCGCTCTTGGCGGATGCCGCTTCTCAGGGTTGCGGAGGATAAACCGGAAAACAAGAGGTTAACCACATGGCATTGCCCGTGTTCAATATGCGTCAGCTGCTTGAAGCTGGCGTCCACTTCGGCCACCAGTCGCACCGCTGGAACCCCAAGATGGGGCCGTTCATCTTTGGCGTGCGCAACAACATCCATATCGTCGATCTCACGCAGACGACCCCTCTGCTCCATCAGGCGCTGGTCAAGGTCTCCGATACCGTTGCTGGTGGTGGCCGCGTGCTCTATGTCGGCACGAAACGGCAGGCGAGCGAGGCCATAGCGGAATCTGCCCGTCGTTCCGCTCAGTACTTCATCAACCACCGCTGGCTCGGCGGCACGTTGACCAACTGGAAGACGATCTCCCAGTCGATCCGCCGCCTCCGCCAGCTTGAGGACATCCTCTCGGGTGAAGGCCTGGGCCGCACCAAAAAGGAAATCCTCAACCTGACTCGCGAGCGCGACAAGCTCGACCAGGCGCTGGGCGGCATCAAGAACATGGGCGGCACCCCGGACCTGCTCTTTGTGATCGACACGAACAAGGAGAGCATCGCCATTGCGGAGGCTCGCAAGCTCGGTATTCCGATCGTGGCGGTTGTGGATACGAACTGCGACCCGGACGGTATAGATTTTCCGATCCCAGGGAACGACGACGCCGGGCGCGCCATTACCCTCTACTGTGACCTCATCGCACGCGCTGCACTTGACGGCCTGGAGCGGTCGCAGGTGAGTTCCGGTGTCGATCTCGGTGCTGCTGAGACGCCGGCGGTTGAAGCGCTTGCGCCCGCCGCGGCGGATACATATCAGGGTATCGATCAGCCGCGTGGCGAGCCTGACGATCTGAAGCGGATCACGGGTATCACCGACCGTATCGAACAGCGGCTGAATGACATCGGCGTCTATCATTTCTGGCAGATCGCCGACCTCGACCCCTCGAGTGTCGAACTTATCGACCGGCAGCTGAGCCTCGCCGGCAAGATCGGCGAGCAGGACTGGATTGGTCAGGCGAAGCGGCTGGTGGAGGCCGCAGCGGCCTGAAGCCCGTTGCCATCCGGGCACGGGGGGCTGCCCTCATGATCGTTCCCGGCGCATTCGGCAGACTGCCGAACCGCCGGGTGAATTGCAAACGAAGGACGAAAGAGCTCGGACATGGCTACAATCACTGCGGGCATGGTCAAGGAACTGCGCGAGAAGACTGGCGCGGGGATGATGGACTGCAAACAGGCGCTTACTGAGAACGACGGCAACGTCGATGCGGCAGTCGACTGGCTCCGCAAGAAGGGTCTCTCGAAAGCCGCCAAGAAATCCGATCGTGTCGCAGCCGAGGGCCTGATCGGGCTGGCCGTGGCGGGCAATACCGGAGCCGTAGTAGAGGTCAATTCCGAGACCGACTTCGTGGCTCGCAACGAGCAGTTCCAGGAGATGGTCCGCGAGATCGCCAAGCTCACCCCGGCTGCTGGCGGTGACCGTGCGAAGCTCTTGGCTGCCAGCTATCCCGGCAAGGGGTCGAATGTCGAAGAAGTGGTCAAGGACGCCATTGCCACCATCGGTGAGAACATGAGCGTCCGCCGTACGGCAGCTCTTACGGTTTCCGGCGGCGTTGTCGCAGACTACTTGCACAACAAGTTGGGCGACGGCGTCGGCAAGATCGGTGTACTGGTTGCCCTCGAGAGCACGGGCGACCAGGCCAAACTGCGGGAGTTCGGCCGCCAGCTATGCATGCACGTCGCTGCCGCGAGCCCGCTTGCAACCACCGCAGAAGAGCTTTCGCCTGAGATCATCGAGCGTGAGCGCGAGATCTATGCCGAGCAGGCGCTTGCTTCAGGCAAGCCGGCAGACATCGTTGCCAAGATGGTCGAGGGACGGCTTAGGAAGGAGTACTTCCAGCAGGTCGTGCTGATGGAGCAGGTATATATGCTCGACGGCAAGTCGACGGTCACACAGGCCGTAAAGGAAGCCGAGAAGAATGTCGGCGCGCCAATAAAGGTTGCCGCCTTCATCCGCTATGCACTCGGCGAAGGCATCGAGCGCAAGGAAGAGGACTTCGCTGCCGAGGTGGCCGCTGCGGTCGGTGGTAGCAAGAACTGACGAAGCAGCGCCCGTCCGGGACAGTTGGTGCCGACCGCTGGATGCAGCGGTCGGCCATTTCATAGGTGCCCAGCCTCGCAACCCGAGCGTTGATACAACCTTCGTGTCATTGTACGGCACTTGACGCGCGTGCGTGGTTGGCGGATCACAGATCAGGCACGGCGGATTCGGTGGTTAAATGAGCAC
>JBJOGJ010000292.1:0-4538 GCA_046048295.1 Pseudomonadota bacterium | reverse complement strand
ATGCTTACAAGGCCTGGATCGACACGCAGTTCGATCCCTCGGTGACCTGGAAGGACATCGAGTGGCTGCGGCGCATCTGGGACGGCAAGCTCTACATCAAGGGCGTGCTCGAGGCGGACGACGCCCGGGCCGCGGCGGACGTCGGTGCCGACGGCGTCGTGGTCTCGAATCATGGCGGCCGCCAGCTCGATGGCGTCGCCTCGTCGATCGCCAAGTTGCCGGGCGTGGCGGCGGCGGTGGGCGATCGGGTGGAAGTCCTGCTCGACGGCGGCGTCCGCAGCGGCATCGACGTACTCAGGGCTGTAGCACTCGGCGCCCGCGGCGTGCTGGTCGGGCGGCCCTGGGTGTGGGCCGCGGCCGGCGCGGGCCAGCAGGGCCTCGAGGACCTGCTCGAAATCTTTCACCGCGAGCTGCAGATCGCGATGGCGCTCACGGGCGTCTCGCGGATCGCCGACGCGGGAACCGAACTGATCGACGCCTGACGGGCGTCCAAGACCAACACCGGAGGAAACATCATGGCTGTCGAAACAGGCAAGAAGCGCAGCGACATCATCTCGAACAGCGCGAGCCCGATCATGAACATGTTCCGCAAGGGTCTGCTTCATGGCGCCGGGTACGACACCGACAATTTCAGAACGCGGCCGCTGATTGCGATCGCGAACTCCCACACCGAGCTCACCACCGGGCACGCGCACCTCGATCGCCTCGGTCGCAAGGTGAAGGACGGGATCCTCGTGGCCGGCGGCGAGTGCGCCGAGTTCAACGTGCCGGCACCCTGCGACGGCGTGGCGATGGCGCACGACGGCATGCGCTTCGTGCTGGCGCAGCGCGACCTGATCGCGGACATGATCGAGACGCACGTGCGCTCCCAGCCCTATGACGGGCTCGTGGTCATCGCGGGCTGCGACAAGATCAACCCGGCCATGATGATGGCTGCGGCGCGGCTCGACCTGCCGACCATTTATCTTTCGGCTGGTCCCGGCCAGATGGACATCCGCAACGCCGCGGGCCAGCGGGGCACCATCGATCACGGCGACTATCACGACGAGCCGCAGCTGCTGGCGAAGACCGCGACCTGCTCGACCTGCGGGGCCTGCGAGATCATGGGCACCGCCAACACCTTCCAGTGTCTGGCCGAGGCCTTCGGGTTGTGCCTGCCGGGCAGCAGCAACATTCCGGGCTGGCACACCGATAAGCTCGCCGCCGCGCGTCGCACGGGAGAACGGATCGTCGCCATGGTTCGCGAAGGACTGAACGCCCGGCAGATGTTCACGCCTGCGGCCTTCAGGAACGCGGTGCGGGTGACGATGGCCATCGGCGGCTCGACCAACAGCGCGCTGCACTTGCCGGCGGTCGCGAAGTCGGCCGGTGTGTCGCTCGACGTCGCTGACTTCGAGGCGGCAGGGGATGTTCCCACGCTGCTCGCGATCAGCCCGAATGGCCCGTATGGCATCCAGGATCTGTGGGCGGCCGGCGGCATGCCCGCGGTGCTCAAGCGGCTGGAAGGTCTGCTCGATACCAGCTGCATGACCGTGACCGGCAAGCCCCTCAAGGCGACGATCGATGCCGCGCACATCGTGAACGAGAAAGTCATCCCGCCCATCGAGAAGGCGTTCCGCCCGATCAGCGCCATCACCGTGCTGCGCGGCAACCTCGCGCCGGACACGGCGATCATCAAGCAGGCGGGTGTGCAGCCGTCGATGCTCCAGTGCAAGGGACCGGCGGTGTGCTTCAACTCGGAAGAGGACGCCCTGATGGCGATCGGGGAGGGGAGGATCAAGCAGGGCGACGTGGTCGTGCTTCGCTACCTGGGACCCAAGGGCGCGCCGGGCATGCCCGAAATGCTCGGCGCGACCATGGCGCTCAAGATGAAGGGGCTGAAGCAGGCGGCACTGGTCACCGACGGACGCTTTTCCGGCGCGACCTCGGGACCCTGCGTGGGTCACATCTGCCCGGAGGCGAGCGACGGCGGTCCGATCGCGCTGGTCGAGGACGGCGACATCGTCGAGATCGACATTCCGAACCGCCGGCTCACGCTCCACGTAGACGAGAAGACACTCGCGGAACGACGGGCGAAGTGGAAGCCGTACGAGCGTGAGGTTCCGGACGGCTTCATGCGACGCTATCGCAAGCACGTGAGGCCCGCCTGCGAAGGCGCGGTGCTCGACTAGCTCGAGCGACTTTCAGTAATCCAGGGCATACCGGACGGAGGATCAGCAATGCTCGGCATCATCGGGTTGCTCGCGGGGCTTGCGCTGCTGATGTGGCTGGCGCTGCGCGGCGTCAACGTGATCTTCGCATCCGTGATCTGTTCGCTGGTCGTGATGGTCACGAACTCGCTGCCGCCGGCCGAGAGCCTGCGCGATGCCTACACGTTCGGGGATCTCGGCGCCTTCACGTTCGCCGGCAGGTTCTTCCTGCTGTTTGCCGCGGGTGCCGTGTTCGGCCGCATCATGGGTGACAGCCACGCAGCGACCAGCATCGCCATGGCCCTGGTGAGACGGCTCGGTGCGCATCGGGCGCTTTGGATCACGGTGCTGGCCTGCGCCATGCTGACCTACGGCGGGGTCGTGGTGTTCGTCGTGATCTTCGCGATGTATCCGCTGGGCCTTCGACTGCTGAAGGAGGCCGACATCCCGAAGCGCCTGTTCTGTGCCGCGCTGGCGCTTGGCGCCGGGACGTTCACGCTCACCGCACTGCCGGGTACGCCTTCGATACAGAACGTCATTCCCTCGGTTCGGCTCGGTACCGATCTGTTCGCGGGCGCCGGGCTCGGACTGTTCGGCGGCGCGATCATGTTCGTGCTCGGCGCCTGGTACCTCGAGCGCCAGCGCCTCAAGGCGCAGGCCGCCGGCGAGCGATTCGTGCCGGGTCCTGCCGATCGAATCCCGGATCTCGCATCGATCGAGAAGGAACTGCCACACTGGGCGCTGGCCGTGGTGCCGCTGGTGCTGGTGATCGGCACCATACTTGTGCCGCGCCTGATGTCGCTGGCCGGCGTCGGCAAGGAAATGTCGCTGGTCGCCTTCGCCAACAGCCAGCCCATCCTCTGGCCGTCGGTCGCCCTGGCCATCGGCAGTGCCGTCGCGATCGCGCTGTTTCCGGTCGCGCGACGTTCTCCGCTGCGCATCCTCGGTGACGGCACGCAGGACTCGATCCTGCCGCTGCTGTCGACGGCCGCCGTGATCGGGTTCGGTGGTGTCGTGGTGAAGACCGCGGGATTCCGGGCATTCACCGATGCCGTCGTATCGGCGGACATCCCGCCGCTGCTGTCGAGTTTCGCCGCCGTCAGCGCCGTTTCGGGAATCACCGGATCCGCCTCGGGCGGGCTGCAGATCTTCATGGCGACGATGGCCGAGCAGTACCTCGCGAAAGGGATCGACCCGGGCACCCTGCACCGGCTCGCCGCGATGGCCAGCGGTGGCTTCGATTCGCTGCCTCACTGCGGCGCGGTGATCGCGATGCTGACGATCACGCAGCTGACTCACAAGGAAGCCTACAGGGACGTCGGCGTCGTGACCGTCGTCATCCCCGTCATTGCAACGCTGGCTGCCACGGCACTGGCACTGGCCATCTAGCTGCCGCGTGCCGTCCTCGCCGAAGGAGATCGCACCATGACGAAGATTGCTGTCTTGCGTCGCCTGCCGCAGCCGGTGCTGGACCAGCTCGCCGGGATGGGTGAGGTGCTGGTTCCGCTGACCGACGCGCCGCTGGACCAGGCCGGCATGCGGGAGTTGATGTGCGACGCCGACGCCGTGCTGTTGGCGGCGGTCGATCCGGTGGACGCCGAGACCATCGCTGCCTGTCCGAAACTGAAGCTCATCTGCAACATCGGGGTCGGCTACGACAACATCGACATCGCCGCGGCCCGCTCCCGCGGTATCACCGTGACGAACACGCCGGGCGCCATGGACGACGCCGTCGCAGACCTCGTCTTCGGGATGCTGATCGGGGTTGCGCGCCGACTGCCCCAGGCCGATGCGTTCGTGCGCGCCGGCAAGTGGACGCCTGACAACCTCACCGGCTTCGGTCTCGGCATGGACGTCAACCGCAAGACACTGGGCATCATCGGCTTCGGTCGAATCGGACGGGTGATTGCCCGCCGTGCGACCGGGTTCGAGATGCCCGTCCTGTACGTCGACTCGAAGTCGGCAGCGCCCGAGCTCGAAGCCGAACTGCGTGCGAAGCGAACCGACCTCGACCGGCTCCTCGCGGAGTCCGATTTCGTCGTCGTGCAGGTGCCCTACGGTCCGTCCACGCACCACATGGTCGGGGCGCCGCAGATCGCGCGCATGAAGCCCACCGCCGTCTTGATCCACGCGGGTCGTGGCGGGGTGGTGGACGACCAGGCGCTCGCGGCAGCGCTGAAGTCCGGGAAGATCGCGGCTGCCGCGGTCGATTGCTTCGAGGGTGAACCGAAGCTTCACCCGGCGCTGCTCGACTGCCCGAACGTGCTGCTGACGCCCCACATCGGCAGTGCGACCCCCGACACGCGCATGAGCATGATGCGCATGGCGCTCGCGAATCTCGTCGCGGCA
>JBJOGJ010000291.1:0-4570 GCA_046048295.1 Pseudomonadota bacterium | reverse complement strand
CCGCACCGGTATACGCGGGTGCGGGATCTGCTGGACGATTTCTGCTCGGCACTCGGCCGGGCGGACATGGTGATCGTCGGGCCGCTCTATTCGGCGGGAGAAGCGCCGATCGTCGGCATCGACAACGCCGCGATCGCCGAAGGAATACTCGATCTCGGGCATACGGCAGCGGTTGCCGTCGATACGCCACAGGAGATCGCGCCGCTCATTCGCCGACATGCGCGGCCTGGAGATATCGTCATCTGCTTCGGTGCGGGAAACTCCACCGAGTGGGCGCAGAAACTGCCGGCAGAGCTCGCCGATGAGCCGCTACGGGCCGGAGGCCTGCGGTGAGCGGACGCGAGATTGCGGCGGAGCTTGCCAGCAGACTGCCGGAGCTGCGGGGCAGGCTCCTCGCCGATCAGCCGCTGGCGCCGATTACGTGGTTCCGTGTCGGAGGCCCCGCCGATATCCTGTTCACACCGGCGGACGAAGAGGATCTGGCCTGTTTCCTGGCCGCACTTCCGAGCGACATGCCGGTGCTGGTCATCGGGCTTGGATCGAATCTCCTCGTTCGCGATGGCGGTGTCCGCGGTGTCGTGATCCGGCTGGCGCGCGGCTTCGCCGAGACCGAGTGCCTGCCCGGTGACCTCATCCGCAGCGGCACGGCGGTGCCCGATGTGAAGCTCGCCCGGGCGGCTGCCGATGCCTCACTTGGCGGGCTTGCGTTCTACCGCGGTATTCCGGGCTCCATAGGCGGCGCGCTGCGCATGAACGCCGGGGCGCATGGCAGCGAAACCAAGGACGTGCTGGTCAGTGCTCGCGCCGTGGACCGGACCGGTCGCATCCACGAATTCAAGTGCGCAGAAATGGGTTACACATACAGGCACTGCGGCCTGCCCAATGACCTGATTTTCACGTCCGCCATCTACCAGGGAACGCCGGCCGAACGGGCGACAATCCTGGCGGAGATGCAGGAGGTCGCGTCCTACCGGGAGACGCATCAGCCGACGCGCGAGCGGACGGGGGGCTCGACGTTCAAGAATCCGCCAGGCGGCAGTGCGTGGCGGCTCGTGGACGAGGCCGGATGCCGCGGGTTGCGGGTCGGCGGAGCGAAGGTTTCGGAGATGCATTGCAACTTTCTGATCAACGATCGGGAGGCCTCGGCGGAGGATATCGAGAGACTCGGTGAAACCGTCCGTGCACGCGTGCGCAACAATTCAGGCATCGGCCTGGAATGGGAGATCATCAGGATCGGCGAGCCACTGGAAGGCAGGCCGACCGGAGAGGCTTTGGCGGGATAGGCGGCATGGCGGGCGAGGCTCGAAACGAAGTGAAGCGAAAGTACGCACACGTCGCCGTGCTTATGGGCGGTTGGTCCGCAGAGCGCGAAATCAGCCTGAAATCCGGCCGCGCGTGTGCCGCAGCGCTGGGTACGGCAGGCTACGAGGTCAGCGAAATCGACGTCCAGCGCGACATTGCTGAGCAACTGGCAAGACTTCGACCCGATGCCTGCTTCAACGCCCTGCACGGGCGGTGGGGTGAGGACGGTTGCGTGCAAGGTATCCTCGAGTGCATGGGAATACCGTATACGCATTCCGGCGTGCTCGCCTCGGCGCTTGCCATGCACAAGGGACGGGCGCGTGACGTTCTCGCAAAAGCCGGGGTTCCGGTTGCAGAAGGACGGCAGGTCGCGCGGGAGGATGCAGCCCGATCGCATGTAATGGCGCCGCCATACGTGGCGAAGCCGATCTGTGAAGGTTCGAGCGTCGGCGTCGTCGTCGTGAGGGAAGGGGCAAACACGCCGCCAGAGGCGATTGCCAATATTGCGGCGCTCGACGGCGAGATCCTGGTTGAGCGCTTCATTGCAGGGCGGGAACTCACCTGCGGCGTGATCGACGGCCGGGCGACCCGGGTCATCGAGATCGTCCCGGCAGCGGCGGGCGCGTTCTACGATTTCGAAGCGAAATATGCTCCCGGCGGGTCGCGACATATCCTGCCGGCGCAGTTGCCGGACGAGACCACGGAGCGCATTCGTATGCTGGCCCTCGCTGCGCACAACGCACTCGGTTGCAAGGGTGTCAGCCGGGCGGACTTTCGTCTCGACGACCGGCCGGTCGGTACGGGGATGCTCGCCTGTCTCGAGGTCAATACCCAGCCCGGAATGACCGAGACCTCGCTCGTGCCGGAACTCGCAGCCGACCTTGGCATGAGCTTCATCGATCTCGTCTCGTGGATCGTCGAGGATGCTTCTGTCGAAAGGTGAGCGAGGACTAAAAATTCATCCGACTGCTTCATAAAACGCCAGGTATTAACGTGATCTTTACCTGCCTTGGTGCAGATTTGCGCGTCAGCCGCACGCTTGATGTGCCGGCAAGAGTTCCGCGTTTACAGGTCACGACCAGTGTTGCGTTTCGGTCAGAAAAACATGGGCAGTTCCAATTGGCCCTCCGGCCTGCCCGCCGGCGGACGGCGGGGGGGCGCATCTGCCCGTTTGCCTCGCCTATCGCGGAACGCACGGCTGCCCGGGTCACGGGCGCGCAAGGGGGGCTGGTTCTGGGCCCTCACGGCCGGCATCGTCGGCGGCCTCGCATTCGTGATTGTCACCGACGGCGGCCAGCGGGCGCGGATTCCTGATTCAGATGCAGAATTCACCGACGTTGCGCGTCGGCTCGGACTTGGCATCGAGACTGTCGTTATCACCGGGCATGTCAACACGAAGGATCGCGACATCTACGGTGCACTGGAGCTGGACAGAAACAGGCTCCTGATAAATTTCGACCATGAAGCCGCGCGTGCCCGTGTCGAAGAGCTGCCGTGGATCGACCTGGCGGCGATTGCGCGGGTGTTTCCAAACACGATCAAGGTGGCGGTGCGCGAGCGACGGCCGTATGCGGTCTGGCGGAACGGCGGTGGAGCCTACTTGATCGATCGCACGGGCAGAACGCTCGGCCCGGTCGTCTCCGTTGCAGCGGGCCGGCTACCGGTCGTGGCCGGCGACGGGGCGGCGCGGCGCGCCAAGGAAATCGTTTCGCTCATGGACGCGGCGCCATCGCTCTCGGGGCGTGTCGCACAGGCGCAACTCGTCGGTGGCCGGCGCTGGACGCTCAGCCTCGCTTCGGGGTCGCGCCTGCACCTGCCGGCGCTGGATGCGGCTCCGGCATTTGAGAAGTTCATGGCGCGTCCCGATGCCGGGAAACTGCTCGCCAGCGCACAGGAGATCGATCTGCGCGGTCGGCGTGGCCTGGTGGTCAGGATGGCCAGCCAGGGGAACGGAATGGAACTGAATTGAAACAGGTCAACCACTGATTGAAGCTGCAATGCGTAAAGCGAGTTCAGACGAAATTCTCGGGGTGCTCGACATCGGTTCGAGCAAGATCTGCTGCTTGATCGGTCTCGTACCGGGCGGACCGCGGCATGGCGGACAGGAATTCCGCACGCTTGGCTTCGGGCACATGCGATCGCGCGGGATAAAATCGGGTATCATCGTCGATCTCGACGAGGCCGAACGATCGGTGCGTGCGGCCGTGGCGCAGGCAGAGAAGGAGGCCGGCACGCAGCTCGAAGAGGTGACCGTCGCGGTCACGTCAGGTCGCCTCAAATCGTTGAATTTCCGCGCCGAGGCGCGATTGAACCGCGGCGTGGTCGGCGTCGACGACCTGTCCGATCTGTGGGACGGCGCCCGCGAATATGTCGAGCGTTCGGGACGGGCGCTCGTCAGCCTCAACCATGTCGACTACCGTGTGGACGGCTGCGAAGGCATTGTCGATCCGCGCGGGCTGGCCGGGAGCGAGATTGTCGCCGACATGCACGCCGTTACTGCCGATCTGCCGCCTTTGAGAAACATCCATGGCCTGATGAAGCGCTGCTATCTGGATGTCGGCGGTCTCGTGCCTGCCGCCTATGCGAGCGCGCTTGCAGCCACAACCGATGATGAGCGCGATGCCGGCGTCATCTGCATAGACATCGGCGGCGGCGTTACAGGCATCGCCATCCTTGCGCGCGGCAGGTTCGTGCACTCGGGCTCGATACCGTTCGGCGCCGGGCATATCAGCCTCGACATCGCCCGCGACCTCGCGATTTCCTTCGATGAAGCGGAACGGTTGAAGACGCTGCATGGCTCGGTCCTCCACGCTGCTTCCGATGAAACGGAGCTGGTCGGCTACAATACCGAATGGGCGGGGCAGGTCGTGCGCCAGCAGACGGTGCGGGCGCACGTACGCCGTATTGTCGAGCATCGGCTTTGCATGATCCTGCAAATGGTCGCAGAGCATCTCTCGGATACCAGGCTCGGCCAGTTCTCGCGGCATCGCATCGTGCTGACCGGCGGCGGCAGCCAACTCCTGGGGCTGGCTGAGTTCGCGGCCAATTTTCTCGGCCGTCCGGTCCGGACGGGCGGGCCACTGTCGACCGGCTTCGGGCCGCAGTTCCTTGCCGGACCCGGCTTTTCGAGCCTAGTTGGTACGATGACCGCTTCGCAGGACGCGAATCATCTATTATCGGTTAAGTCCAGTGCAGATCGGAGTTTGGAGGCGTCCTTGGGCAGAGTGGGCCGTTGGCTCAAGGAAAGCTTCTGAAGTCGGTTTCGTCG
>JBJOGJ010000290.1:0-4635 GCA_046048295.1 Pseudomonadota bacterium | reverse complement strand
GGCGGCGACAAGGCCACCCAGCGACGCGACATCGAGCACGCGATCGAGCTTGCCCGGAACCTGCCCTAGCCGCCAATCGAGCACCACCATGCCACGCACCACCCGAACGAACACGACCCGAAGCAGCTCCAAGGCGCGTCCCGCAGGCCGCACCCGCACCGTTGCGTACGACGTTGCCAAGCAACTGCGCACCCCGAAGGAGATGGCGGCCTACCTCGAGGCGTGGCTCGTCGAGGCGCCGGACGACGCCGTCGGCATCGCACGCGCGCTGGGAGACATCGCACGCGCCGTCGGCATGAGCAAGGTGGCGAAGCAATCAGGCTTAAGCCGCGAGAGCCTCTACAAGGCGCTCAGTGAAGACGGGAATCCGAGCCTCGACACGATCCTGCGCGTTGCGCGCGCGGTCGGCGTGCGGTTCCATGCGTCCGCGGCGTGATGGCGGGTGATGTCCGTGGGACGACGGACAACGGACTCGAACCTCTGGCACGTGCCGTGCACCGCGTCCCCTGATCACGCCGGGCGTTACCCTGCGCCGTGAAATGCAGCGCGAATCATCAGCGCCTTGCGCCGTGGAACTCGTTGATTCCGAACGATCACCGGTTCGGCATCGCGCGACCATCCGTCCCGTCGCTCGCGCCGAGCTCGAGCCAGCCCGCTGTCGAACACGTCAGGATCTTTAGAAAGTGAGCCCGACTATCGCTTTCCACATTCGGGACAGCATGTGCCGAGGGCAGTCTCTCGTAGATCGTGGCCACAGAATCGACACGGGCGGGAACCTGGCAAACGGATGGTTGCGAGCACCGCCACGATCATTCCGATGCCCGCCACGGCTGCGCCGCCCCACATCAGTCCGCCGATGAGCAGGATCCACTGCAGGCTGCTGAGTTCGGTGCCTCTAGGATCTCGCGCAGCCCGTAGGTGAGGCCACCAGTTCGACAGCGCATACCCTCCCGCCATCAAGCCTAGACCGACGAGGAAGATGGCGAACCCAGTGAGTCTGCGTTTGGTGGTGAGGCGCACAGTCAGGGTGCTCCCGTTCCGAAATACCGGTTCCAACACCGCTCCCAGGCGGCGTTGAACTCTGCGTTCTCTTAGGACTGAAGCACTGCCAAATCAGCGTCGTACTCCGCCTGCCTTGCGCGGATGCACTCATCGATCGCGTATTGCTGAGCCAGTTTGTTTGCCCCGTTGTGATCGCTTACGTAGCCGCAAAGGGTTCCGGCAGCACCGCCGCCGACAACGCAATCAATGGCCATGTCCCCGTAGTAGTTCTCGACACGCGCCTGCGGGGTGAGCATCGGGTCGGCATTCTGACACTCAAGCCACTCTTCGAAGTAGTCAGTGAAGCGCCAGCCTCGCAGCTGTTCAAAGCGCTTACGGATCGATCTCGTCTGCGTTGACAGACACTCTGCAAAACCAGCGGCGGACGTCAATTCCGCATGCGCACTTTCGAAAGCGCTGTCAGACCCTGATACCAGCCGAACGATTGGAAGGAAGTAGTAACCACAAACTGTCTCGTCGAGAGTGTTTGGGTCATCGAAGTCCGTGATCATCGAGAAGCGAATCTCGATTCCATCGAAGTTGGCTATCTCATCTGCGCCGAACTGCACTGAGGCTCGTGCGGTGTACGCTTGAATTGCGAACTGCCGCGAGACTCCCGCTTTTGGAAATTCCACTTTCCCGCTGTTTTGGCAGAAAAATGGGTGGAGCGATCTTGAGGGAACCCGCAAGAACCAAGGCTGCCCACCATCAGCGCTCGTCGGCGCACAGATGACGTGACAGCCGCTGTTCGCGACCACAGCAACAGTTTGCAGCCAACCACTGGGCGGCGTAACACCAGGCTCATTCACAGTGGTGAGCAGGACGGGCAAATCATCGTCCATCAACAATCCGAGTTGGCGCTCGAACATTGCCTGAGTGACGGAAATCGCAGTTGCGTTCCAAGTTGGTGGCACTTGAGGCGGGACAACAGATCCTGCGGAGGCTGATGAAACGGAGAGCAATGCGATGCCAATCGTAAGTACGTAGACACGCATGTTTTCCCTCCGAAAAGATGCGGTGGACCACTACTCGCGCTACTTGTCGCGCTACCCCTCTGTGACTCTTGGTCACCAGAAGGACTCGAGAGGCCGACTCGCGCCTTCGCGCCTTGCAACAAGTTCGACCATCGCAGCCGAGCAACGCGACTTTTGATTGACCGGAAGGCTAGCGATCGCATGCTGGCTTGGCTGCGCGAGGATCTCGCGGAGATCCTCGGGCGCCCGTACGACGTAGTGGACCCGAGGCTTGTCTTCGGACTCGCGCGAACACGGCTGCCCGCTCTTCTTGCGGCGCTGCGCTCGGCGTGTTGAGCGATTTGCGGCGCCGTGTGCGGGATATGCCCCGCTGCATTGACGGCGGTTCTCGCACTGCGAGCGTCGCGCAATCCGAACGGCGTCGGGCTCGGACTACTTCAAGACAAACCCCAGCCGCAAGGCCGGGGTTGTTTGCTGTACGGTTCTTCGCTCTCAGCCAAAGGCTCAAATGGAACTCCGAGGCGTTGCGAACAGCTGCCCTCGCCAAACGCACGAGAGACGCGTCCTCCTGCTAGGCTCGGAGTACCAGTTCCGATCGCGACCGTTCATCAACCAAGGATCTCGACATGAGTTCGGTGCGCATCGCTCTCGCCAACGTCCCAGTCGCTACGACTCCGGACGAGTCCGTGCTGCTCGCAACATCGACGATCGCCGACGCTGGTCGGCAAGGGGCACTCGTTGTCTGCTTTCCCGAGTGCTTCATTCCGGGATATCGCTGGCCGGGCACGACCACGCCGCCGCCGGATCCGGCGTTTCTCGAGCGAGCGTTGTCCGAAGTTGCCCATGCAGCCAAAGATGCAGGCATCACGGTCATCCTCGGCACGGAGCGGCTGACCAATCGCGGCTTGCAGATCGCGGCCTGCGTGATCAACCCGGACGGCACGATCGCCGGCTGGCAGGAAAAAGTGCAGCTCGATCCGTCGGAAGACGCGATCTACCCGGCGTTCGGCTCGGAACGCAGGATCTTCACCGCCGGACCACTGACCTTCGGCGTGGTGATCTGCCATGAAGGCTGGAGGTATCCCGAGACCGTGCGGTGGGCCGTCCGTCGAGGTGCGCAGGTCGTCTTTCACCCCCATGCGCATGTCGCCGAACCCGGAAGCTACCGCCCGACCACATTCGCCGATCCCTGCAACTCATTCCACGAGAAGGCGATGCTCTGTCGCGCGGCGGAAAACAGTTGCTACTTCGCTTCGGTGAATTGCGCGAGCGAAGGGTCCGGCACGACATCGGCGATCGCTCGTCCGGACGGCACACTGCTCTGCTTCCAACCGTACGGCCAGGCGGGGTTGCTCCTCGCCGACCTCGACCTCCGCGAAGCGACCGGACTGCTTGCCTCGCGGTGCCGGACCTCGCCGCTGTAGTCGACGACGAAGGCAACTCGGCGCGACGCCACGACTCGTAGCGGCGCGCGACTCGCAGCGGCGCGGGGGTGAATGGCGGGAAGTCCGACGCTTCATGTCGTTTGCGTGAAGACCTTCCGATTCGCAGGGGCCGCGAAGTGCCGCGTCTTTCACTCCGACCCCGAGACTCATTGAGCGTCAGATGGCGCAGCCGAACCAGAGTTTGCCGCCGCAACGCGACCGTGCTCACCTTCAGGAAACCGCGACATGGCCGACACTCGCCGCATCATCGCACTGATCCCTCTCGTGATGACTGCGGTATCGCTCGCGGACAAGGAGACTCAGCGACAAGGCGCTCTGGATGCGGCGAGCACTCTGAAAATCGTGGGGCCGCGCGACCTTCCCGGCGACGACGTGATCGTGGCACTGAAGCCACGTGTTGGCGACGATCAAGCGGATTCTCGCGGCCGACGCACAGGGTGGAATCGGTACCGTTGATCCGAAAGCCGGGACGGCGTTGCTCAGGCTCGGGCAGCACCACAAGGCGCATCACCACAAGGCGCATCATCGCAAGGCGCATCATCACAAGGCGCATAGCGCGTACGACCTCGCACTCGATCGCTTTCGGCAAGTCTCGACCGTCCCCGGGCTCGAACTCATCGGACTCATGCGACAAAGCCAGGTGCTCATCGATCAGAAGAAGTACTTGGATGCCGCAGCCGTTCTCGAGCGTGCGCTCTCAATCGAGGACAACGAGGAGCTGCGTGCACTCCTTCAGCGGGTCAAGAAACTCGCGAGCAAGCAGAACGAGCCCATCGATCCGCCGAATCCGCCTGGTCGCGTGGCACAACCCGAGTGATACAGTCGTGCACATGCCGGCACCAACTGGGAGATTGCGCTTCATGCGAACGTCCTACCTCGGAACTGCATGGATCGTCATGCTCGCTTCCTGCGCCTCGTCACCTCAGGAGATAGAGCAGTACGGTGCGATGCGAGAAGTCATGCGCGAAGGCAAGACCGAGGCCCGGGTCACGGTTTGCGACGTGGCATCGGATGCTTCAATGTTCGGCGTAGGAGCGCTCGAAGGCCTCGGCGGAGAAGTCACCATCGATGCCGGCGAGGTCTGGGTCTCCCGTGTCGATGCCGGGAAGCCCGTGACAACCGGGCCCCGCTGCATGCCGGCGGATCGTGCCACGCTGCTTTCGATCGGCTCAATC
>JBJOGJ010000289.1:0-4653 GCA_046048295.1 Pseudomonadota bacterium | reverse complement strand
GATCTTTTATCTCCGACGCTCGGAGACCTGGTCGTCAAGCTAGACGGGCGGCGGGTGACGACGGCGGATGGCACGCTCACCATATCCACGAAGGGATCGCCGGTGATCGAGGTCGTGGCCGACTGGAAGATGAAGGTGATGTCGGCGATTGCTGATCCCAACATTGCGTTCGTCCTGTTCCTGATCGGGATATACGGGATCATCTTCGAGTTCATGAATCCCGGCACCATCGGTCCAGGAGTGATCGGCGCAATCTGCCTGCTGTTGGCGATGACCGCGCTGTCGGTCTTGCCGGTCACGGCTGCCGGGCTGGCACTGATCGTGCTCGGGATACTTCTGATGATCGGAGAAGCGGCGGCGCCCGGCCTCGGCGTGCTCGGTATCGGAGGGACCGTCGCGCTCATCCTCGGTGCGCTGTTCCTGTTCGATCCCGATGCGGCCGACATTCCATTTGGCGTGGCCTGGCCGGTCATAGCCGGTGCGGCGCTGACGACGGCGGCGTTGATGGTCGGTGTGATCGGGATGCTGTATCGCTCGCGCCAGAAGCGGGTGACCACGGGGGATGAGGACCTGATCGGCAGCACGGCGGTGGTCGAGAGCTGGAGTGGAGTTGGTGGACGGGTGCGTGTGCACGGCGAAAGCTGGCAGGCGATTTCGACTCGCGTGCCCACCGTCGGCGAGACGGTAACCGTGAAGGCGCGCGAAGGGCTGGTGCTCGCCGTCGACTGACGGCGCGTAGACGTAGAGCTGCGGGATTTTTCTGGAAAGGTGGTTGCCATGTTTGACTGGTTCGAAATCCTGGTATCGAGCGCGGTGCCGCTCATCATCCTTTTTGCCATTATCGCTTCCGCGATCCGCATCCTGCAGGAATACGAGCGCGGCGTGGTCTTCACACTCGGCCGTTTCACCAAGGTTGCCGGACCTGGGCTGATCATCGTCATCCCGGTCATTCAGCAGATGATGCGCGTTGACCTGAGAACCCGCGTACTCGACGTGCCGCCGCAGGACGTGATCTCACGCGACAACGTCTCGGTCACGGTCAACGCGGTAGTGTATTTTCGCGTCATCGATCCGGAGAAGGCGATGATCCAGGTCGAAGACTTCCTGATGGCGACGAGCCAGCTTGCCCAGACGACGCTGCGGTCGGTGGTCGGGCAGCATGAACTCGACCAGATGCTTGCCGAACGGGAGAGGCTCAACACGGACGTGCAACGGATCCTGGACGAGCAGACGGATGCATGGGGCATCAAGGTGGCGAATGTCGAGCTGAAGCACATTGACCTCAACGAGACCATGATCCGGGCGATTGCGAAGCAGGCGGAGGCGGAGCGACTCCGTCGCGCGAAGATCATAGATGCCGAGGGCGAACTGCAGGCGGCCGAGAGGCTTACGCAGGCCGGGCAAATTCTTGCTGCCACGCCGGAAGCGATGCAGCTCCGGTATCTCGGAACGCTGGCCAACATCGCCGGGGAAAAGAGTTCGACGATCGTGTTCCCATTGCCGATGGATATACTCGGCAGGCTTACAGGGGGTGGAGACAAGTCTGGAAAGTGATGTGGCGTGTTCGTGCTTTCATCTGTCGTTCATGTTGGGCGGATCACATTCGGATGCCTCTCAACGTGAGAGTCTTTGCCGAGGAGACCGGACAATGGTGCAGCGACTCGTGGCGGCGCTAGGTTTGGCATTTGCTCTGACAGCGGGTGCGACAACCGCCCAGGCGGCGGACATGTACAACGACCCCGAGCCGCGAACGGGCCAGTATTCTCCCTATGACGATCCGCGCTACGCCGACGTCTACAGGCATCCGGACCAGCGCCTACAGCCACGGCCCGAAGATTATGCAGGGCCGCCCCCATCCTTCAGCCCCGGGCCGCGTGTCGGCGGGGTGCCTTGGCAGCCTTGCATGTCGCGCCCCGAGATCCGTCGTCATGCGCGCAGCCAGGGATGGCGCGTCGTCCAATGGCACGACATCACGCGGACGACGGCCACATTCGAGGCGGAGCGCCTCGACGACGGGCGGCTGTTCGATGTGAGCGTAGACAGGTGCACGGCGCAACTGCTGGCGGTGAACCCGGTCCGTCCGCGGTACGAGGACTACGCCTGGCGGCGTCGCGTGTACGACCGGGCATATTGAAGCCTGCCATTGCAAGAAAATTTGTCCAACCTGTTACTTGGTGTGGGCGCGGCAGCCGTATAATGTTTCGCCGTGGTTAATGGTGCCTGTCCTGCGGCTCCTGGTGGCGGGGCCGAGGCACGTGGGATTACAAGAAGCGGCGGCGACAAATGGAACTGACGTCATTGGCGCGTAATCCCGTCCCGAGCGGCGGGACGGCGGGAACGTTCCCAGGTTACGACGGCACGAAGCTCAGGTTCGCGCTGTGGTATGCGACACGGGGCCCGAGGCGGGGCACAGTCGTCTGCTTCACCGGGCGCGGCGAGTTCATCGAGAAGTACTTCGAGGTCATTGCCGACCTCAGGCGGCGCGGGTTTGCGGTGGCGATCATGGACTGGCGGGGGCAGGGAGGATCGGCCCGTGCCCTCAGAGACCCGCGGAAGTGCCACGTGCGGGACTTTTCGGAGTATGACAAGGACCTCGCCTGCTTCATGCGTGAAGTGGTGCTGCCCGATGCGCCGCCTCCGTTCATCGCACTGGCTCATTCCACCGGAGGCAATGTCCTCATCCGAAACAGTGCGATGGCGGGCTCCTGGTTCGAGCGCATGGTTCTCACGGCGCCGTTCATTCAGTTGCACGCGGACCAGTGCAAGTTCGGCCGAAGTGCGACGCGGCTCTATGCCGAAGTCCTGGCTGCGACCTGGTGGGGAACGTCGTATGTTCTCGGTGGTGATGGGAAGGGTGGGATCGACGTGCCCTTCGAGGAGAACACGCTTACCTGCGACCGGGAGCGCTACAGTCGAAATATCGCCGTGATGCGCGCGGCGCCGGACCTGGTTACGGGATCGCCGACGGTCGCGTGGCTCAGGGCAGCACTCAGGTCGTGCGAGATGATTGGTGATCCGGCATTCGCGGACAAGGTCAGGGTGCCGATGCTGATGTTCGTCGCCGGCAAGGACGTCATCGTATCGCAGCAGGCAATCGAGGATTTCGCGTCGCGGACCAAGCTCGGGACGCACGTCATCCTGCCGGATGCAAGGCATGAGATCCTGCAGGAAACCGATGCCGTCAGAGCCCGTTTCTGGGCGGCATTCGATGCCTACCTGGGTGTCAACGAGGCGGCTGCCTGAGTACCGTTCCGTTCACGATATGAGGGCCAGAACGCGCTCATGCAGGACAGGGTCGCCGCAGGCGAGCACGTTGCCGCCGCCGATCACGGAGCCGCCCTTCCAGTCCGTTACGATACCGCCCGCACGCTCGATAATGGGGATGAGGGCGGCGATGTCGTGTGCCTTCAGGCCTGCCTCCATGACGATATCGATGTGGCCGGCGGCAAGCAGGCAATAGGCGTAGCAATCGCCTCCGTAGCGGGTGTCGCGCACCTCGGCCTTCAGGCGCTGGAAGGTGGAGCGCTCACGGCCTTGCGCGAACAGATCGGGATGGGTCGTGGTCAGCATGGCGCTCGCAAGGTCAGGGCAGGCTCGCGTCCTGAGCCGCGTGGTCCGGTCGTCCGGCCCTCGGAAATAGCTGGCATTGGCGGCGGACCAGAAGCGCTCACGCGTATAGGGCTGGTCCATCAGGCCCAGCAATGGCTGGCCATCGGAGGTCAGGGCGATGAGCGTTCCCCAGACGGGCAGTCCCAATATGAACGATCGAGTGCCATCGATGGGATCGACAATCCAGCGATAGGGAGACGATGCGGGCTTCTCTCCCAACTCCTCGCCGAAGATGCCGTGGTCCGGCCATCGCCGGTTGATCATGGTGCGAATGGCGCGTTCGGCGGCGCGGTCAGCAGCCGTCACGGGGTCGAAGAAGCCGGCAGTTGCCTTGGCCTCTATCGCAATGCGCCTGCGAAAGCGGGGAAGGATGACAGCTCCCGACCTGTCAGCCAGCGTATGGGCGAACGCAAGGAACTCTGGGAAGGCTTTGCGATGCGGATCGGGCACAACTATTGGCTCCCATGTGGTATTGGCTGCGGTGGCAATTGGCTCCAGAGGGTGCTGAATTTACAAGCAATCTTCTCGCTGGTTATGCACGAGCGACGCAAGCCGTTGTAATTCTGCCACCCGCGTACGTGAACGAAATTTTTGGTCCTGGACGGGGTTGCGGATCTTCGTGTTTCGCATCATATGCGGATCGTGTGGTCGCCCGTTCGCGGTCGCTCACACTGTCCACATTGGGCGTTTCCTCCCTAGACTTGGGCCGTTCGGTTTTCCGAGCGGCTTTTTTTATTGCGATGCAGCGAGGCTGCTGCTCATGCGAACGGCCGGGAAACAATGTCGCACTATTCCGGTGATTTTAGGTGCCAATCAGTTATTTTATTGAAAGTGCTCTATTGTCCATGTTGGGGATGGCTCGGTTGGCGGTTTGTGGACGCCTGGACTGGTGGCCATGAGAATTTTTCGGGTCAGCATTGCGTTTTTTGCAGTTGCGAATTTTGCGCTGCACCCTTAAATGGATCTTGCGACACCGACGAGCCCTGCTCGTCCTGTCGCTGCCCTCCTTGGGCGTTTCCTCCCTAGACTTGGGCCGTTCGTAAC
>JBJOGJ010000288.1:0-4707 GCA_046048295.1 Pseudomonadota bacterium | reverse complement strand
CCAGAAAGCAGTCGAGGAATCGGTCGCCGAGATTCGTCCGACTTTGCCCCAGGGGGTCGAGATAGCGCTGACCAACAGCAAGGCGGAAGATATATCGAGCCGGTTAGGTCTGCTCATCACTAATGGCATCGGCGGGCTTGCCATCGTCGTCGCATTGCTGTTCCTGTTTCTGTCGGCGCGAACGGCACTATGGGTCGCAGCCGGCATTCCAGTTGCAATGGCGGCAACTGTCGCAATGATGTTTGCGTTTGGCTTCACGCTGAACATGATTTCGCTTTTTGCACTTCTAATCTGCCTCGGCATCATCGTCGATGATGCGATCGTCGTCGGCGAGCACGCGGACCATCTCGCCCAGGAGGGGTATAGCCCCGAGGATGCGGCGACGATAGCTGCGGAAAGGATGGCGGCACCTGTATTCGCGGCATCGGTGACCACCGTTATCGCCTTCTCGGTCCTGACGCTGATCGAGGGGCGGTTCGGCAAAATGCTTGCCGATTTCCCGTTCACTGTCGGCGTAGTTATTGCTGCGAGCCTTTTCGAAGCGTTCCTCATCCTGCCGGCGCATATGCGTTACAGCCTTGCCGCGGCGCAAGGACCACGCCTCATTGACGCTCCAAGCCGGGCTGTAAACAGGGGTTTCCGCTACCTACGCGACCGCTGGTTCAAGCCGGCACTCGGCTGGCTGCTCGCCATGCGATACCCGGTCATGGGGGCAGCCCTTCTGCTCCTTGCACTATCGATCACGGCGATAGTCGACCGGACCGTGAAGTGGCAGTTCTTCGTCAGCCCGGAAGATCCGATCGTCCGCGCCAATTTTGCAATGTTCGAGAGCGCGAAACGGGCAGACACCAAAAGCCAGCTCGACGAGTTCGATCGGGCACTCAACGCTGTCAATGAAAGATATCGCAGGGAGCATGGCCGCGCGCCGGTCAAGGCGGCGCTCGCAACGCTCGGCGACACGTCGGGCAGGCGCGCGCTGAAGGCAGCGGAAGCGAAGATTCCCGACCTCATCGGCAGCTACGAGATCGAACTCATCGACGCCGATCTGCGACCCTATACTGTAGCTTCCTTCGTCGAGGCATGGAAAAGGGAAGTGAAGCTGTCGCCGCTCGTCGAGGTTTCCACTTTGAGGGGAGATCGGTCCGGTCCCGCAAGTGACGACATCGAGGTGTTCATCCTGGGTGACGACGAGCAGGCGTTGAAGAATGCCGCGGAGGCGATGAAATTGGCGCTCGGTGGCTATCCGGCCGTCACCGCTGTCGAAGATGACCTGCCATTCGACAAGCCGGAACTCTTGCTCAAATTGACACCCAAGGGAGAGGCGCTCGGCTTCAATACCGACACCATATCCCGCCTACTGCGCGAGCGCCTTTACGGCATCGAGGCCATGAAGCTTGCCAAGGGATCGCGCGAGATCACCATCAGGGTGAAGCTCCCCGACAATGCTGTTGGTCCGAATTATATCCGAGAGGCGAAACTCCCGCTGCCGGGCGGAACGGGATTTGTGCCGCTTTCGGAAATCGCGACCGTGAAGCAGACTTATGGATTCTCATCCATCCGGCGCGAGATGGGCCGCCGCCATGCAACGGTTTCAGGTGACATAATCGACGACCCCACTGCAAACCGCGAGGTGATGCGGGCGCTGAGGGAGCAGATCCTGCCGGAAATCAAGGCCAAGTACGGCGTCGACTGGCAACTGACCGGGTTGGCGGAGCAGGAGAAGAATTTCATATCCGACGCCCAGTTCGGCTTCTGGCTGGCGATTGTGGGAATCTATCTCGTGCTGGCCTGGATCTTTGGATCTTGGTCGCGTCCGGTTCTGATAATGCTCATCATTCCCTTTGGTCTCATAGGCGCGGTCTGGGGACACTGGCTGCACGGCGTGCCGCTCAGCATGTTCTCCATCGTCGGGCTCATCGGCATGGCGGGCATCATCATCAACGATTCAATTGTCCTGGTGACGAACATCGACGAGCGGAGATTGTCTCAGGATACCATCGCGGCAGTCGTCGAGGGATCGGCCCAGCGTCTGCGCGCCGTACTGCTCACCACACTTACGACCGTTGGCGGGCTGGCACCTCTGCTTCTCGAGGCCTCGCGGCAGGCGGAATTCCTGAAGCCAACTGTGATTACACTTGCCTATGGCCTTGGTTTCGGGATGCTGATGGTGCTTGTCCTTACACCGGCCTTGATCGTGATCGAGCATGACGTGAGGATGCGGCTTCAGAGCCTGCAGCGCCTCGCACGGCTAGGCAGGCGACGGCGGCAGCAGCGGCAGCCGCTGGCAGGCAGATCGGCCTAACAGCGAGCAACCAGGATCGATGATGAACTTCAAAGGCCGTCTTGCAAGATCAATCGCCGCTCTCCTCTTCATGCAGCTCCAGTGCGCCTTTGCCCGTGCCGCCGACGCACTGCATTTCGACGCAACAGCGCGCTATCTTGCCGGACTGGCACCCACTGACGAGACGCGCTTTTCCCAATTCTTCAGGGAGTCGTCCTGGGAGCGCCATAGAGCTGCGTTGGACTCTTCGTTCGGCAGGCTCGAAACTGAAACTCTCGCCCGGCTGCGGAAATGGTCTGTTCGGGTCATGCCTCGCAAACCGCCCACTCTCCTCTACCCGTTCAGCGGACCGGACATCCTCTTTGCCGCGGCGATGCATCCGGAAGCCCGAACCTACCTCATGGTAGGACTTGAGCCGATCGGCCGGCTGCCGTCCATTGGCAGGTACTCTCGTTCGCAGCGCGCCACCGCACTTTCTGAGATCCGTCATTCGCTTCGCGCGATACTCGAGTACAGCTTCTTCCGCACGAAGGACATGAAAGAGGAACTCGCCAGCAATACAGTGTCGGGCGTGATGCCGATGCTTTTCGTCTTCCTTGCCCGATCGGGCTTGCTGATAAAGAAGGTCGAGCTTGTTGTGCTCGGAGCGGATGGTGGTATTGCGCCGGCTGGTCTCGGGCAGAAGGGGGGCGTGCCTGGTGTCCGGATCGACTTTGAGCGGCGCGGCGAGCCGCGTCCAGAAGGTGCGCAGACACTCTACTACCTGCAGGCAGACCTTTCCAACAACGGTCTGAGGCGGAACGGCATCCAGGCATTCGCCAGCAGCCACGGCGCCGCGCTCGCTTTTGTCAAGAGCGCCTCCTACCTCATGCACCTCAATGCATTCACCGGCATCCGTAATCTTCTCGTCGAACAGGCGCAGGTGATCGTGCAGGACGACTCCGGAATCCCGCTCCGCCATATCCCGCGGCAGATATTCGAGATCAAGCCCTACGGCGCCTATCTCGGCCCGATCGACAAGTTTCCGGACAACCATCAGCGCGATATGCAGCAGCTGTTCTCTGGCGGCCGAGCCGTGCCCATCGACTTCGGCATCGGCTATAGGTGGCGTCCGGGCCAGTCGAACCTGATCGTCGCCACACGGCGGCCTGTGTTGGCCGACGCTGAGGAATGACAGGATCGGCAGAAGAAATGTCAGTTGCCTTGAACGTAGAGCGCCATCTGCTCGATGGTGAATTCCTGCTCCGCGATCTTGGCCTTCACCAGATCGCCGATCGAAACGATGCCCTTGAGCCGCCCGTCCTCTAGCACCGGCAGATGGCGGATCATGCACTGCGTCATGACCGACAGGCCTTCGTCCACCGTCTGGTTGAGGCCGATGCAGATAACCTCAGAGGTCATGATATCGCGAACGGGTGTCTTGATGGAGCTGCGCCCCTGGAGGATGACCTTGCGTGCATAATCGCGCTCGCAGACGATCCCGACCATCCTGCCGTTGTCGGTGACGATCAGCGCCCCGATCCCGTATGTCGCCATCTTCTCGATGGCCTCGAAAACGGTGGCGCCCGGCGCAATGGCGTGGATCACGTCGCCCTTATCGTTCAGGATATCGCGAATGATTGTCATGGGTTCCGCCTTTCTGCGTCCCGAGCACCCGAGTCGCGGCAGGCGAAGGGGATGCGCCCTTGAAAGGATGCTACGGTTTGTCGCAGCAAGCAAGCGGAAAGCAAACTGTCATAGAAAAAACTGGCTGCAATAGCTTCCAGACGAGCACTGAGAGGAATGGATTTTCTTGATGTTTTAAAGATATTGGAAACTCGTGCTACGCCAACGCTTGCGCAGGATTGCACAGGGGCGGCAGCCCTCTCCGGCCATCCCTTTGCGGTCCCGGTGAAGACGGGCGGCGGCATATCGGCATCGAACTTGCGGATCGGCCGCTGAAGACTTCGCAAACCGATGCACCAGATCAGGACACGGATCGTTAAGGGTTCCGTCAGCGCTCGCGGTTAGATTGAGCAAGTCGGTCCGGACAACGGACCGTGATGGTGCGTTCAATTGTATCGTGTGGCGCGAATGAAAAGGCTCATCCGGTTGACTGCTGCGGCTGCAATTGCCGCATTGGCGGCAAGCCCCGCTGCACGCGCGGAGATCCTCTATTCGGAATCGACCTCCTATTTCGAACTTGGCGAAAATCTCCGGACAAAGAACGATATCTGGAAGGCAATAAAGCGGAATGGCCCCCTGGTCGGCGGCAAGCACGCGATCGGTTCGGCGTCCGGCGGTATCGGCTACCACTTCAAGATGCGCCAGTCGGGCGGCCGTTGCACGATCACCGAGGTGCAATTCAAGCTCGACGTGAAGATCCGGTTGCCGGAATGGCAGTATGAATACCAGGCTCCTCAGGACGCCAAGGACTTCTTCGCCTG
>JBJOGJ010000287.1:0-4739 GCA_046048295.1 Pseudomonadota bacterium | reverse complement strand
AGCGGGCGTTCCGCGAGAGGTGAGATGGCCACGGGCAAACATGAAGATCGGGCAAGATGAGGTGATACCATGACTGTTCTGGTAACCGGCGGTGCAGGCTACATCGGCAGCCACGTCGTGCACGAACTTGTCGACGCCGGTCTGGCTGTCGTCGTTCTCGATGATCTTTCGACGGGTTTCGCGTGGGCGGTTCCTGTAGGTGCGCGACTGGTTGTCGGTGATGTCGCCGACACCATGCTGCTGCGGGAGCTGCACAAGGAGCACGGGATCACTGCGATCGTACACATGGCAGGTTCGGTCGTTGTGCCAGACTCGGTCCGCGATCCGCTTGGCTACTACCTGAACAACACCGTGAAGTCGCGCGCCCTGATGGCGTTCGCCGTCGAAGCGGGCGTGAAACACTTCATCTTCTCGTCGACGGCCGCTGTGTACGGTACGCCAGCCCGCGTGCCGGTCGACGAATCGGCGGAGCTGAAGCCGCTGTCGCCTTACGGAACGTCCAAGCTCATGACGGAACTGATGCTGGCCGACGCGGCGAAAGCCCATCCGCTCGACTTTGTGATCCTGCGCTATTTCAACGTCGCCGGAGCCGATCCATCTGGACGCACCGGACAATCGACCCGTGGTGCCACGCATCTCATCAAGGTTGCCTGTGAGGCAGCGCTCGGCAAGCGCGATGGCATCGAGGTGTATGGAACGGACTATCCGACCCGCGACGGAACCTGCATTCGCGACTTCATTCACGTGACGGATCTCGCGCGAGCACACGTCTCGGCATTGAGGTATCTCCAGGCCGGCGGCGCATCGGATACCTTTAACTGCGGCTACTCGCGCGGCTTTTCTGTCCTCGAGGTCCTGGCCGCCGTCGAGCACGCTTCAGGCCGCAGATTGAACGTGAAGATGGGGCCTCGCCGGCCGGGAGATTCCGTCGAAGTCGTTGCCGACAGTGCCCGGCTCAGAAGAGCGCTTGCCTGGAACCCGTTCCACCAGGATCTCGCGACCATCGTGCGCGATGCGTTGCGGTGGGAGCGGACACTCGACACAGGCGAAGAGCACCGCTTGCACCTTGGCGACGCTGCGACGCCGACGGCGGCCGAGTGAGAACGCATCAGATCGATGATACCGGCGCGAGGCAAGGCAAGGTCGGATGCACAATCTTACTAGACTCCTGGCTCTGTTGTTCCTGACTGTCTTCTGCGGTCAAGCGTCGGCGCGCGACACCGACGCCTTCGCCAGTCTCGTCAAGCGCGAGATCCTGGCCCTCTACGACGCGACGCAGGAGCCGGATGCAGCCGCCACCCGCATTCACCGCTTCGCCGAGACGCCCCTCAACCATCTCGGCTACATCGTGAAATACATGGACATCGCCAGGGGTGTTCCGCCGGTCTCAGAATTGCATCGGTATGCCGGCGTAATCACCTGGTTCGTCGGAGCCGTTCCTTATGGAGACGACTACCTGCGCTGGGCGACGCAAGCAAGCCGGAGCGGAGCGCGGTTCTTAGTCCTTGGCGAAGTCGGTGTCCCGGTTGGCCCGGCAAACCTGCAACTCGCGAACGCATTCCTTTCATCGCTTGGCGTTCGCCACACGGGGATGGCTGTCTGGCCAACCGATGGTTCGCGTGTCGTCATGCGTGATCGCCACCTTTACGAGTTCGAATGCCGGCTCGATCCGCTTTTGCCGGCATATCCCGTACTTGAGCCAGCATCTCCCGCAAGCCGGGGAGTGCTGACGGTCGCTACTCCCGGACACGCCGGCGGCCGCAACGCGCAACTCGTCTCGATCGGCCCAGGCGGAGGCTTCGCTGCCTTCAACTACGAGTTCTGTCATCAGAGCCCGCCCCTTCACAAGGGCAGATGGCTCGTCGATCCCTTCCGCTTCTTCAATGCGGCGCTGTCGACGCGTCGTTTTCCCGTGCCGGACGTGACGACGCATTCGGGGCGGCGCATCTACTTCAGTATCGTCTCGAGCGACGGCTGGGCAGTGACCGTGGATGGCAGTGGCCGGCGGTCGGCGAAGGAACTCGCATCGGAATTTGTAATCGGCAAGCTGATCGCGCCATACCCCGACCTCCCCGTGACAATTGATCTTCACGAGCGGGACTTCGACACGCGTGGGCTCTATCGAGACAGGGCGAACAAGGTCGCGGCTGGGCTCGCTTCCATGGGACACGTATCGCGCCCTGGCAGGATCGCTGTCGGTTCGAAAGTGACGCGTTTCGATTCGAGCCATGATTCCGTTTCGAACCTCGCGCCGATCACGTCGCCCGGTAAGGCCTTCACAGTCATGACGGCGACGAGCAGCTTGCGCGCCTACGCCACGACGGACGGCTACTCCCCATCCCGCTTCTACAGCCTCCGCGAGACCTTGCAGCGGACCGAAAACCCGAGGCGGCTGCGTGCGGCCAACGTAAATTTCAGTACCCGCATCGCGACCGACGAGGCAATGGTCAACGTCCTGCGCGGTCATCTGGACTACATGCACAAGGCGAACGTCGCCGGCATGTCGGCAAACCAGTACGCCGAAATAGTGGAGGGGTTCCATTCCGCTCGGATACGCCAAGTCGGGACGCGGGCCTGGCGGATCGAAAAGCGTGGCAGCCTTCAGACGGTTCGTTTCGACGATGCCGCCGGCGAACGCGTTGACATGCGCCGAAGCATCGGCGTTCTTGGCTACACCCGCCATGCCGGATCGCTCTACGTATCCTTGGACGCTGCCAGCCAGCCTGCAGTAGTCGCGTTAGTGGAGGCCGCTGGCGCGGACGCCGGCCACGTGGTGCCGATCTTGAGTGAAAGTCGATGGAGCGTCCGCAGTCTCCGCAGAAGTGGAAACGACGTCAGTTTCGAGGCCCGTGGCTTTGGAGCGGGCGAGTTCGCCTGGCAGGTCGCGCCTTCGACACGCTGGAGGATTGCGGCCAGCCGCGGGGGGCGCGCGTTGTGGCAGTCATCGGCGACGGCGGACGCCGGTGGCAGGCTCGTGTTCGTCGTTCCGCTGGCAGCGATCGAGCCGCTGCAATTGAAGCTGTTGTCTGGCAGCTGATGTTCGGCTCCCAGGCGCACGTTCGCGGTAATAACGCCACGCCAGGATGGTGAGCATGAAGCGCTACAGCATATTCGTCGGCTTGATTGCCCTCGCCACGCTGCTTGCCGGGCTCTACCTGGTCCCGCAGCAGGCCGAGCGTGCCACCATGCTCGCCCGCGACGGCCGCTATGAGGAAGCCCTGAAGCTTCTCGACAGCCTCCAGGCGAGGGGAGGCCGGCGGGTCGATCTTCTCAGGCAGAAGAGCGCAGTTCTCTTGAAGATGGGTGAGATCACACGCGCAATGGAAGCCGTCTCCGAATATGTACGGGCCGAGCCCGATGACCTCGGGGCATTGCTTATCCAGGCTGACCTCTATCTTCATTCCGGCCGCCTGTCGGATCACTTGGCGCTGTTGCACAGGATCGTGATCGGCTGGCCGGATCGCACGCGTCTGGCCGAGATTCTGGCGCTCTACCGGCTGCATGGAAAGCACGACGCGGAGTTGGAACTCCTGAAGCACTTTGCGTCCAGCCGCATGTTGTCTCTTTCGGACCGCGCGCGCCTTGGCGGCCTTCACTTGTCCCGCCAAGAGTGGGAGGAGGCAGCGCGCCAGCTGCGCATCGTGGACAACAATGCCAAGCCTGACGACAAGGAGCCGCGCCTTCGTCTGTTTCGCGCCCTCGTCAAGTCAGGCCAGCTGCCCGAGGCAGTACGAAGGGCAAAGCACTGGCTCGCGCGGTGGCGTAGTCCGTATTTCGCCGGCAAACTTCTCATGCAGGCTGGAGAGTTCGATGAAGGGGCGCCATTGAAGGATCTGGTGCAATACGTCGTGCGCACTGACCCGACATCGACGTTCGAATTGGTTGGCGTTTTGACGCGGGCTGGACAGGCGGGCCTGGCGCGCACCATGCTGAAGAGTTGGGCGGAAAACCAGCATGCTCCGGCAGACCAGGCGATACGGCAATTCATTTACGCCTCGAACGAGAACGGCGATACTGAAGCGCCTGTGGTGAGACTGGCCCAGTTCGTACAATCTGGCGTGCGCCCAGACATCCAGGTGGCCTTCGCCGAGGAAATTGCCAACGCCTACGGCCTTCAGAGCATTTCAGACCTTCTGCCGCTGCTGTCCAGGGAAGCACTTGGCGCGAGGCCGCTTCTCGCAGCACGACTCGCCTACTTCCATGACGATGCCGCGCTTGCGTTGTCCCACTTCGACCGCGTCGACCCGGCGGTCTTGAACGCTGCCCGGCAAGAGCAGTGGGCAATGCTCCTTGCACGGCTGAAACCACCGCGGATCGTCTTCGATCGCCTTGTGGCGCTGTGGCGGAGCGGCCGGATGACTCCGGAAGTCGTCGCACATCTGACACGCGATGCGACGGACCCGGACTTCGGTTCCTTTTCCGGTTTCGTCGAACTTGCCACCAGATCTGATCCTGCGTTGGCATCGCGAAACCGCTTCTAGTCTGACTGGCGTCAGACGAAATGCATGGCACGAGAAGTTGGGATAAGTGAAGCTGCGTGCAGGATTTCGTTGCGGGATTGAATGACCATGGCGGTAGGTGTGGACGCAAAAGCGGTTGGCGCGGCGCTAGTGATGAGGCTCGGCTCCCTGTTGTCCGATTTCCGGCGGGAAAGGCTGAGCTGGTTCGTCGAACTCGTGATCCTGTTTGCTCTGCTCATGGTGGCGGCAATTGGTCTCGGTGGCATCACAAACCTTACC
>JBJOGJ010000286.1:0-4764 GCA_046048295.1 Pseudomonadota bacterium | reverse complement strand
TCATGCTGTCGGCGAACATGCTGCCCGACGGCAAACGCAAGAACACGACCGACAACATCGAGACGACGGGCGAGTTCGTCTGGAACATGGCGACCTACGAACTGCGCCAGGCCGTCAACATCTGCGGCCAACACCTGCCAGCAGACGTTGATGAATTCGAGGAAGCCGGGCTCACCAAGGCCCCGGGAAAATACGTCAAGGCACCGATGGTGGCCGAGTCGCCTGTCCACTTCGAGTGCCGCTACTACAGCACGTTGCGCCTGCCCGGCGATGGTCCCGGGACGGCAGGCTCATGCGACGTGATCATCGGCAAGGTGATCTGCGTCCACATTCGCGACGATGCCATTACGCCCGATGGTCGACTCGACATCCCTCGGCTGAAGCCCATCGCACGGCTCGGCTACTACGACTACACGGCGGTGGATACGGTCTTCGAGATGGAGGTTCCCGGCGGCAAGCGGCCGGGCATGCAGGGCTTCACAGGTCAGCGCCAGAAGCGCTGAAAGGCCGTGCACCGAGGCACGACCTTCCCCCCACGAATTGCGTATGCAGCGCTTACCGCGCGGCGCGGATCTCGGTCCGGAGCCTGCGAGCCTCAGGGTTCGCCGGATCATGGCACATGGATGCTGCCACCTCGTACTTTGCCTTCTTAAAGTCGCGGTTGGCAAAGGCGATTTTTGCCTTCTCCAGATGGAATTCCGCAAACCTACCGTCGTTCAGCATTTCGATGACCTGCGGCGGCAAGTTGTTGAGATCAGCGCTCACAGGCAAGCCTGTGACGGGGTCGACGGCTGCAGCATCGTTGGCGGCGCCGTTCATCGCGGGCGCAGATGCGGCCGCGGTTGCCGCTGCAGTTGGCGCCTGATGTACTGGCGCACCCGCACCAGCGGCGGCCAATTGATCTTGCATCTGCAGCAGAATTGCCGCGCTACCACATAACAGGACAGCGACAGCCAAGCCCAATGCCGCGCCAAGGACGACCGCCAACGGTAGCGGTACCCCCGCAGGCAGCGGTATCGCCAGAGCCGCAAGGCCGAAACCGAGTACGATACCAATTGCGATCAGGCCGTTGGCCATACGCAAGCATTCGATTAGAAACCGATCCATTTGTCCCCTCCACGCGCGACTTTCTGGGTGGCCCACGATCACCTATGGCGTGTTTTTAAGCAAATATATGTATCGTCAGGCGAGTACGCTGTCGAGCAAGTTGTCATGAATATCGTCGAAAGCGCCGCGTGCGGAGCTCAGGAGGGCAACCCGCCATCGCCGTGGCGCGTTCGGGCGATGAAGCGACGCAATCTCAAGTCCTTTGCCCAAACACGTTGATGTGCCTCAATTAAATATGGTAGCGCCACTTCGCGCTCGGCCTTAATCCGTTCGTATTCCGGTACAAAGTGTTTCATCAAATCACCGACCTCGGCGCGCAGCGCATCCTCGTCGATCGTCGTCACGCACCCGTCCCGCACGACGACCCTGCCGTCTATGACAACCGTACGGATCGAGCGGCCAGTTTCCGTATACACGAGCTGGCGAGCGGCACTGTTGTAGGGAAGGTAGGCGGTATCCTTCATGTCCAGCAGGACCAGGTCGGCCTTGTAGCCGGGCTTGATGGCCCCGAGCCTGTCGTCCAGAAGTGCAGTGCGGGCCGATCCGAGGGTCGCATGGCGAAGTGCTTCGTGGGCGAGCCCGGGACCTGGCATCGGGTCGCTCACCGCTGCCAGCATGCAATACGCCTTCATGGACTGGAACATGTTTTGGACATCGCTGCCCGAGCAGTTGTCGCATCCGAGCCCGACCCGCATACCGGCTTCGCGCATGTCGAGCATCGGCGAGATTCCGCTCTTCAGCTTCATGTTCGAGTTGTAGCAGAGCACGGCACCGGCATCGGCTTCAGCCATCCAGTCCATCTCCTCGCGGGCCAGCCAGACGGAGTGGGCGATATTCAGACGGCGGTTCAGCAGTCCGCAGGCCTGCATGTACTTGATGAAGGAGCCGCCATGGTCGCCATACATTTCGCGTGCCATGACGACCTGGCCGCGCGTCTCGTAGACATGGATATAGACGCCGAGATCGTGACGCTCTGCAAAATCTGCACACAACTCGAGCATGGCGGGCGTGCAGCGCTGCGGAGCGAACGGCCCACAGGCCCAGTGGATGTTGCCAGAGGCCGGACGACGGGCAATCTGGGCATCCAGAAAAGCGATCTGCTCGTTCGCTTCTAGCGCCTTGTTGCCCATCATCTCCTGTATCTCGGGCGGCAAGACGTCCTTGTAGCGGAGCATGCCAACTGCCGGGATGTCGAACACCATCGGTGCGAAGACGACGCGCTCGCCGATCTCGCGGTAGGCGTCGAGGACGACGTCGATGTTCTCCTCGGTAAGCGGGATAAGTCCCAGCATGTCCTGCACGGTGGTGATCCCACAGCGCATAGACTCCAGTGCGCCGACCAGGGTCCTGAGCCGCAGTTCCTCTTTCGAGCGGTAGGTACCCATCGGCAGTGTGTAGAGCAGCCAGAACTCGAGTGGCAATTCCTCGAAGAGCCCCCTGCAGAGGGTATCGTGCGAATGGTAGTGGGCGTTGACGAGGCCAGGGATAACAATGTGACCGGAGGCGTCGATCACATCGGCGCCTGCCATCTCTTCCGCTGTAAAAGCAGCGGCCATGGCCTTGATATCGGCGCCCTCGATGAGAATGTCCTGCCGGACCGGCTTATGAACATCGCCGTCGTGGTCGTAGACCAGCCCGCCCTTGACGAGAATTCGCGACATGCCGAGACTCATGCTCCTCTCTTTGACTGTTCCACATCATGCCAAGCCACAGCGATGCTATCGGCGGGCATCTCCGATCTCTGCAAGCCGGGCGATCGTCTTGAAAGCCCGCGACCGATATTCCCGCCGATAAAGAACTACCGCGACCAGCGTGGTGGAGACAATCAGGAGGGCTGGATGCAATATCCAGGTCGCCGCGGCCATGGCGAAGTAGAATGCGCGGAGGCCATGGTTCGAGTGCTCTCCCGAGATGCCAGCGAGCCGCGCTATGCGCCTTGCATGCCGGCCATTCGTCGCCTCGTCACCGCTCGGGGGATAGGGCGCGCTGCCTATCATGATGCCGGTATAGTGTGCAAGCCTGAAGGCCCAGGCAAAGTGAAAGAATGCGATCACGAACAGCACAATCAGAAGGAGAAGCTTCAGCTCCCATAGCGGCAGGGACGCCTTCGCGACGAAGGGCAGCACTTCGAGCAGTTGCTTCACTTCGGCGGCAGCACCAAAGAGTGCCGCCAGACCGCCGATGACGATGATCGAAGTGGAGGCGAAGAAGGCATGCCCGCTCGACAACTGGCCGATCAAATGGATGTCGCCCAGCCGATTCTCCCGAGACAGCATAGCCCGCATCCACAGTACGCGCAGCCTCTGTACCTCGCTCATGATGCTACGTCGGCGAAACACGCCAGACCGCGTGATGAGCCAATAGCCGCCGAAGCAGCAGAAGAACCAGACAGCCGCTGCTACATCGAGCGCCTCGATAAGCTCTAGCTTCATTGCCGGAATTCACTCCCTCATTGCGCGGCAGAACCGCCGAAGCAAGGAGTGTCACTTCGCAGCGCGAAGGGCAAGCGCAGGTGTTGGCCAGCGGGTTCTTTGCCGCAACGGCGCGCAAGCAAAGGCCGCTATCCTACGGTTCGACGGAATTGGCCCGCTTCCGCCGCAACATCGGGACAGCATAGCGCTCCCACGTCTCGAATGAATCGAGGTGGGGGTCACCTTTCAAGACGTAGAAGACCCAGACCGTGCCGTATGCGAGCATCGAGAGGATGACCACGAATAACAGCTCCGAGTACGAACTCGGCTGGATCGCCATCCGCATCGCGACCATCAGCGCGACCACCACGACAAAGCCCGGCACAGCGCGCGCGAACACTTCGGCGACGGCCCGCATCGTGGCAATCCCCAATTCCCTGCAGACCAAGATCAACAGAGCGCCCGCCATCAAGATGTTGGGAATTGCCGTGCCGACTGCCACGCCGACAAGTCCCATCGGCACGACCAGAACCATACTGAGCAGGAGATTGAGGAGACCTGCCGCCAGTACCGTCCAGGTCGCCCAGCCGGCCTTGCCCATGGCAACGAGTAGCGGAAGGGCCATGCCCCGCATCGGAAGAAAGAAGAGGTACGAGGCCGCTAGGACAATAAGCACTTGCCCAGCAGGTTCTCCGTATTGGGGTCCGACCCACAGAGCAACGAAATCGCCGCCGAACACGGCCAGCAAGCCGCATCCGATCCAGGTCAGCAGAACCGTGATCTTCGTCCACTTCAGGTACACATTACAAAGTTCATCATTGTCCTGCCTGGCATGCAATGAACTCGCGAGCGGCAGTGCCACTGCCGCGATCCCCAGCACGAAATTCATCAGGTAGATTATCAGTGCGTTGGCGACACCGAACGTCGTCACAGCTCCTTCGCCGATGAAGCTGCCGATGACGAGCGCATCTATCGAGAAGGAGAGCTGCCAGCCGATCCCGATCAGGAACGCCCAGGTCGAGAGCGCTGCGATTCGGCGCACTGTGGTCCAATTGAACATCGACAATCGCAGTTTCAGATCGGGATACTTGCTCCGCACAATGGCGGTCATCGCCAAGCATTCGACCAGGGTGAGGCTCAGGAATGCGATCGCGATCGACGATGGGCCAGGGTGGTGCAAGACCAGGGCGACGGTCAAGGCGAGGCGTGCGGCAAGTGTGGTCAACTTAACTGCGTTCAGAGCGAC
>JBJOGJ010000285.1:0-4767 GCA_046048295.1 Pseudomonadota bacterium | reverse complement strand
CGGCCATTGATGGCAAGTCGGTTATGGAATCTTACGCCGATGGGTCGTTGCCGCTGATCATAGCTGATAAGATAGGCATTTCCCGCAGCGAGGGCATCGGAGCTGCTAACATCATGGCCGATAGTGTCAGAACGGGGCGGCCAATCGGTGATATTCTGCGCGAGAAAATCACTCGCGAAAAATCCCTTTACGGAACGTCAACGACGGAGGCATGGGCGAACAAGTTGGAAGACATTTCGCCAAATTCATCAACTGGCCGCATGTACGAAGTCAACATCAAGGCCAATCCCGAGGACTTCCTCGATTGGGACAAGCCTCTGAGCCAGCAGAGCGAGAAGGTTCGGGCGGCGATTGAAGAGTGGCTTGGCCCAGAATATGCCAACAGCACTCTGATGACGGGTGCAAATCTTGCTCCGACCAAAGGCGGAACAAATAAGCTACCTGAAATCGGCATCCCCGGCATCAAATACCTCGACCAAGGCTCTCGCGTTGCCGGTGAGGGTTCACGAAACTACGTCGTTTTCGACGACGCGCTAGTCGAAATTCTTCGCAAGTATGGCCTGCTGCCGCTCATTGCGGCCGGAGCCGCTGGTGGAGCGCCGCAGGAAGCCGCGGCAAGCGAGAGGAACCCGAATTGATGCGCCAGACGCTCATCGTCGTGGAGACGCAGACCGATTGGCTGGCTCGGTTCGGCAGCCTGCCGTCATCTCCGCTCGGCGGATACGAGGGTCCGGGCCTCTACGACAAGAAGACGGGCGATTATGCCGGCACGCAGCGGGAAGGCGTCTGCCGGCCGTACTACATCGCGGATATCCCCGATCACGAGGCGCCATCGGGCCGCATCGTCACGTCTCAGTCGGGCCGCCGTGAGGAGATCAAGCGTTCCGAGGGCAAGCTCATCCCATGGGAGCCCATCACCAACCGGCCACGCGGCACGATCGGTGATCGCAAGACGGCCGAGAAATACGGCGTGATGAAGCCGGGCGGGCTCGTCCACTACAGCGACACGAGCGCCGAGTGGGTGCGCGCACAGAATGCCGCCGTGGCCGATGGACTGGCGCCGACCGAGTCGGGCCGGGTGAAGCTCTCGAAAAACGCCAAGCCGCACAAGCCGACCGCCTCCGAGGTGGCCGAGATCAAGCACGTGCTCGACAAGCACGGCATCAAGGACTGACACATGCTGACATCTGAGCAGGCGACGGCGGGCACACCGGAAACAGGGGCGCCCGCGACGGGGGCGGCTGTCTCGCCGGCAGAAGCGCCGCCGGCTGCGGACAACCGGCCATTCGAGGAGGTTCAGCTCGAGCTGGCGCGCAAGCTGCTTTCCAACGACGCGCCGGCCGAGAAGCCAGCCGAGGACAAGCCGGCCGCTGGCGCCGTGCGCGATCCGGCGACGGGCCGGTTCGTGAAGGCCGATGGCACGGCAGAGGACACACCGGAGGGCGAAGAGCCCGCCGACGACGAGAAGGCGCCCGAAGCTGCCGATGAGGCGGCCGATGGCGAGAGCGACAGTCCCGAGACCGAGGAAGGCGAGCAGGAGCCGGCAGAGACGGCCCCTCCACGCGATCCGCCGGCCTACCTGTCGCCCGAGTTGAAAGCCCGCTGGGGAAAGCTTGATCCCGATGTGCAGGACGCTGTCGCTGCGCACGCGCTCGAGAACCGGCAGACGATCAGCCGCCTTGGGAACGTATTCGAGCCCTTCCGCGCCGTCGCGGTCGAGTACCGGGATTTCTTCGATCAGCACAAGCTCGCTCCAGCAGATGCGTTTCGCAATCTGATGGACTGGAATGTGCAGATCACGAGAGACCCCGCTGCTGCGATTCTCGGCCTGGCGAAAGCAGCGCAGATCGACCTCGCTGCCCTGGCAGGGGCATCACCACAGCAGCAACAGCCTGTCGACGATCTCGGCTTGCCGCCGGACCCGGAAGTGGTCGGGCTCAAGGCGGAGCTCGAACAGCTCAAGGCCATCATCCAGCAGCACGACTCGCACCTGACCGCGCAACAGCGCGAGCAGCGGCGCCTCGATGCGGAACGGGCCGAGCGGACCGAGCGCGAGCAGCAGGCACAAGTCGAAGCCGTCGCGGACGCCATCGCGAGGCTCGAAGTGGAGTTGCCGGACTTCAAGAAGCTCTTGAACTCGGGCGACATCGGCATCGAGGTCGAGAAGGTCCGCGCGAAGTCACCGAACCTGCCTCACGAGCAGGTTTTGAGGCAGGCATACGACAGAGCGCTGTGGGCGAACGAGGGAACGCGGGGACGTGCTTTGCAGCAGCAACAGGCTGCCGAGCGCAAGGCCCGCGAGGAGAAAGCGGCAGCAGCGGCGGCCAAGGCCAAGAAGGCGGCGGCAACCACTGTTCGCGGCGCACCTCCGAAAACGGCACCGGCAGCATCCGTGGCGGACGCACAGGCAGAGACCGTGCGGAAATTCCAGTCCATGGGCATTCTCAAAGGGTAACGGAAAATGGCAGACGTTTTGTCGGCATTCGACGAGCTGACGGCCACCACGGCCAAGCATCGTCAGCGGCGCATCACGAACAGCGTGGCGGCGCACAACGCGCATCTTCGGATGATGGAGAAGCGCGGCAACATCCAGATCGCGGGTGGCTCCGAGATCGTCGAGCCGGTGGGCCTCGTCGAGAACGGCACCATCACCAACATCGCGGGTGCTCAGACGGCGAGCACGGCCTACGAGGACAACATCACGGCGTGCCGCGTGCCGTGGGTGTCGAAGTGGATGGCCGTCTCTGCGCCGGGCGACCTGCTCCGCAAGAACAACGGCGCCGATGCGTTCGTGAAGCTGGTCAATGCGAAGGTCGACATCGCCGAGCAGAGCGCGGCGAACTTCATGAACGCCGAGGTCTGCGGTGACGGCAGCGGCGATCAAGCGATCTTCGGCCTGCAGCTATGGCTTCAATCGGATGGCCTCGGCATCGCTGGTGGTCTGGACGCGGCGACCTACAGCAATTGGGCGAACAAGGTCCAGTCGCTCTCGGGCTCGGCGTTCTCTGATGCGACCGGCGCGACGATGCGGGCGGACTTCAACAAGCTCTACATCAAGTGCGTCTTCGACATGGAGAAGCCGGACACGTGCATGGCGACGCACGACATCTACAACGTGTACGAGGCGGCCGTTCAGCAGCAGATGCGCTACCCCATGTACGGCGACAAGGGGCAAGCCGAGACCGGCGTCGACAGCGTCTACTACAAGTCGATGATGGTCACGCACGACGTGAACGCCAACTTCGCGGCGACAGGCCAGCGCGCCTACTTCCTGAACTCCAAGCACTGCTACCTGTTCGAGCATCCGCAGGCGAGGTGGGAAAAGGAGGACGCGCGCCGGCCGACGAACGCCGACGTGATCATCATCCCGTTCCTCTGGATGGGGAACTATCTCAAGAAGTCTCGCAGGACGCAGGGCCTCCTGAAGGCGGCGTAACCCGGCACAATCGAAAGGAGACGCTGCAATGCCAGCAACGATTCTGGAGCCCGTAGGGGCAAAGTACGACCGCGTGGACGCCTCGCGCATCTTCGCGCTCGGCGAGGTCGGCCACGGCACGGACGGCACGGAGTGGATTTACGTCAAGGCGTCCGGCGCCATCACGCAGTACGCGGCGGTGGGCGTCAAAGACACCCACACGGCTTACCCGCTCACGTCCGCGCTCGCCGTTCGGTCGGACCTCGTCGGGTTCGCTCAGGTGGCCATCGCGTCCAGCTACTACGGGTGGGTCGCTCGGCGCGGATCGAACATCAAGGTGAAGACCAAGGCGTCGGCTCTGGCGGCCGTGCAGCTCTGGACGACGGCCTCGGCCGGCGTGCTGGACGATGCGACGGCGGCGGGTGCGCTGAAGATCGACGGCATGGTCCTCGTCAGCAATGCCGGCACTGCAGCGACGGGCGCTGCGGGGATCGCCATTCGAGCGGCATGGCCGGCCATTCGGGAGACCTGATGACTCTCGATCTCAAGCCCGTGGAGTTTATCCACGGGCTCAACGCCGATGTGGCGCAGATGCACGAGAATATTCGCATCAACTGCGCCCGCTTCGGCCTGCCTCGGTTCCGCATGCGGCGAGCGATCCTCGTCGCAGGCGGCCCGAGCGCCAACGATCACGTCGACGCGATTACGGCCGCGGCGGTGGATCACGAGGTGTGGTGCGTCAATGGTGCCCACGACTGGTTGCGAGACCACGGCATCGTCCCGCGCACGTGCGTGCTGCTCGACGCCAGCGACAAGCTCAATCGGTGCATCGAGCGCCCGTTGCGGGGTGTCCGCTATATGGTGGCCTCGCAGGCGAGCCCGAGCCTCGTCGATCGTCTGGTCGAGGCGGGCACGAATGTCGTGCTGTGGCATGCCGCCCTCGACGACGCGGCACACGAGCTGATGGGCGAGCGCTCGACGATCATGAGCGGCGTCAACACGGTGGGCCTGCATGCCCTGCAGATCATGCTCTACGAGGGCGTTCGTCGCGTCACGATCTACGGCATGGACTCGTCGCATCGGACCGGCGCCGATCACGCCTACGACAACAGCCACCAGGGCGATGTGGCCGAGATCGAGTTCCATCTCGACGGGCAGAAGTACCTCTCGACGGGCACGTGGGCTTCGCAGGCCGTGATGTTCCACGATCTCTACCCGCATTTCGTGCGGGCCGGGATGCGGATCGAGGTGGTCGGCGATGGCCTGCTGCCGGCCATGTGGCGCAAAGCCCATGCGGCGCTGATCGAGCAAGAGCAACAGGCGGCGCTCGCCGCAAATCAGGAAAGCGACAA
>JBJOGJ010000284.1:0-4788 GCA_046048295.1 Pseudomonadota bacterium | reverse complement strand
CTACACGCAGTTGACCGATGACAATGGCGGCATTCTCGACGACCTGATGGTCTCGCGGTCCGCCGATCACGCGCATGACAGGTGGCTTTTTCTCGTGGTCAATGCCGCTTGCAAGGAGGCGGACTACGCGCACATCGCCGCGCGGCTTGCGCCAGGTGTATCGCTCCTTCCCTCTGAAGAATTCGCGCTTATCGCGTTGCAGGGGCCTGCGGCCGTGGACGTGCTGGCCGATCATGATCCTCGTGTATCGCAGATGAGCTTCATGACGGCCGCAGTCGCCACCATTGCTGGGGTGACTGTGCATCTGACACGATCAGGCTACACGGGCGAGGATGGCTTCGAGATCCCCGTGCCGGTCGGCGCGGTGGCGGATGTGTGGAGCGCGCTGGCTGCCGACGCGCGCGTCCAGCCGATCGGCCTCGGCGCTCGCGATTCGCTGAGGCTGGAAGCGGGGCTCTGTCTCTACGGCCACGATATCGACACCACGACGACGCCGGTCGAAGCCGACCTGGCGTGGTCGATCCAGAAGCGCCGTCGAGAGGAAGGCGGCTTCCCAGGGGCCGACCGCATACTTCGGGAACTGAAGGAAGGCGCAACGCGCAAGCGCGTCGGCATCAAGCCGGAGGGGCGTGCCCCCGCACGCGAGGGCGCGGAAATCCTGTCGCCGAACGACACGCCGGTCGGCACGATAACTTCGGGCGGCTTTGGGCCGTCCGTGAACGGCCCTGTGGCCATGGGCTACGTGGCCATCGAGCACAGCGAGCCGGGGACGCCGGTGCAGCTCATCGTGCGCGGCAAGATGTTGCCGGCGTCGGTCGTGAAGCTTCCTTTCGCACCCCACCGATACAAGCGCTAGACGAGAGTTTCATCCACGAGGGAGATGGCAAATGGCAGTCGTGAAGTATTCCGAGGAGCACGAATGGGTGAGCGTCGAAGGCGACATCGCCACGATCGGCATCACGGCGCATGCGGCAGAGCAACTGGGCGACGTCGTCTTCGTCGAGATGCCTGATCCGGGCCGCGAGGTCGCAGCCGGCGAGTCGGTCGCCGTCGTCGAGAGCGTCAAGGCGGCAAGCGACGTCTATGCACCGGTGTCGGGTGAAGTGATCGAGAAGAACGACGACCTTGACGGCAAGCCCGAGTGGGTCAACGAGGCGGCCGAGAGCGACGCCTGGTTCTTCAGGGTGAAGCTGTCCGACAAGTCGGAACTCGACGAGCTGATGACGAAGGAAGAATACGACGTATTCGTTGCGGAGAACGGATGATGCGCTACCTGCCGCTGACCGATGCCGACCGCAGCGAAATGCTCGCCAGCATCGGTGTTGCTTCGATTGACGAGCTTTTTGCGGACATTCCGGCGTCAAAACGGCTGAACCGCCTGCTCGACCTGCCCAACGCGAAATCCGAGATGGAGGTCGAGCGCGAGCTGAACTGCCTGGCCAAGCGCAATATTCCCGCCGGGACCGTACCCTTTTTCGTCGGCTGCGGCGCCTACCGCCACCACGTACCGGCGACCGTCGACCACCTGATACAGCGTTCCGAGTTCCTGACGAGCTACACACCCTACCAGCCGGAAATCGCTCAGGGTACACTGCAATATCTGTTCGAGTTCCAGACCCAGGTCGCAACTTTGACCGGCATGGATGTCGCGAATGCCTCAATGTACGACGGCTCGACGGCAGCCGGCGAGGCGGTGCTGATGGCCGAGCGCGTGACGAGGCGCCGGAAGGCCGTGATATCTGGTGGCCTCCACCCGCAGTACCTCGATGTCATCAAGACGCTCGCGCACTACGGCGGCAGCACGGTCGATGCCCTGGCGCCGGATCCTGAGGGTGCGGAGGACATCGCGGCGCGCATCGACAAGGAAACGGCGTGCGTTGTCGTCCAGTACCCGGGCTTCTTCGGCCATGTGCGCGACCTGCAGCCCGTAGCCGATGCGGCGCATGCGGCAGGCGCCCTGCTGGTTGTCGTGGTGACGGAGGTCGTGGCGCTGGGCCTGTTGAAGTCGCCGGGCGAGATGGGGGCCGACATCGTCGTTGCGGAGGGGCAGTCGATCGGCAACGGCCTGAACTTCGGCGGGCCATATGTCGGGCTGTTCGCGACACGCGACAAGTTCGTTCGCCAGATGCCGGGGCGGCTTTGCGGCGAAACCGTCGACGCCGACGGGCGCCGCGGCTTCGTGCTCACTCTGTCGACCCGGGAACAGCATATCCGGCGGGAAAAGGCGACGAGCAACATCTGCACCAACTCGGGCCTCTGCGCGCTCGCCTTCACCATTCACATGACACTGCTCGGTGGCCGCGGACTGGAGAGGATGGCGCGCATCAATCATGCCAATGCGTGCGACCTCGCCGACCGCCTCGCTGCGGTGCCGGGTGTCGAGATCGTGACGGATGCGTTCTTCAACGAGTTCACGATGAGGCTGCCGAACGCCGCGAACGAGACGGTGGAAGCGTTGGCCGGCAAGGGCGTGCTCGCCGGTGTGCCGGCTTCGCGCCTGCTGCCGTCCAACGAAGATGTGCGCAACCTGATGATCGTGGCATCGACCGAGATCAACACCGACAAGGACCGCGCAGCCTTTGCCACCGCGCTGAAGGAGGTTCTCTGATGGCCATGAACCGGCAGGGTCGCCCGACGCAGCCAGGAACTTCCGAGGCGGGCGCACCAGTAGCGACGTTCTCGGGCCACCGTGCCCTGGAACAGAACGAGCCGCTGCTGTTCGAGATCGGCAGCTATGAGCGCAGCGGCGTCGATCTTCCGGAGCCGAAGCAGACGAAGTCCAGGCTTGCTGGCCTAGAGCGCAGCGCGCCCGTACCGCTGCCGGCCCTGACAGAGCCGGAGACGATGCGCCATTTCGTGCGCCTGTCGCAGAAGAACTTTGCCATCGACACAGGGCCCTTCCCGCTCGGGTCGTGCACGATGAAGCACAATCCGCGCCTGAACGAGCGCATGGCCCGCCTGCCGGGCTTCGGGGACGTCCATCCCTTGCAACCGCAGTCCACGGTGAGGGGGGCGATCGCGCTGATGCAGGCGCTAGCCGGATATCTCCTAGAGGAGACCGGCATGGAGGCGGTGGCGCTGTCGCCGAAGGCGGGCGCGCATGGCGAACTGTGCGGCATGCTCGCCATCAAGGCGGCGCATGAGGCGGCAGGCTCGAAGCGCAGCGTCGTGCTGGTGCCGGAAAGCGCGCATGGCACCAATCCGGCGACGGCAGCGTTCATGGGCTACAGCGTCCGCACCGTCGAAGCAGGCGAGGACGGCAGGGTTTCGGCTGCCGCCGTGAAGGATGTGCTCGACGGCGATGTCGCCGCTATCATGCTGACCAATCCCAACACGTGTGGACTCTTCGAGCGCGAGATCGTCGAGATCGCCGAGGCGGTGCACGAAGGTGGCGCATACTTCTACTGCGACGGCGCCAACTTCAACGCGATTGTCGGCAAGGTGCGCCCCGGCGATCTTGGCATCGATGCCATGCACATCAATCTGCACAAGACCTTTTCGACGCCACACGGCGGCGGCGGCCCGGGCTCCGGTCCGGTGGTGTTTTCCAAGGCGCTCGCGCCTTTCGCACCGGTTCCCTACACGGTCAGGGAAGGCGAGTGCTACCGCCTCGTCGAGCATATGAGCGAAGCCGAACGGTCGGGCCTGAGGCCGTTCGGCCGCATGACGGCGTTCCACGGCCAGATGGGCATGTTCGTCAGGGCGCTCGCCTATATGCTGAGCCATGGCGCGGACGGCATGCGGCAGGCATCGGAGGACGCGGTGCTGAATGCCAACTATGTTCGCGCCGGGTTGCGCGACCTGATGTCCCAGCCGTTCGGCGACCGGCCGTGCATGCACGAGGTGCTGTTCGACGACGCCTGGCTCAAGGGCACCGACGTGACGACGCTCGATTTCGCCAAGGCGATGATCGACGAGGGTTTTCATCCGATGACGGTGTATTTTCCGCTTGTCGTGCATGGCGCCATGCTGATCGAGCCGACCGAGAGCGAGAGCCGCCAGAGCCTCGACATCTTCATTTCTTCCCTGCGGGCACTGGCAGAGGCTGCGAAGTCGGGCGATGAGGCGCGCTTCAAGGAGGCCCCGCGGCTGGCACCGCGCCGGCGCCTCGACGAGACCCGTGCCGCCCGCCAGCCACGCCTGCGCTGGACGCCCGGATCGGAGACCAAGGAGGCAGCCGAATAGAACGGGAATTGCTCTGGCCAGCCTCCGGAATTCGATTATGCTTCGGGCTTTCGACACGACGGAGGAAACGCGATGACTGACGATCCCCATGGCTACCACCGCAAGGTTTCGCGCCTGCCGGGGCTGGCCAAGCCGCTCGACCCGGTGGCCCAGGAACTCTTCGAGACGTACACCGCACGCGGCAGCGGTATCCTGAACCTGCACCGGACATCGTGTCACGCGCCGGAACTGCAAAGGGCGAAGCGCCAGATCACGATGGTGCTGCGCAACGAGTGCCAGTCCACCCGTCTCATTCGCGAGATGGTGATCATGCGCACCGCCAACCTCATCAATTGCGCCTACGAACTCAACCAGCACGAATTCATGGCCAAGCGTGCCGGCATGTCGGACGCGCAGATCGAGGCGGTGGCCGGTGACTGGCGCCAGAAGAAGGATCTCTTCACCGCCGATCAACAGGCGATGCTCGCCTATCTCGATCAGCTTCTGCTGAACAAGGGCGATGTCGACGACGAGACGTTCAACAACCTGGCGGCCCACTTCTCGCCGCGCGAAATCGTAGAGATCACGCAGATGGCAACCGCTTATCTCGGGACGGGACTGTTC
>JBJOGJ010000283.1:0-4803 GCA_046048295.1 Pseudomonadota bacterium | reverse complement strand
AGTGTAGGCCTTCTCTAGAAGTTGGCTAATCTCTGCACCCGTAAGCGGCGAGACCGCGGTTTTGGTCTTTTCTGCCTCAGCCAGGAACTGCTTGTCCTTCATCGTATTATCGAACGCGCTCCTAAGGGCCGCCACAAGGAATTTCGGCACCTCCGGCGGGTAGAAATACGGCCGTCCGATTTCATCTTTGACGGTAAGCAAGTCTAGCGCCTGTTTTCGCTTCGGATCCGTAACGAGATCACCGAGCCTCGGCACATTGGGCAACTCCTTGATCTTCTTCGCGCCACCTTGAAGGAGAATCGAAATTTTCTTCTCCTTGATCCAGTGAGGATGCGTCTTGACCCAGGTGAAGTAACCAATACCGCAAATACCGTCGGCCTCCTTCCGCTCAAGAGCGAGTCGCATCCCCGGAGTGGTAAATCCGGCAATGACTTTCATGTTGGTTCCGAGGATCTGATTGAGCATCAAAGGCATTTTGGCAGAATTGCCGCTGAGGCCGGTCGTGGACACCCGGAACAGCTGCTTCTTGGTATCTTCTATCGTCTTGAACGGCGTATCGTGCCACGCGACGCATATATTGTGTTGCTTCGCTGTCGACCCAATCCACTGAATCTTCCTGGGATCGAACATCGTGTAATCACTGCCGAATAGTGGATCGAGGAGTGTGGCGTTGGTTCCCCCACCCATAACAGTCCCGTCCCGTTCCGCCTTATGATACATATAGTTCGTCGCAACGATCCCGCTCGCTCCAGGCATATTCTGCACAACGATGCTAGGCTTGCCCGGTATGTGTCGCTCCATGTGACGGACCAGGAAGCGGGCATAGCCGTCATATCCACCACCAGCACCCGAGCCGATGACCATCCGGAGTTTCTTGCCTGCAAAGAATTCCGATGCGCTCTCGGCAGCGACCGGACCGACAGCACAAATCATAGTCACGCCGACGCCCGCTGCCAGCGCAACAAACCTGGAACTTGTAGTCTTCAGCATATGCGATTGCTCCCTTTGCCTATGGCTTATGTTTGTCCAGCCATTAGACAGCAATCGCGACGGCAAACCCATTCGCCCGAACCCCTTCGGGCAGCGCCCTAGCTATTCAGCAGCCCGCGCATTGGCAGAGAGATCGCACTTCAGCAATCGACCGAGCGCCGGGATATCGTCCCGCAATCCTGCAGTTCGAAGCGCGCACCAGAGCGCCGCCTGGTTGCTCGTAACTACCGGTCGGTTGAGTATTGCCTCGAGACGCTCGATCACGTCTATGGAATGAATATTGGCACATGATAGGAAATAGGCGTCCGCCGAATCGTTGCGCATCGCCATGGCAAACTGGTACCAGAACTCCGGCGGCGTCGTGCAATAGGCGTCCGTACCCGCCAGCCCTGCCGCCCTGTCCGCAACGATCTCCAGGCCAGCTTCGGCAAGGAATGCCTTCTTCTTGTCGTGCCCTGCCTGATCCGTTTCCGATATGAAAACAAGCTTTCGCGCCTCAAGCGCCTCAAAGGCAGCTAACAGTGACGACGCGGCGGAAAGTGACGGCTTGCCGGTAGTCTTCTCGATCTCGCCGATAACCTCCTTCTCCTTGTCGACGCCGCCGGACATCGACGTTCCGGTGCACTGCAGAACCGTCACGCTGCATTTGGAATCGCCCAGCATCTCTGCCGCATAGGTTATCCGCGGCAGAAGCTGGTCGAGCGGCGCCTTGTGCCTGTTGGTCATGCCGATACGCTGGAAATGCACCGCCACGTCGGCCGGCGCATACCGTGCCATCTGCGGCTCGACCATCCGGTTGGACGACGGGATGATGAACCCAAGCCGCGCCCTTGGCACGATCGGCTGGAAGTCTTCGGGGCGGATCTGGGCCATGGCGCTTCTCCTCTTGCTAGGGCTCTCTTGTCAGCTGGACGATTGGCGGCAATCATAGCGCCGAGTGCACGCCAAGCGAAAGGCCATAGCCATGCCCATCAGCCGACGCACCGGCGTCGACATCTACTACGAGAAGACCGGTTCCGGCCCGCCGCTGGTACTGATCCACGCCATACCCTTCGACCACCGCATGTGGATCTACCAGGCCGCGACCTTCTCCGCGCACTTCACCTGCATCGCGATGGACATCCGCGCCCTCGGTCAGTCCGGCAAGCCGGACCAGCCCTGCAGCCTCCGCGACATGGCCGACGACATCATGGGCGTGCTCACCGAGGAAGGCGTCAGCTCCGATGCCATCGTCATGGGCTGCTCCATCGGCTCGAAGCTTGCCATGCTGCTTGCCTGCGACCACCCCGACGTCTTCAAGGCGTGCATCGCAGTAGGCGGCACTTCGGAGAAGCAGGGCAACTTCGACCACCGCATCAACGCCTACCTCGAGCACCAGAAGAACGACACGCTCGGCGAATATCACTTGGGCCACCTCCGCCATGGGGTCACGAAGGAATGGGCCGAAACCCCGATCGGCCGATACCTGATCGACGGCTTCGCCAGGCGCGGCAAGACGATCGATTCTCGCGCTCTCGTGCACCTTTTCCGCGTGCTGCAGGAATCCGACATCACCGGCAAGCTTCCCGCCTGCAAGGTCCCCATCCTGATCGTCAACGGCGAGCACGACAGCGCCCGCTCTGGCGGCGCCCGCACGCATGAGCTTTTCCCGCATATCGCGCAGAAGATCCTGCCCGGCACCGGTCACTGCTGCATGCTCGAGGATCCGGCCGGCTTCGACCGCCTCGTCATCGACTTCATCGAGACCAACGGCCTAATGAAAGGCAACGCACAATGACGCTCTCAAACAAGTTCGAAGGCATGGGCATCTACGGCCACCGCGCCCGCATCGGCTACACCGTCGCCGCCGTGACGACCGAGATCTATCCTATCGACTGGTACAAGATCGTGCCCGACGGCGTGACCCTGATGATGATCACGCTGCCGCTCGGCAACCGCAGCCCCGACGATGTGCAGAAATGCTACGATATCTCGATCCAGTCTGCATACACGTTCGCCGAATCGGGCGCTGACCTCGTGCTCCTCGGCGGCCTGCCGATCAACCTGTCGAAGGGCTTCGATAAGCTTGAGGACTTCCTGAAGTCGCTCGAGGACAAGATCGGCGTCAAGGTATCCTCCTCAACGACCGCGCAGAAAAATGCCTACAGGTGCCTCGGCGCCAAAAAGGTCGGTACCGTCCACCCCTTCATGCCCGACCAGAACGACCGCCACCATCGCTACATGCGCGAGTACTTCGGACTCGAATCAGCGGGCGTCTATGCCGGCGGCTCTGACCTTAAATCGCTCGGCAAAATCCCACCCACCTCAGCTATCGAATGGGCGCACGCGCTGAAGAAGGCGCACCCGGACATCGACACCTTCAACTTCGCCTGCCCCCACTGGCGCGTCATCGACGCCATCGAGCCTGTCGAGCAGGAATTAGGCGTAAGCGTCATGACCAGCCTGCAGGCCATTGCGTGGGAAAGCCTCCGTCAGACCGGCGTCAACGACAAGATCGAGGGCTACGGACGATTGTTGAGGGAGTTTTAGGGGCTAGCCAGCCCTTCGGCTTCTTGGTTCGCTGCACGATAATTGCGCTGCCTCGAGCACTTTCGCAGGGGATTCTACGCACCACCCAGCGGAACGACATCGACGGCGACATCCACGGAATGCGCACCTCCTCCGAGCAGCACGCCGCTGATGGGGCTCACGTCATCGTAGTCACGACCATAGGCGAAGACGATGTGCTCGCCGCGCGGGATCACGTTGTTGGTCGGGTCAAACTCCACCCACCCATGCCGGGGAGACCACACCGAAACCCATGCGTGGGAGGCGTCCGCGCCTTGCAGCTTCTCCTGACCTTCGGGAGGGTGTGTGAGGATGTATCCGCTTACATATCGCGCCGGCAGCCCCAACGAACGCAGAGCCGAGATCATCAGGTGCGCGAAATCCTGGCAGACGCCGCGTTTTGCGGCCAGTACGTCCTCGACCCGGCTTGAAACGTCAGTTGCCTGCGGATCGAACGTGAACTCGGTATAGATCCTTTCCATGAGATCATGGCAGCCGGCAAGAATCGGTTGGCCTGGCGGAAACGAAGCGGCCGCGTAATCGGCCAACTGTCTGAGACGCCGGCCATGGCGCGAGGGGGCGGAAAACTGCCAGACATCCATGCCGCCTTGGAGCTTGGCTCCAGTGCCGCTCAGATCCGATAGGTCGCGCCAGTCCTCGCTGTTCTCCACATTGCCTGTGAAGCTCCGAACGACCGAGATCTCGCTGTTTGACTCGACCGTGAGATGCTCGTGGACCTGCTCGATTGCAAGCAGCGTCGTCGGATTGCCGAAGTAGTCGACGTGATCCTCTCGCATTCCTGGCTGGGGAGAAATAGTCAGGCGGTGTCGATGTATTGTCTGGTGCTCGACTGCCGCAGGCTCGAGGTGCAACAGATGGTAGGACTGGTGAACCGCCGAGCTGTAGTTATAGGTCGTTTTGTGAACGATTGCATACTTCATGATCAAGTCCGCCGGAACTCAGGGTGCCAGCCGCGTATGCACGCGGTGCGGCTGCTCTTCCGTCAAGCTGAAGTAGCGGCGCGAAATAATGTCGGACAGCTTGGGAAGGCCTTCGGCGAGACGCGCCAGCGCCAGGCAGAGTTCCGTCCTGCGCCCATCGGCATCGGCCTTCCTGAACGACTCGATGTCTGCCAGACGTACCTGGGTCAGCAGGTCGAGCGCCAGGCGCTGTTCTGGCGTGCGGACGGCATCGAGCGATGCCTTCGGCAAATCCGCCACGTGGTCGGATATCTGTACGAGTTGAAACGCTATGCCGCGCGGGTTG
>JBJOGJ010000282.1:0-4814 GCA_046048295.1 Pseudomonadota bacterium | reverse complement strand
CTCAGAGTCGGCCCTTGGGATTATACGAAAAAATCTGAAGAATGTCGTCAGCACTGGCGCATCTCGGGCGGGAACCGGGGCGAAAGAGTTACATCAGGGAAAAACTCGCAATCCCTCCCCATTGGAGAGCAGCAACCCGGCCCGGCGCAGATCAAGAGTATGCGGGTAGTCTGGATTGGAATACGCGCGAGGCGTGCATCGGGTTCCAGCCGTGTGCCCCATCGGCTCGAAGCGGGCCAGTCGCCGCCCTTCCGCTTCAAGCGAGTTTATGGGGAAAGTGTCAGGCGCTTTTCCACCAGGATGGAAGACATGATATCGGCATCCACCGATCGCGCGGCCGGACCATCGGTCGACGATATCGATTACCAGTGGCGTATGGATGCCGATCGTTGGGTGCAGCGCGCTCGGCGGCTGCCACGCCCTGTAGCGGATCCCGGCGACACCTTCGCCATTTGTCCCGGTTGCAGCGAGCGGCACCTCCGTCCCGCCGCACTGCAAGACGTGGCGGCCCGGCGACAACCCCGCGCACTTGACTTGCAGCCGTTCGACGGAGCTGTCGACGTAGCGTGCCGTTCCGCCGATCACCCCTTCCTCGCCAAGCACGTACCACGGCTCCAGTGCCTGGCGCACCTCGAGCGTGATGCCGTCATACGTCACCTCGCCGAATTTCGGGAACCGGAACTCGAAGTGCGGCTTGAACCACGCCGCATCGATATCTATTCCCGCGCGCTGCAGATCGCCAACGACGGTCTCGAAATCGGACCATACGAAATGTGGCAGCATGAACCTGTCGTGCAGATCCGTCCCCCACCTGATCAGCCTGTGCCGATAGGGCTGCTCCCAGAACATGGCCACGAGTCCGCGCAGGAGCAACTGCTGCGCAAGGCTCATCTGCTCGTGCGGGGGCATTTCGAATGAGCGGAATTCGACGAGCCCAAGTCGACCAGTTGGGCCATCCGGCGAATAGAGCTTGTCGATGCAGATCTCAGCCCGATGAGTGTTTCCGGTGACGTCGATCAGCAAATTGCGAAAAATTCGGTCGACGAGCCACGGAGGAACCGATGCGCCACCTGGGTCCGGCAACTGCGCCATTGCGATCTCGAGTTCGTAAAGCTGTTCATGCCGAGCCTCGTCGACCCGGGGCGCCTGGCTCGTCGGGCCGATGAACAGACCGGAGAACAGATAGGACAGCGACGGGTGATGCTGCCAGTAGGCGATGATGCTGGCCAGCAGATCGGGACGGCGCAGGAAGGGGCTGTCGGCCGGCGTGGTTCCACCAAGTACGATGTGGTTCCCGCCGCCGGTGCCCGAATGCCGTCCGTCGAGCATAAACTTTTCAGTGCCGAGTCGGCTAAGTCTGGCTTCCTCGTAGAGAACGGTGGTTGTCCGGACGGCTTCGTCCCAACTTTTCGCAGGGTGTATGTTGACCTCGATAACGCCGGGATCCGGCGTGACCTTGATCACGTTGAGCCGCGGATCTGAAGGTGGCTCATAGCCCTCGATACGCAATGGCGTTCCAGTTACCCGGGCACTTTCCTCCAACGCTGCGGCGAGCGCGAGGTAGTCCTCGGCGTCGTAGAGCGGTGGCATGAACACACAGAGATGCCCGTTACGGGGCTCGATCGCCATCGCCGTGCGGACGCTGCCCGCAACTTCGGAGTCATATGCCGCCGAGAGCGGCTGAGCATCAAGGGTCACCGTTCGCCGCTGCTCGAGTAGCACACGCCGTCCCGGCAGTGGCTCGTGCTGTGACAGCGGATCGCGTGGCTGCACATGTGGATAGTCGATGGGACCGAGATAGGGCAGTCCGCCGAGCGGAAGCCGAAAACCTATGGGAGAGTCGCCGGGTATCAGGAAGAGCCGATCACGGCGCATGCGCCAGCGCTCAGTCACCCATCGCCTGCCCCGGTCCTTCGTCTGCCACGCCTGGATCGGCAGCACATAGCCGCGAGGAGACGTCATTCCGCGTTCGAACACTCTGATCAATCGCGCCCGTTCCTGCTCATCCTCCAGGCGATTGTCGCGCGCATCGACGCCGAGCGGAAGCTTCTGTTCGACAAGCGCAAAATGAGCTGGGTCCTCGAAGGCTGGAATGCCGCTGTCGGCAGGCAGACCCATCTGACGGCAAAGCTCGCCGATGAACCTTTCAGCAGTCTGGATGTCGCAGGGCTTGGCCGGTGCTTCGCTATCGATGAGAGATTCATCCGTCCATAGAATTTCACCGTCGCGGCGCCAATAGACTGCGAACGCCCAGCGTGGAAGCTGTTCACCCGGATACCACTTGCCCTGCCCGAAATGCATGAGACCGCCGGGAGCGAACCGGCGCGCCAGCCTTCGCACAAGGTCCTCTGCATAGTGACGTTTTGTGGGTCCGGTGGCTTGGTTGTTCCATTCCGCCCCATCCATGTCGTCAATCGAGACGAACGTCGGCTCACCACCCATGGTGAGACGCACGTCACCAGCTTGCAGCCGCTCATCGACGGCGTGTCCCAACGACTGGATCGCCGTCCATTGCTCTTCGGTGTAGGGCTTTGTAACGCGCGGCGTCTCGCGCAAACGCGAGACCTGCATACTGAAATCGAAAGTTACCTCGGCCTTCTCGTGTCCACCGGATAGTGGTGCCGCGGAGGCGTAATGCGGGGCGGCAGCAAGCGGAATATGGCCCTCGCCAGCAAGCAGCCCGGAAGTCGGATCGAGGCCAACCCACCCCGCTCCCGGCAAATAGACTTCCGCCCAGGCGTGCAGGTCTGTGAAGTCAACGTCGGTGCCGGATGGGCCATCTAGCGCCTTCACGTCGGGCTTCAGCTGAATGAGGTATCCCGAAACGAAGCGTGCTGCGAGGCCCAGGATACGGAACATGTTGACGAGTAGCCAGGCGCTGTCGCGGCAGGAACCGAGCGCCTTGCCAAGCGTCTCCTCGGGGTGCTGGACACCAGGCTCCATTCTGATGACATATCTGATGTCGCGCTCGACTTGCCTGTTTAATGCGACGACGAAATCAATGGTGTTCTGGCGCTCTTCTCGCATGAATGCAGCCATACACGCCTTGAGTTTCGGGCCTGGCGGCTCGTGACGGAGATAGGGCTGAAGTTCCTCCCGCTCGAGGCTCGAATACTGAAAGGGCCACTCGTTCGCGTGTTCCTCAAGGAAAAAATCGAACGGATTGATGGCCGCCATATCGGCCACCAGATCTACGGTAATGTCGAAGGAGTTGGTCGGCTCTGGCACGACGACGCGGGCGAGATAGTTGCCGAACGGGTCCTGCTGCCAGTTCAGGAAATGCTCCTTTGGCGCAACCTCCAGCGTATAGCTGATGATCCGCGTGCGGCTATGAGGCGCCGGGCGAAGCCGGATCACTTGTGGTCCAAGTCGGATGGGCCGGTCGTAGCTGTAGCTGGTCCGATGCGTGATTGCCGCGTGGATAGTCATGGAGTCCTGTCGCTAACGTTCGCTGTCTTTCAAGTGCGCTGTCGAACCAAATCACACCAAGCCCGACCCGCTCGACTGCACCTGCGTTGCCGGACCGTTCTGGGACTGCGATTGGGACGAAGAGGGGGCGGTTCGAGGGGGCGTCCCACCCGCGTTCGTGTCCTCGCCTGGCATGCCGAAAAAAGATCGAGCAAACTCGTTCGTGAGATCCGCGAGCTGTCGTTGGATGAGGTCATTGAATTGATGCAGCCGCTCGACCAACTTTTCGTCCTGGCCCGCTTCTGCCAGGGTCTGCTGCAGAATATCGATCTTCTCGTGCGGCCGTGCGGCGCCACGGACATCGAAGCGCCGTCGCAGTTCATTTATGCCGCGCTCCAGCTCGGAAACGCAGAACGAGATAGATCGAGGCAAGCCTTGGTCGAATATGAGAAAACGTGCAACGATCTCGGGCTCTCGCCGGCCACGGGCAGCGCGAAGGAAAGCCTGTTGTGAGGCCGCGGAACGCAGCAAGACTGACCAAAAACCGAAATCGCCAAGCGCGCCGTTTTCGTCCGCGGCTTGATCGGGCAGTTGCGCAAACCGCACGTCGAGCAGGCGGCTCATCTGGTCCGCTCTCTCGATGAGTATTCCGAACATGAAGAAGCGCCAGGCTGCGTCGCGGTAGAACGTCGCGTTTGCGACGCCGAGCTGGGCGTAGGCCTCCTTCTTCACCATCTGGCACGTCTGCGCGAGCCGAGCTTCTGAAAGCTCAGACGCCGGCAGGCTGCGAAAGCGGTTGTAGAATGCGTTGACCTGAAGCCAGAGATCGGTCGATATCAGTGCGCGCAGCGTCCGCGCGTTTTCTCGGGACGCATGGATCGAAGAGACGATGGAACCTGGATTGTCACGGTCCGTAAGGTAAAATTCGATGACGTTGCGGGCATCGGCTCTGTCGTGCTTGGCGTGAAACCGCTCGCGGTCATCGTAGAGCGTCACGATCCATGACCAGTTCGCCTTATCCTCGCTCTTGCCGCGGCTGAAGGATGTCTGGACCTCCAGAATGCGCGCGAGACAGGCGGAACGTTCGGTGTAGCGGCCGAACCAGAACATGCACTCTGCATACCTGGACAGGAGTGCCGTCATATCGCTCCTTCTTCCAGAACCCACGTATCCTTGGTTCCACCGCCCTGGGATGAATTCACAATGATGCTGCCCGACCGCATGGCCACGCGCGTCAAGCCACCTGGCAGAACCCAGGTCTCCCTGCCCGTCACCGCAAACGGCCTGAGGTCGACGTGGCAAGGGGTAACGCCGCTGTCCAAGAGCGTCGGGCAAACGCTGAGATCGATCATCGGTTGTGCAATGTACTCGGCGGGATCCTGCTTGAGGCGGGCGGCACAATCCGC
>JBJOGJ010000281.1:0-4817 GCA_046048295.1 Pseudomonadota bacterium | reverse complement strand
ACGGACCGTATTGATCCAGCGCTATATGTACGACCGCGCCCCGGTTTTGGAGAAACTGCCGCTCGATACCGCCGGTTCCTTCGCGCTCGATACCCACTGGGGCTACTATTTTGCGACCGGCTCCTACCGGCCTGCTCAGCGCATCGTCGCGGCACTCGCATGGTCGAGCGAGAAGAACGACATCGAGAAGTTGACCCTTGGCAGCATGGCAAAATGGACGCTCGCAAACAATGCCGCGCGCGACAAGCCGCTCCTCGATCTCTTGAAAAGCGAGCTGAACCTGCAGCCAGCCAACGTGAGACAACCGCTGAGAGAGGTCATACTTGCAGCAGAGACATTCGAAATGGCGGCGCTGCGCAAGGAATCCCTCGACGCTGTTTCCATGCTGAAAGCCAAGGGGCCGCAGCGCAATCGCGATGCCGCCTGGTGGGGCCAGGCGGGGCAGACGACGCTGGCACTCGGCTGCGTCGTCGCGGCCGCGCTCGGACAGGTTCAACTCGGCATTCCGTGCGTGGTAGGCGGTGCACTTTCATCAGCAGCGGTCAAACACCTGACGCCAGCTCAATGAGCCACCGCCTGGCAACGACGCTTACTTCCGTGAGTTTCCATAGACCCGCTTGTAGGCGCGCTCGATTGATTGGCCGGACTGCACGCGTTCGCTCATTTCGAACGCCTGGGACATGGATCTGAACAGGTGTGAGAATGGGGTGGTCATTGGATGGTCCTATCTGCCGTATGGCAATCACTGCTTTGAATTGCATATGTGATCGCCGTGCTCTGGCGGTAGGTAGGCTTCCTGCAGGTCTGCTCCTATCGGAATGCATGGCTCGCTAGCCCGGCCAACGCCACCGAAGGACGTTCGCGGCCGACTCGGGAAGCGAGAGCATGCGGATGATGAGTTCGGTGTCGAGAGATATGAGCAAGGCCCCGGCGAGCGATACGGCCGTCCCGAGCAGCACGCGCGGCGTCATGATCTCGTAGTCGCGATTGATGAGCCAGGCGAAGAAAATGCGGAATACGTGGCTTAGACGCATGATCGGCGCTGCCACGGTTACCGGCACCAGGGCAAACGCCGCATATCGGAAGGCATGCGCGCAGCAGACGGTAAACCCCGCGAGATTGAACCACTTGACGGCCTCGCGCGGGACAGCCATCGCGTGCCGGAGTTGTCCGGTTGCGAGGACGAGGCCGACAACGACTACCGTTGCCGCAATGTAGGAGACGAGCGGACCGACGAAGCTTCCTGCAGTCCCAATTTCCTGCATGCCGAGGCGGACGAAGATCGGGCTCACGCCGAGAAAGAGCGCTGTCAGGGCGGCATAGAAGTACCCTTCGGTTAGCCGGGGCTCGAACTTCGGTTTAGCCTTGTCGGGTTTGCCGTCGCCTTCGCTCGATGGGTTGTGGCGCGCGATGCCAGGACCGGCAATCAGCAGCAGAATTGCAAAGATTCGCACCGGAGTGAGCGACTCACCCAGCACCAGCAACGCCAAGGCCAGTGTGATTACCATGTCGAACTGGCTGACCGGTGCCGCCAGGGTTGCGCCGATGGCGCCATGAGAACGGTAGGTGCAGTATCGTGCGCATGCGAAATGAGTGACACCGGCAAGCGCGAACCAGATCGCAGCGCCCTGGCTCATGGCGAACAGTTGGCCGAGCGTACCGGAAACCAGTGCCGCCAGCAGGAAGAACGGTACGCCGTAAGGCACCGTTATCATCAGCCCCTGGATGACGGTGCCGCTCAGGACGGCGCGTCGCGCACATGCATTATTGAAGGCAAACGTCGCCGCTGTCAGCAACGCCAGAAATCCCCCCAGCACCCGTTTCCGTCTCCACTCGCTTCGCCGGTCCCGAGTTTCCGATCTGCCGGCCATTTGTGCAAGCCGAGACTGGAGGGGCAGCGCAACGAGTTGTGATCATGCTGGGCTGGCGTCTGCGTCGCCGAGCGGCTAGCTTTCTCGGATCGTTCGTGTTCGCAGCGCCGGAGAGGTGAAGACATGGTTTCGCGTTTTCTGATCTTATCGGTCATTGCTTGTCTGCTGTGTGTGCCGGTCAGGGCAGCAGAGAAGGTCGATCTGGAGCTTGTTCTGCTGGCCGATGCATCCGGGTCCATAGATGAAGCCGAGACGCGATTTCAGCGCGAAGGCTACGCGGCCGCCTTCGCCCACCGCGACGTGTTGAGCGCAATTGCGAGCGGCTTTCACCGCAGGATTGCAGTCACATTCGTCGAGTGGGGCGATGAGCACAATATCGACGTCGTTGTTCCCTGGACGATGGTGAGCGACCTGGCGTCGGCGAAAGCCTTGGGCGATGCGCTTCGCTTGCAGCCCAAGAAAGCCTGGGGCCGCAACGCGATCGGGGCGGCGATCGCCAAGGGGCACAGTCTGATCGAGAGCAACGATATACAGGGTGTGCGGAAGGTGATCGATTTTTCGGGTGACAGCGCGAACAGTTGGAGCGGACCACCTGTATCGGAGGCGCGCGCCGCAGCGTTGGCGGCCGGAATCGTGATCAACGGTCTGGCGATCGCATGCCGCGATATCGGTTGCGGCCGATCTGTCGGTTACGACCTGGAGCGTGCCTTTGCGAGAACGATAATCGGCGGCCCTGGCAGCTTCGTCGTCACCGCTGACAGCAAGACGAGTTTCGGCGAGGCAGTGCGCAGGAAGCTCGTGCTCGAGATTGCCGGCATCACCCCGGTGCAGACGAAACGATACGCCGGCAACCGGGATCTCAGATAGCGCGAGTGCGTTCTCAGTGCAGCTGGAGTTCCACGCGGCGATCGAGTTCGTGCAGTGTCTCTACCGTCAACTGTGTGCGATCGACATTCCGGTAGGGCTCCGATTCGCCTTTTGGAATGAGCTTGGGCTCGCCAGAAAAACCGCCTTTGCGGAGATAATCCCGAACGGTCTCAAGCCGCTTGCGCGACAGCTCCATATTGAATTCCTGCGAGCCAACCTCGTCGGCATGACCGGTCAGTGTAACCGTGGCAGGGTTCTTGAGCTTCAGGTACTCGAGTAGCAGCGATGCCGCCCTCCGCCCCTTGCTGGTAAATTCGGCTTCTTTGTAGACAAAGCCGATCGGGACGGGCACCGCGACTGGCTTCTCCGAGTTCGTGCTGGCCATCGATGCCGCGGCCATTTTCTGCCTGCTGACATCTGTGCCGGCCTTGTCTGGCTGCCGAGCGGCACCGTTGGGCCCGGCGGCAGGCGAGGCCTGACGCTCTGCGCTCCTTGCTTCGATTTCGCGCTCTTCGGCCTTTATCGCACGTTGCTGGGCTTCGGCCTGCTCGCGCGCGGTCTTGATCATCCGCTTCAAGGTGCTGAGTTGCCGGTCCGCTTCGTTTGCAGCCCTGTTCTGCGGATCCGGAGTTGCGAGTTGCCCCGCAGATGCGATCGTCGCTTCGCCCGCGGCGGTGCTGACCTTGATTTTTGGATCTTTCGAAGCAAACTTATGGTCGGTTACCAGAACCCATTCGCCATTGGCATCGGCCGCCGCCACGCCGACTTTCTTTCCGTCCGCTTCCACCAATACGCGAGTGCCAGGCTTACCTGTACCGGCCAGAACCGAGGCGCCGTTCGCATCGATTCGGGCCAGGTCGAGCTTCGGGCCGCCGTGAGCGGCTGCTAATTCAATGCGCTTGCTGCGATCCGTCGAGATCGCAGTGATCCCATCGGCGGCCTTGCCCACTTCGGGTGCCTTCCTGGCGGGGTCCGCAGTCGCTGGCGCTTCATTTGTGGGCTTCCAGAGGTTCGTCAGGTGCTCGCGGTCGATGAACGCGAATGCAGACCCGCTGAGGAGTACCGCCAGGGCGATAGTCAGCTTGCGCTTATCGGACTTGTTCATCGTTGCCACTCCTACAGACAACCATTCCGTGCCATCGAACCTGCAGCTGTAGGTGGGTCGATGACAGGACGATTATGCATGCAACCCCTTCACAAATCGAAAAAGTATTATGCGTCGATCGATCTTGGCACAATCGCCCGCGAATTGGGCTGCAAGAGAGAAATACAGTATATGCGTGGAGATATTAGCATCTGTGGGCGAAATTGCGATTGTTTTGATGCTATCTAGGATTGCAGGTCAGTTGCCTTCCGGGCCGATGCCGGAAGTCCCCAGTGCAGGCGCCGCCCAACGGCCCGCGGGAGCGATAGCAGGCGGCGCTGGGAAGGTGGCGGCGGCCCCCGCAAAAGGCGAGACAGGGCCATTGGCTGACGCGGCCAGATCTCGGGCGCGCCCGTTTTCCTCAGTTGACCCGCCGGCAGGCGTGACAAGCGTGGAGCCAACGTCGGTCGGCAATGGGGCTATCGATGCAGCTTCGTTGCCCGCCGCTGCGTGTATGGATCTCTGCGGAGTTGGCGCCACCGGCCGTGGGAGCGCAGCCTGTGCCTGCGGGCTTCGGCGCAGGAGCACCGGCCTTGGTACCGTTTGAACTACAACCGGGGAGGCAGTCCGCTGGCGCGTCGGCAGCGGCGGAGCGCCGTTGCTTGCAGCATGCGCTGGCCGGACGATGGAGCTCCCGGCCTCCTGGCAGTGGCTGGTGTAGAAGCGTCTGGCGATCGCGTTGATCGTGCGCCCGTAGGCCCGATCCGCCGCCCAACGCCCTGCGAGGTCCTGGAACGTGACCGCGCGCCTCGCCGCGACCCGTGCACTGGCCCTCAGGATGTCCCCCTGCTTGAGCCGCGTGCGATGCCCGACCGGCCTCGCGACCTGCTCGCCCGAATAGACGACGAGGTGCTGGATTTGCGCGAGAACTCCGGTCGACACGTTCGGGTAGACGTCACCCGGTACGCCGCCGCCGGTTGCTCCGAGCCCGGCAA
>JBJOGJ010000280.1:0-4847 GCA_046048295.1 Pseudomonadota bacterium | reverse complement strand
AACCGACAGAGGGTTGGCAGACTTGCCCTTCTCCAGCTTGGCGGCCCAATCGGCTTCGAGTTCCTCGTGGCGCGCGGTCATCTCCTTGCGGCGCGATTCGATACGAGCGGCGTTCGCCTTCGCATGCGGCGCCATAGCATCGCAAAGCATCCTCAGCCCAACATCCGTCGAGCACGCAATGGCAAGATCGGCCGGAAACCCCCTGATCGGCACAAAGGTGTAGAGCGGATCGGGCGCCATGTGGACGACCTTGCAGCTCTCAGACGGGGTCACCTTCGAGGGCAGCCACGGCACCGCGCAGTCGATGACCAGGATGGCGTCGGCCTTCTTCACGAACGGGTCCGGATTGAAACCCTGGTGCATCGGGTGGCGCGGCGGCATTGCGACGTAGCGATTGCGGTACTCGACGACAGGGATCGCGTACTTGTCACCGATGTCCACGAGCGCCGGCATGATGCCCGCGTTGCGGCCGCCCCAGTTCGTGATGATCACCGGGTTTTCGGCTTTCGCGAGCCAAGCCGCTGCCTGGTCGAGAGCATTGGCGTCGGGAGCGGAGGTGGCGGCGGGCCGGTACATGCGGCTCGGACTGTAATAGGTGAACTCGCCCATCTCCTGTGCCAGAACCTCGCGCGGCAGGGACATGTAGACGGGACCGCGCGGCTCGCTCATGGCAACCGAAAGCATGCGATCGACGACGGCCTCGAGCTGCTCGCCATTGCGCAACTCATAGTCCCACTTGACGCTCTCGCGCGTCATACCGCCCTGGTCGTACATCTCCTGCGTCCAGTGGATGTCGAGCGAACGATGCCCCTTGAGCGTGTCCTCGTTGGTCGGCGTGCGCCCGGCAGTGAACAGGATCGGCACATTGCCCCGGGCCGCGTTGAGCAGGCCGTTCATCGCGTTGGCGGTGCCGACATTGACGTGATGCATGGTGAGCTGCGGACGCCCCGTCGCCAGGAAGTAGCCGATCGCCATGTGCTGCGCGGTGTTCTCGTGCGGGCAGGTCACGGGCTTGGGGTGCGGCGTACCGAGGGCCTGCGCCTTGGCGAGCGCCTCGATCATCGGCGCAAAGTCGGTGCCGGCGTTGGCGAAGAGATACTCGACGCCCCGGTCCGCCATCAAGGCGAGATAGGCGTCGGCCACGGTTACATTCTGAAGCGTCTTCTTGGGCATGTACTTCCCTCCACTGGACGTTTTGAAATTCCGGCTGAGCCAGCCTCGTGTGTTCCCGAACCTAGCTCAAATATCTCCCGCAGGCTTCCATCAAATGCCTGCAAACGAAATGGCCCGGCAGGTGGCACGCCGGGCCGCGAGGTTCAAATGTCGATCGCCCGACCTACTTCTCGCCTTCGCCCTTGATCGCATCGCGGGCAAGCACGATGACCCGCTTGGGCGTGGCGTAGATCTTCTTGACGAATGCCTCGACATCCTCGCCCGACTGCGGGTTGAGGTCGAGCTTTATCTTGTCCGCCTCAGCGCGCAGCGCCTTATCCGCCATGGTGTCGACGAACGCCTTGCGGAGCGCTGCGCCGCGCTCGGCAGGCACCCCGTCAGGAGCCATGAAGGCGCGCCCCAGACCCTGCACACCGAACACGAGATCGAAGATCTGCCGGTCGTCCTCGGTCTTCGCGAAGTCATAGACGTGGCGCACCTGCGGCAGCTCAGGATGCGGCTTCGGGCCGACCTGCAGGATCATGTTGAAGTCGCCTTCCTTGCGAATGTCCTGGTACTGGGTCTTGATCGTCGACCAGGAGATGCCCGCCGCCCCGTCGAGCTCGCCGCGCTGGATGGCGATCTTGACGCTCGCCGAACCCTTGTAGCCGGTGACCACCTTGATCTTCGCGCCCAGAAGATTGCGCAGCGCGTTCGGAACCTGATTGAGCGGTCCGGCGCGGCCGGTCCCGCCGACAACGATCTCCTTCTGGAACAGATCCTCGAACCGCTTCACGCCGGACTTCCTGGACACGCCGAAGATGCTGACCGAACTGTCCATGTTGCCGATCCAGAGGAACCTGGTGGCATCGAAAAGTCCCTTGCCCTCACCCATCAGCGGCTCGAAGGGGGCCGAGAACACCATCGTGGCGAAGACGCTGCCGTCCTTTGGGGCGACCTTGGCGAGGAAGTTGAGAGACTTGAGGCCGCTCGCACCCGTCATGTTCTGGACGATTATCGTCGGCTTGCCGGGAATGTGGCCCCCCATGAACTTGGCAAGCGTGCGCGCGTAGAGATCGAAGCCCGTGCCGGTCTGGTGCCCGACCACGATGCTCATCTGCCGGCCCTTGTAGAAGTCCTCGACCGCACTGGCAGCGGAATTCGTCAAGCCCAGCGCGAGCAGCCCAAGCGCGCCAGCGGCGCATCGTACAAGTTGCATGCACTTCCTCCCGATCTCTCTTTGTCCTTGCGGGCAGCGAAGGGCCCGGCCGATTCGTAACCAATCCGGCACCGCACTGGCAAGGCCGACAAAGAAAAAGGCCCTCTTCGAAGGAAGAGGGCCAAGGAGAGTGTGGGAGTATGGGAGTAAGTGTCGGAAGTCGGATCTGTCAGACGCTGGCGCTCATCGGCTTGTGCATGAGAGATGCATCCAGTCCGATATGCGCCTTGGAGGTGAACGCCAATGAGCTCGCCAGCAGAGCACAAGCGACAACGAAGCAGGACAAAGCGAGGATCCTGGTAAGGCGCGTGGCGCCGCTACCGGAGAGCTTTTGGGTTTGCAGATCCATGGTCCGTCCGTAGGGTTAACTGTCGCAGTGCTCTGGTTAAACGATCAGATGAATATTGTGTAACGGAATTACCCAACCAAGTCAAACCCAACCGGACAACAAGTTTAACTGACAAATCGTAAATTTAATACTTTGTTCATATGTATAAATATTTGATTTACCAATTCCATCCACTTTGTCAGTCTTTGAATTTGCTATTGATTCAATGTCCAAAGTTATGCTTGTGGCCATGCATGGACCAACGACTTCAGTTGGCAGGAGGGGCGGTGTCGAAACGCGTGCTCAAGACCGGCCCGGCGCTTGCACTGCTAGGCGCCGTTCTCCTGGCTGCCGCCGGGGAGCGGGGGGCCGTAGCCCAGCCCCCGCCAGCACCGCCGATTTCCCCCCAGCGACCGCCGCCCGAGCCAGCCGTGCAAGGCGAAGGCGCCGGCACCGCAGCCACGGCGGGCGCCGTCCTCACACGCCACTGCGGCGAGTGCCACGGCTCCGGCAAGGACGCAAAGGAACCGCTGGACATCGCCAACGTCCAGCGCCTCGCCCTCGACCGCAAATGGGTTCGCCCCGGCCTGCCGGATCAATCGGTGCTCTATGCTATGATGGCCAGCGGTGCGATGCCCCCCTTCTCCAGCGAGCGCGAGAAGAAGGGCCTGCTGCCGTCCGGCGAAGAGATCGCCCAGGTCCGAAACTGGATCGCGGGACTTGAGCCGGCCGGCGCGCGGCAACGAACGGCAGAACCATCGGAGAGTGCAGACGCTCACCTGCAAATCTCGCTCCGCACCCCTGCCGCACGCGCCGGCCAGCCACTGACCGTGATCGCGAGAAGCAGAAAGCGCTGCCACCTGACGATCGTCAACGTAGAGCCGGACGGAATTGCCACCGTGATCTTCCCAAATGACTTCCAGCGGGAAAATCTAGTCGAACCCGGACAAGTGGTGCGCATTCCGCCCGAGAAGGGCGCCTATCGCCTCAAGTTCAAGAGACCGGGCCGCGAGACGATGGTCGGCATCTGCAATGACACCGACCACCCCGTCGACGGCATCGAGCACGACTTCGACAGGCTACGCTTTACCGTGCTCGGAAACTGGTCGGAGTTCCTGCGCAACAATCTTGGGCATGAGGCCGCACGAATGCGCCACGCCAAGGCAAGTCGTCCCCGCTACCGACGCGTGCGCCAGCGCATCAAGTGGCGCGGCCGCTGGCGTTGGCGCTGGCGCCGTGAGACAATTCGCGCAACAGCGCGGCCGTTCGCTTGGCCTGTACCGCAGGCGCGTACCGCGATCTCCATAAACGTCAGGAAGTGATGCACCCAGACGATGCCGAATAATCAGTCGGCGTAGCACTTCTGCGCCGCGGCAACGCCCGCACCAAATTCGACCTTGATGCCGGCCTGATGCATGGCGAGCTCACTGCCGGCGATGGCCTGCAGCGTCATCAACTCGTTGGTCCAGCCCATATGCCCGATGCGGAACGCCCGCCCCATCAATTGCCCGAGGCCACCCGCCAGCGAAAGGTTGTAACGCTGGTGGGCAATGCGATTGACTTCGCCGGCGTTGATGCCCTCGGGCACCATGATCGTCGAGACCGTATTCGAGTACCACTTGGGATCCTTGGCGCAGAGGTCCAGGCCCCAGGCCGCCACCGCAGCCCTGACGCCGTTGGCGATGTAGGCATGGCGCCGGTAGATGTTCTCCAGGCCCTCCGAAAGCAGCATGTCGCAGGAAGCATTGAGCCCATGCAGCAGCGTCGTGGCGGGCGTGTAGGGGAAATAGCCGCCATCGTTCATCTTCAGCATGTCGCGGATATCGTAGAAACCGCGCGGGCACTGCGCACTCTCCATGGCGGCAATCGCCTTCTGGCTGACGCCAACCAGCGCCAGCCCGGCCGGCAGCATGAAGCCCTTCTGTGAGCCGGACACGGCAATGTCGATCCCCCACTCGTCCATGCGAAAGTCGATGCTAGCAATGGCGGACACGCCATCGACCATGAACAACGCCGGATGCCCTGAAGCATCGATCGCCTTGCGCACGGCCACGAGGTCGCTCGTGACCCCGGTCGCCGTCTCGTTGTGACAGACGCAGACGGCCTTGATCTTGTGCCCCTTGTCCGCTGCAAGACGCTCGCCGATGG
>JBJOGJ010000279.1:0-4888 GCA_046048295.1 Pseudomonadota bacterium | reverse complement strand
AGCGCCGGCGTCATCACCGCGCCGATCGGGCCCGGATAGACCCATCCATAGGCATGCCCGCCAACTGCTTCGTAGACCGGGCAGTGGTTCATGCACGCGCCGCACCGGATGCAGCGTAGCGCCTCGCGTAGTTCCGTCCCGAGCAGCGCGCTGCGGTCGTTGTCCAGCACGACGACATGGTAGGCTTCGGGCCCGTCCGGATCGCCGCCGCGCCGCGGCCCGGTCGATAGCGTCGTGTAGGTGGTGCATTCCTGGCCGGTGGCGGACCGGGCGAGCAGGCGCAGCAGGACGCTGAGATCGGCCAGCGTCGCCACCACCTTGTCGATGGAAGCCACCACGATATGTACCCGGGCCAGCGATTGCGCGAGATCGCCGTTGCCCTCGTTGGTCACGATCAGGGATGAACCGGTCTCGGCGACGAGGAAGTTGGCGCCCGTGATGCCGACGTCGGCGCGTGCAAACGCGTCGCGCATGACGTGGCGCGCCTCGGCGACCATGGCGGCTGGCGTGTCGAGTACGCGCTCCTGCGGAAGCTCCGGGTGATGGCGGCGGAAGTCCGCTTCGACGTCAGCAGGCGTCAGGTGGATGGCTGGCGCGATGATGTGGCTCGGCGTTTCGCCGCGGATCTGGACCAGGTACTCGCCGAGATCCGTTTCCACGACCTCGAGCCCGGCGGCTTCGAGATGCGCGTTGAGGCCGATCTCCTCCGTGATCATCGACTTGCCCTTGGCGATGGTCCGGGCGCCGGCTGCCTTGCAGATTGCGAGCACGGTCTCGCGCGCGCTTTCCGCGGTCGCTGCCCAGTGCACTTTGGCGCCAGCGGCAACGGCATTGCGCTCCCATGTCTCGAGGTGATGGTCCAGCTGGGCAAGCGTGCGGTCGCGTATGTCGCGCGCCGTAGTACGGTAGGCATCGAATTCTGGCAGGCGCTGGCGGGCGGCCGTCCGCTGCGCCACCAGCCCGCCTCTGAGGCCTCCCAGGGCTGTCTGCAACCTCTTGTCGGCGAGGGCCTGCTGGGCGCGCGCCCTGAACTCCTCGGTGGCGGGCTCCATCCTCAGGTCTCTCCGATGGGCGGGGCGGTGAGTTCGCCGGCCAGCACCTCTGCGATATGGCGTGCACTAAGCGTTGCGCCTTGCCGTCTGAGCCTGCCCGCCACGTGCAACAGGCAGCCAAGGTCGCACGACACCAGGAGTTCGGCGCCTGTCGCCTTGAGCGCGGCGCACTTGCGGTTGGCGATCGCGGTCGAAATGTCGGAATATTTCACCGCGAACGTGCCGCCGAAACCGCAACAGGTCTGCCGTTCGGCTTCGTCTGTTTCGCAAACCGTCGCGCCGGCGACGGAAGAGAGCAGCCGCCGTGGCTGATCGCAAACGCCGAGATCGCGCAGTCCCGAGCAGCTGTCGTGCAGGACGATGCGGCCATCGAAGCTGGCTTCGACGCTTTCCATGCCGCGCACGTCGACGAGGAACGCCGTCAGTTCATGCACCTTCTCCGCGAATGCGAACGCCCGTGCGTTCCATGCTTCGTCGTCGGCAAGGAGATCGGGATAGTGGCGCCTCAGCATACCGGCGCACGAGCCGGATGCCGCCACCACGTAGTCGTGCCGCTCGAACGCGGCGATGGTCTGGCGCGCGAGTGTCTTGGCGGTATCCGGATCGCCCGCGTTGAAGGCGGGCTGCCCGCAGCACGTCTGCCCCACGGGCACCACGACTTCGCAGTCGGCAGCTTCGAGAAGCCGCGCCGCCGCGAAGCCGACCGATGGCCTCATCAGGTCGATGAGGCAGGTGACGAAAAGGCCGACCGACGGTTTGCGGGACATTGGACCAGACGCGGTTCGAGACATTGCCCGGTTATTCCACGCCAGCAGGCCGACGTCACGTGCGGACTTGCGTCACTTGCCGGCGACCTTCTCGCCCTTCTCGTTGAACGTCTTCAGGTACGCGATGATGTTCTGGCGGTCATCCGGTTTCGGCAGGCCGACGAATGCCATGCGCGTGCCTGGCATGAACTTGCGTGGCGACTCCAGGTACTTGTCGAGGTTCTCAGGCGTCCAGACAAGCCCTTCCGCTTTCTTCTTGCGCTGTATCGGCGAGTAGTTGAAGCCCTGCACCGAAGTTGCCGCCCGCCCGACGACGCCATTGAGCTGTGGGCCGATGAGGTTCTTGGCGCCGGCGCCCACGCGGTGGCACTGGAAGCACTTCTGGCGGAAGACGGTGGCGCCCTTTTCCGCGTCCTGTGCGGTGGCAAAGGGCACGACGGCGATGAAAGCTGCTGCACTGGCCAGCATGCGAACGGCGATCTTCATTCGGATGACCTCTCCCTTTCTGCTCCGCCCCAACCGGCGGGAATGATTGAGTGGGGGCAGACACCGAATTGCGACGGACAGCTGATTGTTCCGGTGAGCTGGCCCCCTGAGGTTAGGGTTATAGGCAATCAGGACACGAGACGCCCTGCGCTCTTACGCCGCTTCGCTGAGGGAACGTCGCCGGCTTTGGCTTTTTTTTCCTTCGGTGACGTATCGTTGGCTGCGGCCAGCGTTGCGATGTCCATGCCGGCGTTCCAGTACGGGTCCATGCCGTAGAGCTGCCCAAGGTATTCGATGAAAACGTTGACCTTTTCGGGCAGGAACTCGCGGCAGGGATATACTGCGTAGATCGCGACATTGCTGGAGCCGCGGTACTGTGGGAGCACAACCTTGAGCGTGCCCGCAAGGAGTTCGGGCCCGACGTCCCAGGTTCCGCGCAGGCCGACACCAAGCCCCGAGATCAGGGCCTCCCGCACGAACTCAGCCGAGTTGGAGCGCAGGTTTCCGCGCAGGCGGTGCTGCACCTGGCCCTCGGGGCCTTCCAGGCGCCAGAAGTCCTGGGCCCCGGCCGAGAGGCAGTTGTGCCGCTCCAGATCTTCGATCGTGCGTGGCGTGCCTGCCGCGGCGAGATATTCCGGCGAGGCGCAGATCACCCGCGTGTCGGGCGCCAGCTTGCGGGCGACGAGGGAGGAATCCTCCAGTTCGCCGATCCGGATGGCCAGGTCGAAGCCGTCGCCGATGATGTCGACCATGTTGTCGGTCAGATGCAGGTCGAGTTCGATGTCGGGATACTTCCGGAAGAATTCCGGCAGGTAGGGGGCGATGTGCTTGCGGCTGAATGAGGTCGGCGCCGTCACCTTGAGCACGCCACGCGGGTTCGTATTGCGGCGGCTGACGAAGTCCTCGGCTTCTTCGACGAGGCTGAGGATGTCGACGACGCGCTTGTAATAGCCCTCTCCCGTTTCCGTCAGCGTGAGCTGCCGTGTCGTGCGCTGGAACAGCCGTGCGCCGAGCCTCTCTTCCAGAAGGCTGACGCGTTTCGAGACGACGGCGGGGGAAAGCCCCATCTCGCGGCCGGCGGCCGACATATTGCCTGTGCGGGCGACCCGCGCGAAGATATCCAGGTCACTGATTGCCGTCACGGATGGTCCTCCGGTCACTTCAAGCGTTGCAGGGCGACAGTCATCCCTGGCCACTAGATTACCTTCCTAAATGACGAAGATTCGTCGTCAAAAACTTTTCAATGCACAATTGATTTTCCAGATAGTTGATAATCGAGGTTTCCGCGCAGGCTATTGATCCCGTTAACTACAACCGGTAGGGCATAGGTATCAGAGCCAGTTCGCCCGCCAGGACGCGCCAATGACAGCCATACCGCTCTTGCCCCCGGACCCTACCGTCCTCAAGCGGCGCAAGGAGATTGTTGCCGACCTTCAGAGGATTGCCGGCCGCGACGCGGTCATCGTCGACGAGATCGGTCGCAAGGCCTACGAAACGGATGCGCTGACAACATATCGCCGCCTGCCGCTCGCAGTCGTCCTGCCGACCACGACGGCGCAGGTCTCCGAGGTTCTGGCCTATTGTCACAACGCCGCTGTGAAGGTGTTTCCGCGCGGCGCCGGCACCTCGCTGTGCGGTGGCGCGCTGCCGTCGGAGGACGGCATCGTGCTCTGCATCTCGCGCATGAACAAGGTCATCGAGATCGACTACGAGAACCGCACGGCGCGTGTGGAGACCGGGATCACCAACCTCGCCATCACCGATGCCGTCTCGGCGGCGGGCTTCTTCTACGCCCCCGACCCATCGAGCCAGCTGGCTTGTACGCTCGCCGGCAATCTCGCCATGAATTCGGGTGGTGCCCACTGCCTCAAGTACGGCGTCACGACCAACAACGTGCTCGGCCTCAAGGTCGTGCTCATGGATGGCGAGATCGTCGAGATTGGCGGCGGTCATCTCGATTCTGGCGGCTTCGATTTCCTGGCGCTGCTCGTCGGTTCGGAGGGCCAGCTCGGCATCGTCACTGAGGCGACCGTGCGGATCCTGAAATCGCCGGAGGGCGCGCGGCCCATGCTGCTCGGTTTTCCCTCGAGTGCAGCGGCTGGCGGTTGCGTCGCCGCCATCATCGGTGCCGGCATTATCCCGGTCGCCATCGAGTTCATGGATCGGCCCGCCATCAAGGTATGCGAGGAGTTCGCCAAGGCCGGCTATCCGCTTGACGTCGAGGCGCTGCTGATCGTCGAGGCGGAAGGTTCGGAGGAGGAGATCCAGCAGACCTTGGCGCGCATCCAGGAGATCGCGCGGCCGTATGCGCCGAGCACCGTGCGCATCAGCCAGAACGCACTCGAGAGCGCGCGCATCTGGAAGGGCCGCAAGGCCGCCTTTGGCGCTGTCGGCCGCATTTCTGAATTCTACTGCATGGACGGCACCATACCGCTCGGCCAGCTCGCCAGCGTGCTCGTCGAGATCTCGGCTATCTGCGACAAGCATGGCCTGGCGGTTGCCAACATATTCCATGCCGGTGACGGCAACCTGCATCCCCTCATTCTCTACGACGCCAACGATGCCGGGGAGGCTGCGCGGGCG